>SKNT01000013.1 GCA_007120385.1 Balneolales bacterium
GACACCTTTTCATTGATACGGCCCTGGGGCATCGCGCATACGAGGATACCGCCCTGCCCATTGAAATGGGCCAGACCATCTCGCAGCCCTTCACCGTTGCAAAGCAGACCGAACTCATGGACGTGGAGTCCGGCGACAAAGTCCTGGAAATAGGGACCGGATCGGGATATCAGGCAGCCATTCTGTGCGAAATGGGCGCGAAGGTGTTCAGCATCGAAAGGCATCATCAGCTTTACGACCGCTCACGCGAAATTCTCAATAAACTCGGTTACCGTCCCACCCTGAAATGCGGGGACGGCACCCTGGGGTGGTCGGCCTACGCACCGTACATGGCTATTGTGGTCACCGCCGGAGCGCCGGTCGTTCCCGAAACCCTCAAGTCGCAGCTCGATATGGGCGGACGCCTGGTCGTGCCTGTCGGCGATGAGGAGAAGCAGGTCATGTACCGGATCACACGGCTGGGTGAGGATGATTTTGAAGAAGAGAAATTCTCTATATTCAAGTTTGTACCGCTGATCGGCCGGCAGGGCTGGAGCATGTAATCCTATTTCGCATTGGCCTGAATTGAGTACATCATCCAGAAATTCAAACCCGGAAAGTGACGGACGCACCGTGGAAGCAGTTCCCCAAACAGCCACGGGCAAACCCCGAAGAAAACTGATCACCCGGCGCCGGCTGCTGCCGCTCGTCGGACTGGCCCTTTTCATTCTGGCCATCCATGTTCTGCAGAACGAAATCCAGCAGTTCAGCTGGAACACCTTCAAAGGCCACGTCCTCCTCATCCCCAATCATCAGCTGCTACTGGCCCTTGCTGCAACCACAACCGGGTACCTGATCCTCACTTTTTACGACAAGCTGGCTCTCCTGCATTTCGGCATACGGCTTCCCTGGAGAAGGATCGCGAAAGCCTCGTTTCTCGGATTCGCCTTCAGCCACAACATCACCCCGTCGCTGCTGGTTGGCGGAACCGTGCGCTACCGCATCTATTCCACATATGGCATCAGCGGATTCGACGTCACAAGAGTTGTGGGGTTTTGCGCCGTGACCCTCTTTCTCGGATTCATGGCACTTGGTGGCGTTGTGTTTGCGGCTACACCCGTCCGCCTGCCGGATGGGCTGGACTGGCCCCTTCCCAATCTGCAGGTACTTGGATGGATATTCATACTGCTCACGGCAATCTACCTGATTTTATGTCGCAATATCAGGGCGACGATCGCCTTCCGGGGAAAAATATTCCAGCTACCCACCCTGCCTTTGGCGACCGGACAGCTGATCGTCCCGTCACTGGACCTTATCGCATCCTCCCTTATTCTCTACCTGCTGCTTCCACCCATTCCTGGACTCACCTATCCCCTGTTCCTGGCCATCTATCTGATCAGTTTCGTAGGAGGGATCCTCAGCCAGGTTCCCGGCGGGCTGGGAGTTATCGAAACCATCATGGTGCTTATGCTGGGAGCTTTTATCGACTCCGCACAGATCCTCAGCGCCGTTCTGGTCTTCCGCCTCTACTATTTCATTGCTCCGCTGCTTACGGCCGCGGTGCTGCTGGCCGTACACGAGATCCGTCAGCGCCGTAAAGCCAGACGGTTGGCCCCCTAGCGCTGCAGTCGCTCGTATTCGGAGATCCGGCTGTCATCAATCGTGATGAGCAAGTTGTAGGCCTCCAGCCGGCGTTCCGTATCGGCATCCATGAAGATGGCCCGAAATTCGCGGTGTTTGGCGGAAAAGAGCAGGTCGAAGGGATAGCGGGCCGTGGTTCGGCGCTGCGCCTGGTGGATCATCTGAAATGCCTCAAGAATATTGTCGCGGGACCGGTCAGGGTCCTGAGTGAACAGATCGAGTCCGTGGCGATGATACAGGTAGAGCGCCCTGCGGAAATCCTCGTAATCCGGATTGAGCAGCTGGGTTATCAGGTCGCTGCGGCTTCGTCGCGACCCGGCTGTCGTCCATCCAGCGCCGGAGCTCTCGCCCATGTCGGCCAGCCGGCGGGCGTTCCTGAAAAACTCCTCGCCGCCAAGCTCGGAAAATGTATCGTAGTCGTACCCGAGAATCAAATTGGCGTAGAAATCAAGCACGGTGGCGAGGGGATCGTACTGGTAGGCGTCAAAAAGCAGATTGTGGTTGGGTCCGAATTCGAACACCCAGTTGTTGTCGGTGATGATGAGCACCGGTGTAATCTGCAGGGTGTTGTGGATCGGACGCTCCGAAGATAAAAGCATGGTGGTGGTAAACTGCCGCTCGTCCACCGAGTTGATGACGATCTGCATGTTGATACGGATCCGCTCAATCTCCTGAAAACGGTCGTCGGTCCAGGTATTCGTTTCCAGGTACTCCTTGATCATGGGGCCGAGCTGGTTCAGATACTCGTAATCGGTCGTGCTGATCTGGGCCGTGTTGATATCCACTGAAACGTCAAAAACCTGAGTCGACAGGACCCTGCCCGGCAGCATCAGTATAAAAAGCAACAAAATGACGATAAAAAAACGCATGAAGTTTTCGCCGGTTTGTGAGGTCTGTTGAAAGGATTCCGGGTTTCGCCGGTCTGACGGGTATCAGGCAGCGAGGGCCCCTGTTTACTCAAGGGATGCCGTCATCTGCATAATATAACGCCTGCTTTTGGCAAAATTGCATGAAAAAAATCATCCGGATTTCCACCTCACTTTCACGTGCCTGCAATGCGTTGCGGATGCTGTTTTCATTGATGCTCGTCGCGGCAGTATCTGCACCGGTGAAGGGCCAATGGACCATGGGCGCCCGATCCATTGCCATGGGACAGGCACACACGGCGCTGGATGACGACACCTGGGCGGCATTCCACAATCCGGCTGCACTGCCAGGGGAAAAACCCGTGCTTGGGTTCTTTTCAATCCGTTACTACGGACTCAGGGAACTTGAAGATCATGCCGTGACCATATCTGTGCCCGGACCCGGTTTCCTTCGGACGGATAAAAGCAAGATGGCACTTGCCGCCGGCATCCATACTTATGGATTTGACCTCTATCGCGAGACGCGCGCCCGGCTGGGCGCAGCCGCGGGGTTTGACCGTTTCCGAATCGGCCTGAGTGCCAGCTATGTCCACATCCGGATTGAAGGATACGGATCTCGTGGCTCCCCGGTATTCGATGCCGGGATTGTCGCCGGTCTTTCGGACTCCTTCCGTGTAGGATACCGGATATCACATCTGCTGCAAACGGACTCCGGAAAGATGGAAACAGACCTGCATCCGGCAGAAATGGCCGGCGGCATATCATGGAACGGCATCGGTGGTCTTCTGATCACGGCCGACCTGGTCAAGGACAGCCTGCATCCGTTATCGCTGCGGACGGGAGCCGAAGTGGAAATGCCCGGCCGGCTCTTTCTGCGAGCCGGTTGGACCTCACGGCCTTTCACATGGTCCGCCGGTGCAGGTCTGCACCTGAGCAAAATCCGGGGAAATCTGGCCGTTCAAAAACATGACGTGCTGGGACTCAGTCCCGGCATTGACTTCCAGCTCGTCTTATAACGCCACCCGGAACCCTCAATAACAAATCGCACCTTTGGCACAGTTATGAATTTCCGAATGAAAGCACATCAACTGCCGGGTCCCGATAACAGGGCCGTGATTCCGGGATGGGGACCATTTCCATCTTCTCAAACCGGTAGCACGGTAAAGAGATGCATACCATTACTTCCACATCTACTGCCGTATCTGATGGGTGCATTCATTTGCTTTGGCGTACTGAACTGGCCCGAAACCGGTATATCGCAGGACAGGAGGACCGGCGGTGCACCGGATCACGGGGAATTGATCCAACACTTCTCACTGGCACTGGATCCGGAGGATTTTGAGAGTTCGGAGGATTGGGAAACATATATCCAGGAACTGCTGGATCTGTTTCCGGTTGACCTCAACACCGCTGCCCGAAGTGACCTGCTGCTTGTTCCGGGCATGACACAAAGGCGGGCGGATGCCATCATTTCCTTCAGATCCGGCCGGCTGTTCCACAGTGTTGATGAACTTGCAAACGTTCCGGGAATCGGACCGGTTGCGGTTGAAACACTTCGGCCCTGGATTACCGTCCGCCCCCGGCGCAATCGGCGCGGTATACGGGCAAGGGACATGGGTGTCCAGCAGTTCTTTCGCTATCAGCAATCTTTTCCGGCAGCGGCCGGGTACCAGCCATCTGAGGATGAGCCGGCACACTATCCCGGAACTCCTGCACGGCTTTATCACAGGCAAACCATCGCAACCGCCGCGTTATCAGCGAATCTGACCCAGGTAAAACTCCCCGGAGAACCCTACCAGGCACTTCATGGATTTGATTTCACCTCGGCACATCTGAGTTATCAGGGTGAGAGGTTCGTCCGAAGAGCAGTCATCGGTGATTACAGTGCCAGATTCGGGCAGGGACTGGTACTCTGGAGCAACGCTTCATTTGGCAAAGGCGGACCGGCCCATGCCGCGCCCTACCGGCGCTCTCAGGGCATACGGCCATACGGTTCATCCGGACAGATCCGCTTTTTTCGCGGGGCCGCAGTAGAAGCGTCCATACCGCTTCCACCCTTTTTATCAAACGGCGGCAATGAATTGTCCATGACTGTCATCCATTCCACCCGGCACCGCTCAGCCGTGGAGGTCAACGGTGATACCATCCGCCCGCCAACCAGCAGTCCGTTCCACCGTACCGGGACGGAACGGGCAAGACGAAATAACGTGCGGGAGACGGTACAGGGTGGCAACCTGTCCTGGATCCACACTCGCCACAGATTTGGATTCACCTGGGTTAGTTACGGACTGAGCCGTCCGGTCAAGCCCCATTCAGTTTCATCCCCTTTTTCAGGAAGAAGCCACAGGGCTTTTGGGGTGGATGGAGCCTTCCTGCTTGGAAGCACCCGCCTGTTCGCGGAACATGCATGGCGCAGGGAATGGGGAAATGATCCGGGTCCGGTTCGGCATGGGGATTTGGATCAAATCAAACACGGCCGAAGTGCCTGGATTGCAGGAGCAATGGGCTCCTATAAGTCCGGCGCGGAATGGGTTATTGCCATCCGCAAGTACCGTCCCGGATACTGGACGGAGTATGCCAGCGGTTTCGGGGAGGGCGCCGGCGTCCCGTCCAACCAGTCCGGCTGGTATGCGGGGTACCGGCTAAGGCCCGCCGGCGGAATGCAGGTATCCGGCTTTCTTGACAGGTTCCATTTTCCCGTGCCTGCACGCGGCCAAACACGTCCAGGCAGCGGCTGGGAGGCCATGGTCCAGATTCAATACCGGCAGCGTCCCGGCCTGGAATATCAGGCCGGCCTGCGATTCAAGGAACGTCCCACTGAATATGAAACCCTGGATGATTTTCACCGGAGGCAGCGAATAACAGGCAAATCAGAAAGATTCAGCGGACGCTTTCAATTGAACTGGCAGATGCATCCCCGCTTTTTTCTGCGATCCCGCTACGACACGGTGTTTCATTCGTCGACAGGCGGGGTTGAAAACCGGGGAGGCGCCGTGAGCAAAACCGTCCGCTGGCAGCAATCCGGAAAACTGCGATTTGACCTCGGATGGACCCTTTTTGATACCGACGACTTCAGTTCGCGTCTGTATCAGTATGAATTCGACCTGTCACAGGTAATGACCTCCCGCATGCTCTACGGGTTGGGCCGCAGTTCCTATGCCGTTGTACGATGGCAGCCGTTCACATGGATTCTTGCAGAACTGAAATATGCGCGAATCCGGTTTTTCGACCGGCCCGCGGTCGGTTCGGGACATGACCAAACCCCAGGACCTGTCCGTTCAGAGCTGGGTATGCAGTTGCGGCTTTCCTACTGACGGTCTCCAAGCGAAAAAAACAGGATGCCAAAGGAAGCGGCAAGTACCATATAGTGCTGAAAAAGCGGAATGAGGTGCAGCACCATGACATTCGCATGGCCTGCAATGGCAGCTGAAAACAAAGCGACAATAAAAGCACCGAAATGCAATACCAGAAGCATCAAATAAAATCGCATATGCGCAGCTGAAAGCAGCATTAAAGTAAAAAAGACAAAAAAGACCAGCCCTCCGGGAACGGCCAGTACGACCGCCAGGCCGGCATCGGCACTCTGAAGCAGCGTGCCGGTTCCGACATCATCCGGCTGCACCTGGATCGCCGCACCGCTGCCATACAGCATCTTCAGCAGCGGGACCATGACATACTCATTGAGCAAGACGCGTACCGGACGTATCACATAGACATAGAGTGGAGCAATGGCCAAGACGCAGACCGGATGATACCAGCGATAGCGTTTCTTCAGAATCCCTGCCAGGTTTTTGATCATCCTGTCCAAACATCCTCCACAAAAAACTCAATCCGTTTCTGTTGTCCTATCTGCACTTTCACCACTGTCACTGCCCGATTTTTTACCGCTGCCCGGTTTGCTGTCACTGTCCGAGGAGTTGTCAATACCCGGTGTACTGTGATAGTCAGCTATTGCGCCGACATCGTCGCTGCTATCCGCCGGCCGGATTCTGTTGCTTCCACGCAGTGCCCATACCGCCCAGAGTGCAAACACTACCAGATAAAAAATCAGATTGAACGTATAGTCATGAATGACCTGAAATCCGGGATACCAGTGATACTGCACAATGGCCAGCAGATAGATGCGGGCTACATTGACCAGGTAGATTATCAGGATTCCGGTCGGTATGAACATCCACCGTTTGACAGCACTGCCCGGATAGGCAATGACAAACCCCACGAAAAGTCCGACAGTCTCAATTCCATTGCATCCGTCAATGATTTCAAGGCCGTTTGACAGTCCGATACCCACGATCCGGTCAAAAGCGAACACATCGTAGCCGGTGAGCTGCAACAATGTTGCTGTAACACCGACAATATTGCGGGAGATTAATTCATCGAGCCTTCCGTCGGGCAGCAGCCAAAAATGGTATACCAGGTACCAGAGTACATAAACCGCCAATGCTTTTATCACAAAAAGCACTGGTTCCCGGTAATTCTCTTTAATAGAGTTCATTCATGTTCATATTGGTTATCTGTTCAGGAAGCGGGCCCTCACACTTCACGGGGTCCGATTTTTTCGACATAGGCAGCCGGAACCTCAACCAGAATCACGTGATGCAGCTGTTCCAGTTCCAGGCAGACCCTTTTCTTGCCCCTCCAGTTAATCCACCTGCCCTGGCTGCCCTTCAGAGGACCTTGCATCACTCTCACCACATCCCCCCTGGCATAACTCCGTTCCCTGATATCAAAGGCATCCGGACCAATAAGAATCTTTCGGATGACGTCAATCTGCTCGTCGCGGATCACAGCCGGTGCGCCGTTGAAATGAACCGTCCTGGCTACTCCATCTGTTTGCACGGCATGATACAGATCCTTTTGCTCCGCGTGGATAAAAACATAGCTGTTGAACAGCGGAACTTCCACCTTCTTCTTGCGGTCACTCCACTGCCTGACCACTGTCTGCATAGGCAGCCAGACCTCATAACCGGCTTCTTCAAGCCGAACCGCCACTTTTTTTTCAAACCTGGGCCGGGTATAAAGTGCATACCAGCTGAGACTCATAGATCGCCTGTAATGATATTTAGAAGCATTTGATTAAAAGCCTTGAAAAGACCGACAATTCGAACTGCTTTAATATCTCAAGTTGACTGCAAAGATACCAGAGCACAATATTTCATTCACGGGATTTATACCGGAACCGGCGAAGAATCAACACTGTAGTTTCATCTTGGCCGGCATTGGTGTATCTTGAGAAGATTTTAGAGGTCCTGTTAACCGTAATCAAGTTTTACTCGAAATCTGTCTTATGGGCAAACGAACGCTTGTGACTTCCGCCCTTCCCTATGCCAACGGCCCCATTCACCTGGGACACCTTGCCGGCGCCTACCTCCCGGCCGATTTTTATGTCAGGTACAAGCGAATGCGCGGCGAGGATGTGGTCTTTATCTGCGGTTCCGATGAACACGGTGTACCCATAACCATCGCCGCCGACAAGGAAGGTGTCACTCCGCAGGATATTGTGGACCGCTTCCACGAAATGAACAAGAAGACTTTTGAGGAATTCGGCATTTCTTTCGACTATTTCGGACGGACCAGCTCCGCTGTGCATCACGAAACCTCGCAGGATTTCTTCCGTGTCCTGAACGAAAAAGGCGTATTCAAGAAAAAAGCCGAAACCCAGCTATATGACGAGAAAGCCGGGATGTTTTTGCCTGACCGTTACGTCAAGGGCACTTGTCCGCACTGCAGCTACGCCGAGGCCTTTGGCGATCAGTGTGAAAAATGCGGGACATCGCTTTCACCGTCAGACCTCATCGAACCCAGAAGCATGGTCACCGGTGAAAAGCCCGTCTACAAGCAAACCGAGCACTGGTTCCTGCCGCTCGGCGACTTCCAGAACGATCTTCAGGCATGGCTTGATAAAACCGAGAACTGGAAACCCAACGTCATGGGCCAGGTCAAAAGCTGGCTGAACCAGGGCCTTGGCGACCGGGCCGTGACCCGCGATCTCACCTGGGGTGTTCCCGTACCGGTTGAGGGCTTCGATGGAAAAGTACTCTACGTCTGGTTTGACGCCCCCATCGGGTATATTTCTGCCACAAAAGAGTGGGCCGAACTAAGAGGCGAACCCGGGCTCTGGGAAAAATACTGGCGGGACCAGGAGTGCGACCTGATCCATTTCATCGGCAAGGACAACATCGTTTTCCACTGCATCATGTTCCCGGCCGTGCTTATGTCCTACGATGGCTACATCCTCCCGAAAAATGTGCCCGCCAACGAATTTCTCAATCTGGAGGGACAGAAACTCTCGACGTCCCGCGGCTGGGCGGTATGGGTCCATGAGTATCTGAAGGATTTTGAGCCGGACCTGCTGCGCTATGTGCTCGGCACCGGCCTGCCTGAAACAAAGGATGCCGATTTCTCCTGGAAGTACTACCAGGATCACGTCAACGGCGAACTGGCCGATATTTTCGGCAATTTCGTATTCCGGACCCTCTCATTCACCAGCAAGAACTTTGACGGCCGGATTCCCGTTGCCGGACAGCTGACCAATGAGGACCGCGCCGTTTTGGGAGAGATTACCCGTCTGAAAGATGAAATTGCAGCATGCTACGAGACCTTCCGTTTCCGTGAGGCGATCCAGAAAAGCATGAACCTGGCGCGTGCCGGCAACAAGTACTTTACCGAGATGGAGCCCTGGCATCTTCGCAAGTCCGATCCCGGGCGTTGCGGCACGGTGCTGAACGTCTGCTGCCAGATAACGGCAGCCCTCTCGGTCCTGTTCGATCCGGTCACTCCCGATGCCTGCCGCAAACTGCGCGAAACGCTCGGTATCAGCAAAGCCGGCTGGGACGATATCACAGAGAATACTCTGCAGGCCGGCAGCCCGTTTAACAAGGGTGACATCCTTTTCAAGAAGATCGAGGATGAAGCCATTGAAGCGCAGCGTCAGAAACTCGAGGATCAGACCCGTGCGCAGGAATCTTCGCAACCGACCCTGGAACCGATCAAGAATACCATAACCTACGAGGATTTCGTCAAGCTGGACATGCGTATCGGTGAGATACTCACCGCCGAGCGGGTACCGAAATCCGACAAGCTGCTCAAGCTCAAGGTAGATATCGGGCTTGAAAAGCGCACCATCATGGCCGGTATCGCACAGCATTTCGATCCTGAAGAGTTGCCCGGAAAAAAGGTCACTGTAGTTGCCAATCTCAAACCCCGTAAAATGATGGGTGTTCCGAGTGAGGGAATGGTCCTCATGGCTGAAACGCCAGAGGGACAATTCATGTTCATCACATCTGAAGCCAATAACGGGAGCACCGTTTCGTAAATGGCTCACATGGCAATTTGTTTATCACGCAGCAAGCAGGAGTAACATAAGTGTTTCGCAACGGAGACCGGGAAACCGGTCACATTACCGCCGTATTACAACCCTGGGGCGTCCGGCAGGATAAGCACAGGTGCACCTTCCGTCTCTATTGTCCCCGGGCTGCAAACGTTGAGCTCGTGCTGTTTGAAAGCTACAGGCAGCTGAAAGGGCAGCATCATCCGATGGACAGGTACCCGGACGGCAGCTGGGTCCTTGAACTGCCCGGTGACCAGACCGGCAAATACTATGGTTACCGCGTGGAGCACCATTCCGATGAACCCGGACTGCTCAAACCGCCCCCCCTGCTGGCCGATCCGTGGTCCACGCAGATCACTTCCGTCAATCACTACCAGCAGCTGCCGAAGAGCAGAATCCCCGGTCCCAACATCTTTGACTGGCAGGGCGACACGTTTGTGATACCGCCCGAGCAGCGCGACCTGATCATCTACGAAGTTCATGTCAAGGACCTGACCGTGCACCCATCCGCCGGCGCCCGCAGCCCCGGCACCTATACCGGTTTTGTCGAAAAAGATATCACCGGCGGCATTTCCCATTTGAAACGGCTTGGCGTTAATGCCGTGGAGCTGCTTCCACTGCAAAAATTTGCCGCTTTTGAACCCCCGTTTGAGCAGGAGACCCCGGAAGGATTCCGCAACACCTGGAATCCCTACAGCCGTAACTACTGGGGATACATGACCAGTTTCTTCCTTGCTCCGGAAACCATGTATGCATCCAACGGAAACAGCAAGGCCGGTGTCTTCACTGGCGACCCGGTCACGGCAGCCCGTGAACTCAAGTACATGATCAGGGAACTGCACCGGGAGGGCATCACCGTGATCATGGATGTGGTCTACAATCACATATCGCAATATGACCAGAATCCGCTGATGTATCTGGACAGGAACGGGTTTTTCCGCACCGACGAGCAGGGCAGGCTTACCAATCACAGCGGCTGCGGCAATGATCTGCGCACGGAATCACCACACATCCGTGAACTGATCATCTCCTCCGTGAAATGGTGGATGCAGGAGTACCATATCGACGGCTTCCGGTTTGACCTGGCCAACCTTATCGACCGCCAGACCATTGCCGAGATACGTGAAGAGGCGCAGAAGATTAATCCGAATGTGCTGCTGATTGCCGAACCGTGGGGCGGCGGATACGATCCCACCGGCTTCTCCGGACACGGATGGAGTGCCTGGAACGATCAGATCCGCAACGGCGTCAAGGGCATCGACCCCATCCACACCCCCGGATTCATTTTCGGAAAATGGCATTACGAGTCGAATCGCGAGTCGCTGGAAAACTACATACGGGGAACCCTGCTGCATCTGTCCAACGGGCGTTTCCACCATCAGGAACATGCGCTGAACTATCTGGAATCCCACGATGGCTACACGCTCGGTGACTTCATTCGAATAGCCCTTGACCAGGGCAAGGCTGACACCGTTTTCAAGAACAAAAAAACGCTGATCCCGCTCAATGAACAGGAAATGAAGTGCGCCCGGCTCGCCGCGCTTTTTCTTCTGACGGCCCAGGGTATTCCCATGATCCACTCCGGCCAGGAATGGGGTCGCTCGAAGTGGATTGTCCCGGAGAACCCGCGCGACCCGAACACCGGAAAACTGGACCACAACAGCTACGAAAAGGACAACGCGACCAACTATCTGGACTTCACGGAAATCGAGGCCAATGCCAGCCTGTTTGAGTATTACCGAAACCTTATCAGGCTGAGAATGGAAAACCCGCAGCTGCGCCTGGCTGAGCCGCACGAAATCCACTTCCACCAGTACGAAGATGCGCTGCACATCACATTTGATATCCACAGCAAGCATCAGCCCGGACAGCGGATGCTTGTCAGCCTCAACGGCAATTCAGAAAACGAGTATACGGTCACCCTCCCGGAAGGACGCTGGGAGCAAGTTGCCGATGCAACCGAAGTCTATCCGGAGAATCCCCTTCCCGTGAACGGCCCGGAAGTCCCGGTTCCGCCGACTTCCGGCATCATTCTCAGGCAGCTGCTTTCCTGAAACCGGCTGGTGACTTGTTTAACCGTCATTTTGCGGTTGCTCTTGAACCGGTGTTGCAGTATACTCTGTGCTTACCTCGCTTACCTTCCTGAAGGCAAGGATATTGCAGGACGTAAACGGAGAATAAATTGGCAGAACATAGGACTGAAAGAGGTAACTGGAATTCCAAGCTGGGATTTGTGCTTGCGGCGGCCGGTTCGGCTGTCGGATTGGGGAACATATGGGGGTTCCCGACGCAGGTGGCCGAGAACGGCGGCGCCTCTTTTATTCTCATATACCTGATCTGCTGTTTTGCAGTAGGCCTTCCCGTGATGATCGCCGAATTTGCCATTGGCCGCCACACCCGCCGGAACCCCGTCGGCGCATTCAAAAAACTTGGAAGCGGCTGGTTTCCTCCACTCATCGGGTTGTGGGGGGTCTTGTGCGGTGTGATGATCCTCTCCTTCTACCTGGTCGTTGCCGGCTGGACCTTCGGCTTTGTTTTCGAGGAAATCTTCTACTTTTCCGGTCTCACCGCCGCATCAGGATGGGTTGCCGATCTCGGAAACGGTTTCAAAAACGCTATTTTTACCGTTCTTTTCATGCTTGCCACCATCGCCATCATCACCGGTGGGGTCAGCAACGGCATCGAGCGCGCCACAAAAACCATGATGCCCATCCTGATCGCGGTGCTCATCATCATGATCTTTTACGTGTTCACCTTCCGGGGCAGCATGGACGGGCTGCGGCTGTACCTTCTCCCGGATTTCTCAGCCATTAATACCAACCTGGTCTTCGCGGCCCTCGGACAGGCCTTCTTTTCACTTTCCCTGGGCATGGGCGCCCTGCTGACCTACGGCTCCTACTTGAAGAAGAACCAGAACATCGTGGAATCGGCCACTTATGTAACCCTGGCAGACGTTGGAATCGCCTTCCTGGCAGGCCTGTTGATTATCCCCGCCATGTTTGTGGCCCAGTACAGCGGCATCACCATCATGGATGATGAGGGGCGTCTTTTTGCCAGCACCACCCTGGTATTTGACGTGCTGCCAAACCTGTTCAAATCCATGGGCGGCTTCTTCGGCCTGCTTTTCGGCACCTCCTTCTTCATACTGCTGAGCATGGCGGCCCTCACATCCACCATTTCATTGCTGGAAGTGCCCGTATCCTATATTATCGACGAACACAAGGTACCCCGGAAAAAAGCGGCTGCGGGTGTCGGTGGACTGGTGATGCTTTTTGCCGTTATCATCTCCTTCAACATCAATCTCATTGATGTTCTGGCGACCATTTTCAACAACGTGGGACTGCCGCTGGGCGGACTCATGCTCTGCGTCTTCCTGGCATGGTTCTGGAAGTCGGAAAACGCAATGGACGAGATCCGGCACGGTTTTGAGGACATGGACCGGGGCTTTTTCCCGAAGATTTGGCCCATTTTCGTCAAGTATATCTGTCCCCTGCTGATCGCCCTTGTACTCATCACTACGCTGTACAACCTGATTACCTGACCTTCAGGCCGGCTTGCCACCCATCAGGATGCCTTGCCTGCATACTCCGCAACAAATTTGTCTGAAAGCTGCAACAGTGGTATTTTTGGTTCCTCTATCATAACCAATTGTTACCAATCCATATGCCTAAAATAACCACATCCGATTTTCGCAACGGACTTACCATCATGATCAATGGTGACATCTACAGCATTACCGAGTTCCAGCATGTAAAGCCCGGCAAGGGCGGCGCTTTTGTGCGGACCAAGCTCAAGGGGGTTGTAAGCGGAAAAGTACTTGACAAAACCTTCCGTGCCGGCGAATCGGTGGAGGCCGTCCGCGTAGAACGCCGGCCCTACCAATTCATCTACCGCGAGGGGGATATCTACCACTTCATGCACAGGGAAACCTATGAACAGATCCCTGTCCCGCAGGAAAAACTGGATCGTCCTGATTTCTTGAAAGAGAACCAGAACGTGCAGATAGTGGTTCGTGCTGAAAACGATGAAATCCTGTTCACCGAACTTCCGGACCACGTGATTCTGAAAGTTTCGGAAACCGAACCGGGTGTGAAAGGAGACACCGCTCAGGGCGGCTCAAAATCAGCCAAACTGGAAACCGGTGCCACCATCCAGGTACCGTTATTTATCAACCAGGGAGACCTGGTCAAGGTAAATTCCAAGGAAGGCGCTTATCTGGAACGAGTTAAACTCTAAAATTGGAACCATAATGGATTTGAAAACCATAAGGAACCTTCTCAAGCTCATAGCTGAAAACGAGGTCAATGAAGTTGAGATCGAAGAAGGGGATTTTAAAATCAGGGTTAAGAAGCGTCCCGATACCTTCATGAGAGAAGGATCGGGATCCATGTACATGGGGAGCCAGCAACCCCAGGAGTACCATCTTCCCGGCAACCCGCCATCTGCGGCACCGGCGGCTTCCGCTGCTTCTCCCGCATCCGCCCAGGATGCTCCTGCCGGCACCGCCCCGGGCGACGACAAGTTTGTAACCGTGCGCTCCCCGATCGTGGGTACTTTCTACCGTTCACCATCCCCGGAATCCGAATTCTTCGTAAACGTTGGTGACACGGTCTCCAAAGGGAATGTCCTGTGCATCATTGAAGCCATGAAAATCATGAATGAGATCGAGTCGGAGTACTCCGGCAAAATCGTGAAGATACTGGCTGAAAATTCACAACCCGTGGAATTTGACCAGCCGCTCTTTCTCATCGATCCATCCTGACCTGCACCATGTTTGATAAAATCCTAATCGCCAACCGGGGCGAAATCGCGCTGCGCATCATCCGGACCTGCCGTGAAATGGGAATCAAGACGGTTGCCGTCTATTCCACGGCTGACGAGAAAAGCCTGCATGTGAAATTCGCCGATGAGGCCGTGTGTATCGGTCCGCCTGCCGCACGGGACAGCTACCTCAAGATCCCGCGCATCATTGCCGCAGCGGAAATCACCGATGCCAAGGCCATTCATCCCGGTTACGGCTTCCTCGCAGAAAATGCCGAGTTTTCCCGCATATGCGAGGAACACAATATCAAATTCATCGGCCCCTCCCCGAAGATGATCGATACCATGGGCAACAAGTCCATGGCCCGGGAAAACATCATGAAATTTGGCGTTCCGACCATTCCGGGCAGCCCCGGCGTGATCAGCTCGGCCGATGAGGCGAAAAAGATCGCCGCCGATATCGGCTATCCCGTCATCTTCAAGGCATCGGCCGGCGGGGGCGGACGCGGAATGCGGATCGTCATGGAGGAAAAGGAGATTGAGCGCCAGCTCGTTGCCGCCCGAAACGAATCCGTATCCTGCTTCGGCAGCTCCGAAATCTACCTGGAAAAATTCATCACGGAACCGCGCCATGTCGAGATCCAGATCGTCGGTGACCGCCACGGTCTGGTCAATCACTACGGCGAGCGCGACTGCTCCATGCAGCGCCGCTACCAGAAAATGGTGGAAGAGGCCCCGTGTCCGGTCATGACGCCGCAGCTTCGGGAAAAAATGGGCCAGGCCGCCATTGCCGCCGCCGAATCCATCCAGTACGAAGGCGCCGGAACCATTGAATTCCTGCTCGACAAGGACCACAACTTTTACTTCATGGAGATGAACACCCGCATCCAGGTGGAACACCCGGTAACCGAAGAGGTCACCAACGAGGATCTCATCCAGCTGCAGATCGAGGTCGCCGCAGGTCTTCCGCTGGACAAGAAACCCCTCAAAATGCGCGGACACAGCATCGAGTGCCGGATAAATGCCGAAGACCCGGAGCACAACTTCCGTCCCTCGGCAGGCAAAATCCACACATTCAACCTGCCGGGCGGTCATAGTGTGCGGGTGGATACGCATGCCTATGCCGGGTACACCGTACCTCCCTATTACGATTCGATGATAGCAAAGCTGATTGTCAGCGCTCCCGACCGCAGGCAAGCTATTGAACGCATGAAGCGATCCCTCAGCGAATTTGTAATTGAGGGGATCAAGACCAATATTCCCTATCAGATGCAACTCATGAATGATCCGAAGTTCGTCAGCGGTCATTTTGACACCAAATACCTTGAAAATCATTTCAAGTTCATACCCGATCCTTCCTAAAACAAAACCATTATGAAGCATCCCAAAGAACTCAAATACACACGTGAACACGAGTGGATTCGCGACAACGGAGATGGAACTGTGACTGTCGGCATCACCGATTTTGCACAGAACGAACTCGGCGATATCGTTTTTGTTGAAATCGACAAAGTTGGGGAGTCGGTGGACAAGGACGGCACATTTGGCACCGTAGAAGCCGTCAAGACGGTTTCCGAGCTTTACATGCCGGTCAGCGGTGAAATCCTTGAGTGGAACGAGGCGCTGGAAGACGAGCCGGAACTGATCAACGAGGATCCCTACGGAAAAGGATGGATGATCAAGATCAAAATGAGTGATCCCGCCCAGCTTGAAGAGCTCCTTTCGGTGGATGATTACACGGAAATTATTGCCTGATTACGATAACCTCTCTGACCGAAGGGTCCCTGCCGAATGATCAAACCTGAAAATGAATGGATCCTGATCCTGGATTACGGCTCCCAATACAATCAACTGATTGCCCGCCGGGTGCGTGAAAGCCAGGTCTACTGTGAAATACATCCGTTTAATGTCGATCTGCAACAATTCGACTCGCGTCCGCCTTCCGGGGTGATCCTGTCGGGCGGACCCATGAGCGTCAACGACCCGGATGCCCCGGAACTCAACCCCGCCATCTTTGATCTGAATGTGCCGGTACTTGGCATCTGTTACGGGCTTCAGATCATGACGCATTCGCTTTCGCCCGGTTCGGTTGCCGATGCGGAAAAGCGCGAATTCGGTCGGGCCCGCATATCCGTGATCAAGCGCAACGATCTTTTTTCCGGCCTGCCGGACAACAGCATTGTATGGATGAGCCACGGCGACCATATCGTCAATCTGCCAGACCGGTTTGACGTGATCGCCCGGACCGATAATGCACCGGTGGCTGCCGTCAAGGAGACCACGAGGCCCGTATACGGAGTCCAGTTCCATCCCGAAGTGGTCCACACCGAATACGGGCGCCAAATGTTGCACAATTTTGTCCGGAACATCTGCGGACTGAAAGGCATCTGGACCCCCGGCTCCTTCATTGAAAGCACCGTGGAGCAGATCCGCGAGACCGTGGGTGAAGGAAGCGTTGTCTGCGGGCTTTCCGGCGGGGTGGACTCTACCGTTGCCGCCACGCTTATTCACAGGGCCATCGGTGACCGGCTCTTGTGTGTATTTGTCAACAATGGCGTTCTGAGAAAAAACGAGTTTGAGGATGTTCAGCGGCTTTACACCGAAAAGCTGAAGCTGCCCGTGAAGGCCGTGGACGCATCCACCCAGTTCCTGGATCGCCTGGAAGGGATCAGCGATCCCGAAAAAAAGCGTAAAGTCATCGGCAACACGTTCATTGATGTTTTTGATGAGGCGATTTCGGATGACGACCGGTTCACCCACCTGGCGCAAGGCACCCTGTACCCGGACGTGATCGAAAGCGTCTCCTTCCGGGGGCCGTCGGTCACCATCAAGTCGCATCATAATGTGGGCGGCCTTCCCGAAAAGATGAATTTAAAGCTTCTGGAGCCGCTCCGTGAGCTGTTCAAGGACGAGGTGCGCAGTGTGGGCCTGGCCCTGGACATCCCCAAGGATTTCATCAACCGGCATCCCTTTCCCGGTCCCGGGCTCTCCATCCGGATTCTTTCCGATGTCACCAGGGAGAAAGTCCGGCTGCTCCAGGACGCCGATGCCATCTTCACAGAAGAGCTGCGTACGCAGAACCTGTATGATTCGGTTTGGCAGGCGCTGGTAGTGCTTCTTCCGGTGCAAAGTGTGGGCGTAATGGGTGATGAGCGGACCTATGAATACGTTGTGGGACTGCGGGCCGTTACCAGTGTTGACGGTATGACTGCCGACTGGGCTCATCTACCGTATGAATTTTTGAGCAGTGTATCCAACCGGATCATCAATGAGGTAAAGGGCATCAACCGGGTGGTGTATGATATCAGTTCCAAACCGCCGGCTACGATCGAATGGGAATAGGTATCATGCGGGTCGCTGCTGTAATATTAAATTAAAAACACTGATGAACGCATACTCTCGCAACGTTTTTTCCCAAAACGTAATTTCCCGGATGACCCTGGCCTTCCTCCTGTCGCTGGCCTTGACATTTGCATCGGCTGGATTGGCGGCTGAAGCGACATCCGCACAGGAAGTCAACGGTCCGGGTGACACCGCGGTCCCGCAGGAACGGGACACCGAAAACGGAGCCGATGAAACGGACGATCTCTTTGACCGTGCACTGGGATTCTACCGGGAGTCGCAGTACGATTCGGCGTCGTTGCTTTTTTCCCGGATCGACACACCGGAAGCCCGGCTTTTTGCCGGCAAAAGCTATTTTGCAACCAGCAACTACCCTCTCGCCCGCAACAGTCTGCGAAAGCTGACGCGGAACGACGACCCCCGGTTTTTTGATGAAGCGCGCTACACTTTGGCGCTCACCGGGTTTCAGACACGCCAGTTTGGCAACAGTCTGGACCTGCTGTACAACCTCAAATCGCGTCCCGCCTACCAGAACCTGCACCGCGATGCCGACCGGCTGTACCAGCAAATCATGGGATACCTGACAACCGAACAGCGTAAACTTGCATTCCTTCAGAGTGAAAATCCGAGGGTGCAGCTTGACCTGCTTCGTTTCGGCCTGGACCATATGAGCCGTGCCGAGGCCAGGCAGCTTTTTGATGCTCTCCATCCCTATTTTGAAGCAACGGTGGACACAAATATCCTGGCGGCGGTTCAACGGCGCATCCAGGGACTCCCGACACGCAGCGGTGCTGCCTATGGAAAAGCTCCATCCGGCATAGTTTACAACGTCGGCGTCCTGTTGCCGGCAGCCGAACCCGGATCCCCCGAGTGGCTGGTCTCACGCTCGCTTTATCATGGATACCTATTGGCGGCCGAGGAGTTCAACCGCTCCCAGGACGACAAGCTTGTCCGGCTCCATCACATGGAGACCTCGGACACATCGCTCACCCTGGAAGCCGCCATGGCCAGACTTGCCTGGCAGTACCATGCCGATGCGGTTATCGGCCCGCTCTTCTCCGATGCCGCCTACCGCATCCGTGACCTGGCCGAGTATTACCAGATCCCCGTGATCCCGCCTCTGGCCAATGCCGATACCATCAACATCAGCAATCCCTTCCTTTACCAGGTCAATCCGACTTTTGAAGCACGCGGACGTGCGATGGCCAACTTTGCCGTCACGCAGCTGAAACTGGACACCCTGGCGGTGATCACACAAAGCAATCAGCCGGTGGCCAGGGAAGCCCGTGAGTTCCGCAATGAAGCTGAGCGGCTCGGAGCCACCGTAATCCACTATTTCAGTGAGGATTTTGAAGCCCGGGCCTTCGAAGTGGGGCATATCACCCCTCTTTTTGCAGGAAACCGGCGACTCGTCGAGCGGTACTTCGACGATGAGGACTTCGAGCTGATCCCTGTGAAAGGCCTCTATATTTCCGTTACGGGCGGAGGCTCGGAGCAGCTGATCGACCTGATACTGAACGATCTTCAGGCCTTCCGAAGCAGCATCACCATCCTCGGCAATGAAGAGATGGCCCACATAGATATCGACGACACCCGCCGGCGCCAGTTCGACATCTACTACAGCAGTTTCTTCCATCAGAATGACGACAACAGGGATGCCTACCACTTCCGGAACAACTTCCAGGCACTGGCCGGATACCGTCCCGACAATTTCGCCCATCTGGGCTACGATGTGGCCGGCTTCCTTTTCCACTCTATAAGCGATTTCGAAAACCCGGCGCGTATCAAGCAGAAGCTGCGCAGCCGTCCAAGATACGAGGGAGTCATCACCAGCATCGACTTCCGGGGGACTCACATAAATCAGCACCTGCATTTCCTATATATCGAGCGTGACGGCGCCGTATTATTCGAATTTCCTGAAGAGGAAGTAGATGATGCGGAAGCGGACACGGATAACGACGAGGTTCCGGGCCCGGATCCGGATGTGGACCCGGAAGGGTTGTAATGGAACTGTAACCCAGTCTATTTACGCTTGAGCGGCAGTCTGGAAAACAGACCCAGGCTTTTCTGAGGGAAGAAACCCTCACTAACCGAACGCACATCTTCAATGGATATGAAGGCCTTGGGCATCTTTTCATTGATGATCTGGATCATGCGTTGCAAATCCTTGCGTTTGATAACACTCAGGATGAGCCGCACCTGTCCGCTGACACCGCTGGCCGACACTGATGTGACCCCGAAGTCGTTCTCCTTGAGGTATTCGATCAGATCGGTGGCATCCTCGGCCGTAATGGTCCGCACACAGAGCAGCCCCATGGCAATCTTGCCTTCCAGGTAGATGCCGATATAGTTGCCGGCTGCAAAACCTGCCGCATAGGCAATGTACAGACCCATATTGGTCAGGCTCTGGAAGATTTGTCCCATTGCCAGAAGCCAGATTAGCGCCTCCACAAAACCGATTGCGGGTGCCAGAACTTTCATGCTGCGCGATACGAAAATAATCCGCAGGGTGCCCAGCGTCACATCCACCACGCGGGCGGCAAAAATCATCAGCGGAAGAATCAGGTAGTTGAACCAGTCAAAATCAGCCGAAATTAACTCCAGGAGTGCCATCGATACCAACCAGATAGTGTTGAAATATTTGTATCCCCAAAATTACCCTTTATTCTTGAAGGAATTGCGAATTTCATCTGTTTATAATTTTTGATTCAAATCGTCAGATAGAATGTCCATGACAATTATAATCATGCGACTGTGTGTCCGGGCTACGGTCATGGACATAGCACTAAGTGACCTTCGGTTCATGTGATAATAATTAATAATTCGGGCGTCACATGCAATGTCCTCATGTCCCTTCAGCTGCACATTGCCTACTTACTGCTCCCCCCCGCCTGTTTCATCACGCTGCGCCTCCTGGCGCAACGCTTCTTCACGCTCCAGCTCGTCCCTGATTCGCCGCTGTTCGCGCAGCCAGTCGGTCCACTCCCTGCTTTTCCTGCGATGCTCTGCATAGGTTTGGGAAAAAGCGTGCCGCCCGTCAGGTGAGGCTACCATGTACATGTAGTTGTGGTCCTCAGGGAAAAGTGCCGCACGGATGGAGGATAAGGATGGATTGGTTATGGGTCCGGGAGGAAGACCATGAATCCGGTAAGTGTTGTACGGATGGTCGATGCGGTAATCGGCATATACCAGCCGGCTTCGCTCACCTTTTGCATAGTTGACGGTCGGGTCGGCCTGCAAGCGCCACCGGCGGTTCAGGCGGTTCCAGTACAGCCCACTGATGGCCGGTTTTTCATCATCAAAGCGCGCCTCCCACTCTATGATGGAAGCGAGCGTGGTGATCTCGTCCACACTCCGCCCCAACTCCTGCATCCTTCCAGCATAGGGTTCCACTACCCTTGCATCAAACTCCGAAAGGAGCCTTTCCAGCAGCCGGTGCGGGGTGGAGGTCCAGAAGACCTCGTATGAGTCGGGAAGAATGCGCCCATACAGCAGATGAGCCTCAATGCCATACCGGTTCAGCAGGCTGGTGTCACGCATCGCTTCCGCCAGATCGTGCGCTTCAAACTGCATCTGCAAGGCAATTCGCTGTTTCAGGGCATCCTTGGATGCTCCCGGCGGAATTCGCAGCATCAAGGGATCCTGAAGCCCCATGGCCAGTTTCGTGAAAAAGTCCGGATACCCAACCGGCTCACCAAACACGTAGCGGCCCTGATTGAAGCGCCTCCACCCCAGAATGCCCGACGCCCAACGGAGTTCATCGGCCCGGAACTCGAATCCATGTTCATCCATGAGTTCAATCAGTTCATCAAGGCCGATCGTCTCGTGGATCAGCAGCACCGTATCCCCTGGCGGGACGATTGCGGAGTCACCCTCGAGGCGCCAGGTCCTTGAAACAAAGACCAGCAGAATAGACAGCAGCAGCGCCAAAGCGGCGATGCCCCACTCTCTTGCTCGCAGGTGGTTGAATTTGGCTATGCTCATGGGTATCTGCAGGAAGGTAATGCCGTTGCTAGTAGACTTCGATGATTTCCTCGTCTTTCTTGCGTGACTGGATCATGGCAAAAACAGATGTAAAACCGTAAAGCAGCAGAAATGCCGCCACAATTATGGAGATGATATCCGGAAATGCCAGCAGCAGCGCCGCCGCCAGCAACGGGATCGCTGCCAGGCCAAAACCGCCGCTCAAGAGCGAACCAAGTCCTATCACTAAAAGAAAAAAAGCAAAGAAGTAAGGTATAAACGTAGGATAAATGAAAATGAATATGCCGGTGACAATGGAAGCCGCTACCAGGAAGGAAGGGGCGCGGAACAGCAGCGATAGGATGCCGGTGGCAATGAGGTAGCTTCCAAGAATGTAGTAGAGGGAATCAGGCCAGAGCAGAATCAGAATCCCGGTCAGAATGGCCAGTATGGAGTGAACAACCCGGCGCTTTCCCGGATTGTTCTGCATGATGACATGTATGTGTGTGGCCATTTCCTTGTATTATTTGCGACGCGATTGGTTCAGGGATTGAGGTTCCAAAAATACAAAGAACTGCGGGTCAATAGAAACACCCGGTTGCCGTCGCCGGCCACATCGCGCAATGGTTCGGTGAATCCCTCCGGCTTCAGGTTGCCGATGTGCTCGCCGGACATGGTGAACAGGTGGACAACCCGGCCGGAAAGCACCCAAATGACACCATCTATGATACGGACCCGCGACAGCTCGGGAAACGTGCCGATAGCTGCCAGCCCCCGTCCCGCATCCGTGAGCACATTCAGCTTGCCACTGCCCGGATCCGCGACAAAGAGGGATTCGCTGTAATAGATCAGCCGTTCCGGTGATGTCATGTCAGCCAGCTCAAAATGCTGCAAATAGGCACCGTTGGCGTTGAAATGGTAGATCCTTTGCTGCTGTGCGTCCAGTACGAACAGTTCCCCGAACTCATTGCTGGCGACGTCTGCCGGCTGAAATGACGCGGCTCCGGAAACCCATGACGGAACCGATATGCTTCGCATGTACGTAAGTTCCTCATCCAGCAGGGTCACCTCGCCGGATGCCTGGCTGACCACCGCCGTGTATGTATCCATGACGAGCGTCAGACCGTCCGGCTCCTCCATCCCCGGCACCAGCACGTCCGGGGTCACGGCGGCACTGTCCACCAGGAATGTATAGAGATTGCCGGACCCCGCATCTGTGATGAAAAGCGTTCCATCCGTTCGCAGTTCAGCTGATCGGGCGTCCATAAACTCCCATTGCAGTTCCCTGGACGGTATCAGGAGCGTGTCCGGTTCCGGCTGCCCGTTCGCCGGCATCGGCGGCTGCACCAGCAGCAGCGGACACAGTGTCAAAATCCCTTTAATCCCTATTCCCATTCCACAAAGACTTGACCGGTCAAACCACGCTCAACCGGCACGTTTCTCTGTATAAAGTAATGGCCCGGCGGACGGAAGGGGTCCACCCTTCCCGGATCCCACTCCCTGGTTCCATCCCGCATTTCGTGCACAATAAGCAGATATCGTCCGGCGGGCACCCGAGCGAATTCCGTCTCACCCTGGAAAACCCGGTCGCGAATGGTCTCCCCCTGCTGGTCGATCAGCCGGGCGCGGTGACGGGTGGTATCGGTCCTGGGTGATTCCACGCGAATGTCCAGGGCACCCAGTTCATCCTCAAACAGGATCCTGGGCCGTATCGTCTCGCGCTCCATGCGGTTCTCATCCCACACGCGGATCTCGTAGTTCTCTCCGCGCCGCCACTCCCCATCCGGGTTTATGATCAGGAACTGGTCGCGGATCTGCGCATGAGGCCATGGCCGGTGCACCCGCTCGCTTTCCACAAGGACCAGCGAATCCAGCACCATTGGCGAATCATCGAGCAGCTTGGCATAGCGGATTACAATCGGCTCATCCGGAGGCACGCCAAACCGGCTTTCGTTGGAGATGTAGCGTGCCCAGGTGGTGTCGGGTTCATCGGAACCGGGAAATGGCTCGATGTCGAAATCGGCCGAATTCCCGGCAGCGTCTGTGATCCCTGTCATTTCAATGTGATACACGGCACCGTCGGGCAGCGGATCACGCGCCTGGGCATACAGGATGTTGGGGTTCTCAGAGTCCACAAAAAGAGGTACCGCATCGGTAGCATGGGTATGGTCTTCGTGAAAAACGGAAATTGCGGCATCATCCCCGATTGTCACATCCTCACTGAAGCGGAGCCGGAGCCGGACATCGGAAAGCATGCCCACCGCCTGAAGCAGCGGCGCTGTGGTATCGGCACGAATGACGAACAACTTGCCCAGATCCGCCTCTCCGCCCCTTTCCAGAACCAGGGTGTCGGACGGGAAGGGCTGTGCCGCTTCCCGCTCACGGTCCCAGCGCCGGTTGCGGTTGCGGTCATCCAGCCAGAACGCCTTGTATTTGCCCTCCCGGAGATACTGGAACTGAACATGACCGGAGGTATCCGACTCACCCACGTAATTTGCCCCGACGGACAAATCCACCGGATAGCGGTACAGCACCACCCGCTCACCCTCCCTGCCCTTGCCGGTTTTTGCATCGCGGACCCGTGCCGTAATAGACCCATCGTCAATATCCGGTCCCGTGGAAACGGCCAGCTGAAAAGGTGAGGGGATGCGGTTGTTGCGGGTATCGGCCAGCCCGGTACCCAGGGTGAAGATGATGGTGGTTGTGTCGGGCAGGGGATCCTGGAACCGGACCGTTGCCGTGCGCCTGCGCCAGCTGATCTCGTAGCGGATGTTCAGATCGGGCTCCATGCGGAAAGCATCACGGAAACTGTTTCGGTTGATGTACTTGGAAAAGTGGAAACGGATGCGGTCTCCATCAAACATGGTGGTTCCCGGGGCGGGCTCGGTCTCCTCGATCTCCGGCGGTGTGCGGTCGGCCGGACCGCCGGTCGGCTGCGTCGGTGTGGCGCACTGGGATACCAGGATCAGCAGGAAAATGACTGCAAAAACTGGAATCCAGCGGGTTATTATCGGATGCATCAGCTGCGGACGTTGTATAGCAGGTAAATTGTTACGGCAATGGCGCCGGTGATCACGGCCGGTTCGGCAATCCGCCGAATAAAGGAGCCACGGCCAGTTCTCCTTTGCTGCTGAAATGCGGCCGGCGGCCATGTTCCGGTCACGTCAGGCACAAGTTCCGTGGGAATCTCATCCTCCCGGACAAACGAAGATTGCCATGTATTTTGTATCTCCCGGTCCTCATCCAGCCAGGAAAAATAGAGCGTGGAACGGATGGTCCGCCTGCTCACACCCCCGCGCATTTCTTCCAGGATGTTGTCCGGTTCCCACTGTATCCGGATGGAATGCCGGCCTTCGGCATCCGCAGCTATCCTCATGCCGCCGGAAATCAGGCCCTGGTGGATGTGCGCACGCACTCCCGGAGGCACGGCCATATCCATATAGACCGGCTGTGGGATTGCCGCCGTACCGGTCCCTGCCGGGCGCACGGCACCGTCCGCATCCACCCATTTCAATATGATGCGTATGGTCTCGTCGGCAGCCATGATCTCGTTGGCGGCTACTGCAGAATCGTCCGATGACGGAGCTGACTTCGCGGAGGGTCCTGAGGACCAGGTCCGCACCGGGAAGATCAATGCCATAACAATTATAATCAATATTTTATGCTTCATACGGGCAGATATTCAGTACCATTGCTAAAACTTTTCACAATATAGGCCAAGATGTTTTGAATTACGAACGTGCCGGCCTATGTTACAGGTGATAAATCCAAACTGCAAAAAAACCTTTAAAATCGCACCTGCGGCCTGTTATCTCCATTTGTAACGGATGTTATGAGTTTGCACGAAATCCCGAATCCCGCTCTCTACACCGATCTGTACCAGCTCACCATGAGCCAGGGGTTCTTCAGGAACGGGATGCACAAAAAACACGCCTGTTTTGACTTTTTCTTCAGGAAGGCCCCGTTTTCCGGTGAGTTTGTCGTTTTTGCCGGACTGGACGATCTGCTTTCCGTGCTGGAACAATACCGTTTCCTGGACGATGAAATTGACTGGCTGCGGGAACAGGGGTTTAAGGATGATTTTTGCAAATATCTTGCCGGTTTCACCTTTGACGGCAGCATCCGGTCGGTGCGCGAGGGTGAGGTGGTCTTTCCCGGAGAGCCCGTGCTGTCCGTATCGGGATCCCTTGTTTCCTGCCAGCTGGTGGAAACGCTGCTGCTGAACATCCTCAACTTCCAGTCGCTGATAGCCACCAAAGCACGCCGGCTTCGCCTTGTCGCAGGAGACTGCAAGCTGGTGGATTTCGGTCTTCGCAGGGGCCAGGGTTCGGGTTCCGTGGCCGCCTCCCGGGCTGCTGCCATTGGCGGCTTCGACGCCACTTCCAACGTCCTTGCCGGAAAACGCTACGGCATTCCCGTTTCCGGTACCATGGCCCACTCCTGGATCCAGTGCTTTGAAAACGAGCTGGAGGCATTCCGGACGTATGCCCGGCTCTACCCCGACGCCACGATCCTGCTTGTGGATACTTACGACACCATCGGCTCCGGTCTTCCGAATGCCATAACGGTTGCTCGGGATCTTGAGAAGCAGGGCCATCACCTGGTTGGCATACGCCTTGACAGCGGAAACCCGCTAACCCTTTCACGCAAGGCAAGGGCCATGCTGGACGATGCCGGTCTTGGCCATGTCGCCATTGTCGTTTCGGACCAGCTCGACGAAGAGCGCATCGCCGACCTGCTGGAGAAAAAAGCCCCCATCGATTTTTTCGGGGTGGGAACCCGGCTCATCACCGGCCATCCTGACGGTGCCCTCGGCGGCGTCTACAAAATATGTGATCTGGACGGACAGCCGAGCATGAAGTACACGGACGAAAAATCCAAACGCAGCCTGCCCGGAATCAAGGAGGTGTACAGGGAGTCTGGTAGTGATGGAAGGTTCCTTCGTGATGTGGTCCGGCTCACGAAACCGTACGGATCCACCCGGCCGGTTGCCGGAAAAAACGACGACCCGGCTTCAGTAATGCGCGGCGGCAGTGGTACAGGAAGCGTCATCGTCAGAAGTACAGAAAACGTCAGCGGCACCGGATCAGACTTTGAAATGGAAAGCGAGAGCATACGCGAGGTCGTGATGGAAAACGGAAAAGCACTCGGCCGCATCACCGGCATTCCGGAGATTTCCCGGTTCAGTTCGTCGCGAATCGACCGTCTGCCCGAGCAGACCAGGCGGCTGGTGCGTCCTGAACGCTTTGAAGTGGCACTGGACAAATCGCTTGTCTCACTGATGGAACACCTAAAGTATTGATTCTAATAGAATTCATTTTTTCTATGTACCTTGCACACGGCAGAAAAATGCAAACCAGATCATGGCGAGATCCGTTATTATTTGTCAAAGAACTAATCGAAACAAACCCTGGCAGTCATGGATGCACTTTTGGTGGTTGATGTTCAAAATGATTTTTGTCCCGGAGGCGCCCTTGCCGTCCCGGACGGAGACCAGGTTGTGCCAGTAATCAACCGGCTTGCCGGCCTGTTCGAAGTGGTGTTGCACACCCAGGACTGGCATCCTGCGGGACACCACTCTTTTGCCTCATCTCACGAGGGCAAAAAACCGTACGATGTAATACAAATGGACTATGGCACCCAGGTACTCTGGCCGGACCATTGCATCCAGGGAACCACCGGTTCGCGCTTTCACTCCGAGTTGAACGTCACCCCGAGCCAGCTTGTCCTGCGAAAGGGTTTTCGCCGTGAAATCGACTCTTATTCCGCTTTTTTCGAAAACGATCACAAGACAGTCACGGGCCTGAGCGGTTACCTCCAAAACAGAGGAATCAGCAAGCTTTATGTGACTGGATTGGCAGCAGATTTTTGCGTAAAATGGACTGTTTTGGATGCCATAAAAGAAGGCTTCCATGTCAATGTGGTTGAAGATGCTGTCCGCGGAATTGACCTGGACGGTTCGCTTGAACAGGCTTGGCAGGAAATGCTCGGAGCAGGTGCCCGGAAAATCTCCTCCGAAACCCTTTTGCATCGTAAGTAGCACCCATCGGGAGGATACAGATGCTCCCGACAATTCACCCGGACACAAAGATGAGATTACCTGATTTGAAACAAACAGCATGAAAAATTTTGATGTCATCATTGCAGGCGGTGGACTGGCCGGACTCGCAACAGCAGCACAGCTTGTTGAGAAAAACAAAAACCTGAAGGTGCTGGTCTATGAAGCAAAACAGATCGGGGAGGGTGCCTCCGGGGTGCCCGCAGGGATGGTCAATCCCGCAACCGGTCAGCGTGCCCGGATGGTCTGGAATGCCGAAGCCTGTTTCAGAATGCTGGAGAAGCGTCTGGAGCAGCTCTCCGCCTTGTCCAACACCATTCTGAAGTATCAGAACGGAGTTCTGCGACCGGCAATCGACGAGAATCTGGCAGAAAACTTCCGCCTGTCGCTGAAAAACACAAACTGGCCGAAGGGCTGGGTCGAATGGCTTGAACCGAAGCAGATACAGCAGCTAATACCCCAGCTGAAGGAGAACTCAGGTGGTCTTTTCATTAAGAAGGGCAAAGTAGTCCGCACTCCGGAGTACCTGAATGCCTATGTCCGCTATCTTGAAGACAGCGGAGTCACTTTTGTATTTGGCGGACCATATGCCATCGACAACCGTGAAGGATGGACATTGAAAAACCGAAAAAATGCATTCAATGCACCTTTTCTCGTTATGGCAACAGGACACAAGGCAAAAGAAAACAAGCTCTGGTCCGACCTGCCGCTGAATGCCGTCAAGGGACAGCTTGCAATCTACCACTGCCCTGAAACGGTGAGCCATCTGCCGGCAGTGTCGGCATACGGTTACCTGGCACCGATCGATGACCACAAGATTGCCGTTGGCAGCACATACGAGCACCACTTCCATGATGAAAATCCGGATTCCCAGGGAGCCGGACTCCTTGACCAAAAGCTGCAGGAAATGCTTCCCGGTCTGTATCCAAAATGTCAGCGCATCGGACAGTGGTCGGGCATACGTGTCACAACCCCCGACCGGCTGCCTGTAGCCGGCGAACATTTTGAGAGGAAAGGCCTTTACATCTTCACCGGCCTCGGCTCAAAAGGCCTGCTCTACTCGGAGTTTATCGCATCCCATCTTGCAATGCATATCACCGAGAAGAAGGAGTTGCCGTACGAGATTTCCCTCTACCGTTTTTCACGCATGGAGGAACTGCGTGAAAAAGCCCGGGAGGAAAACTAACCGCAAAGCCACCGCTCACGCAGAAAGATCTTTGACAGGGTTGAAACTCCCGGTATGCGACGGTCGGGCTCAAAGGCCCGGAAAGACTTGTTGAGTTGACATCTCAGAACCGGAACACAAGCCCGCTCCAGGCAGCAGACAGGTTCATTCCCCCTCTCGTGGAGGACGGTGTGGTCATGGCACCGAAGGAAAATTCGAAATTCTTGAAATCCAGTCCGGTTCCGGCGGACAGGTTGACTCCGGAATAACCGCCTGCCCTCATCCCGATACGTACCGGCCAGACTCTCAGGACGCGATACTCCGCCCCCAATGCAGTGTAGAACCTGCGGCTGTTGACTCCGCGGTTGTTCGTGCCTTTTCCTATATCGAGCATGATCCCGAGCCGTCCCATGGTCAGCGATCCGCCGGCATGGATCATTGGGGTGAGACCCACCCGGTGGCTGTTCACATCGCGCGGAACAAAATTCCCGTAAATATCGCTGCCGATACTGTCTTCCAGTACATAATCCAGATAGTTCGAAAAGTCACCGTCAAATTCTTCGTCAATATATTCGAAATCGACGTTCAAGCCCTCCCATAGAAAAGTATCCCTTGCCCTGAAATCACCGGCATTCCTGCTGAATCTAATTCCGCCCAAGTCTGTAATTGCCAGGGAGGCCCGGAGAATCTGAGGGCCGGTACCGATGACCGGCAGGGATACATCCGTCATATACCATTCAAAGGTGGCGCCGAGATCCATGCCGAATCCGGTTCCCTTATGACCCCCGAGATCCGAGAAGGAGTCGTCATCCAGAAAATCATCCAGTACCGCATCCTTGTTTCCCCGGATGCGACGCTCCTCGTAAAAGGCCGTCAGATCACCGGTCAGGTTGCCTGTTGTGAGAATGTAGTACTCAAAATCATGGACAACGGTCGATTCAAGATCCCGGCCGGACACCTGGAGTTGAGATTCCAGTCCCATTTTGACGTAACCCAAGCCAAAAAGAATTTTGGGTGCGGCTCCGGCAAATACACGCATCGACCCGGGAGCATGATCATCGCTGTTGCGCCAGACTTCCATGGCAAAGCCGAACGACAACTCCCACATGCCCAGCAGCTCGGTTGAGAAGTCCACTTTCCTGGGATCCCCGAAAACCTCGCTGTTGAGACCGGTGAGCACAAGTTCAAACATGCCCTTGCTCATTCCCGCGTTTCCGAGGGTTCGCGCCCTGGCGGCCACACTGAAGGCCATGTCATCCCTTCGGTAACTGGCACCGAGTGGTACGAGATCCACACCAAACCCGGCTCTGGATGCGGAATGAGCGCTGCTGCCGAACCATTCGTCCGAAATCTGAAGCGCTCTTTGGGTGTCGATGGTTTGACCTTTTGTGAAATGCTCGTTGTACAGTTTGATTTTGACCAGGCTGCCACCGGCTGAAGAATGGACCCCGCCTATGATGCCGAAGTTGACCCGCGTATCGTGATCGGAGATCATGAGATTGGCAGGGTTTACAAAATTGGCGTGATAACCGGTGATGTAGGAGCTTCCGCCACCGCCAAGCGCCGTGCTGATCGAAGTACTGTGGAGTGCCTGGGCAAGTGTGCTGTCCACCGATGCCGCCGATAACAGAATGGTTATAGAGACAGAAATTATGTGATTTTTAAATAATCGGGTCATGGCCGTATTAAATTCAATTCACCTTGACGGAAATTTTAAAGTTGGCATTCACACTCAGGCTGATGAAATCATCGGCCCTGACCTTGACTTCCCCGGAGAGGTCGTCTCTACTGGTGGCAAGTTCTCCAATCAACCTGATGTAGCGAGACCGGTTCAGGTAATCAAGCTGCTCCCCGGTTAGCCGGATCTCCGTCATATCGCTTCTCGGGTGCTGGACAAACCTGGTTACGGTGTTTACTTCGGCAGCGGATAAAGAGAATGTAACCGGGTCAACCGGTTGTCCCCCGGTAGTGGCAACCACCTGCTCGTTTGCGTCCAGGAATTCCAGCGTCATCCCTGCATCGAATGGAAGGCCGTTTTCATAGGAAATATAAAGGATGGCTTCGGTGATCTTCAGGTCGTCTTCCCGGTCCGGCAGATCCGAAAGGTCTGCAGAAAACGTTTCCTCTATCGCCGCCGGCTCTCCCTCTGCCGTTGAAAGATTGATCGGAATGTCAATCCCCATGCGGGAATCGAAAACCACCGGATTGATAACGAATCCCTCCTCTTCTTCCTTGTTTATGACAATGTTTCCAACAAACCGTATCTCCACGGGCAGATTGCTCAGGAAGGCCTCGACATTGGTCGTTTCTGAATCAAACCGGATCACCTGATTGCGGATGACCTCTCCCATGTTCTGCGCCGGTTCCATCTTGAATGCGACAAGGTCTGAGCGTGGAATCTGTGCGCCGCGCATGTAGAGATTGCCATAGTCGTCGCCGGGTCCAACTTCCCGGACTGTTCCCGGTTTTCCGGAAAGGAACACTTTCTCACCCCTGTCATTGACCCCCAGGATGGCTCCAATGACGGTTCCCCTGACCCCCAGGTTGGTATCATAGATCAGGTCGAAAGAGGGGTTCACCAGATGCAAACCCGACAGACGCTCGGAAAGCTCTTGCAGATCCTCGAGCTGGGTCACTTCCGCTTCGTTGTCGTTGAAAAGATCTACGATTCCGTCGTCGCCGTCATCATCCCCCAGAAACTCCACTCGTTTCCGTACCTCTCCTACAGCCGCGCGGATATTCAAATCCTGAATATCCAGAGAAGCGGAAAACCTCTCGGAAGCGTGAACCGTACGGATCGTATCGGCTCCACTGGCATTCCTGGTGTTTTCCGTTACCGCCACCAGGTGGTAGACCAGAAGATTGTCCGGTGCGTAGATCCGCACATTATCAAGAGAGGTGCTGAATGCGGGCTGCGGTCTCGTATCCGAACTTCTTCGAATACGGTTGCTGCCGGTCAATGCTATCCAGAGTGAATCTCCGGGCAGGTACATTCCACTACCGTCCCGGTCAGTCCGGATCCCCGGAAAGGAGACAATCAGGGTATCGATATCCAAATCAATTTCATTGACAATGTCTTGAATTCTGAGCAAACCGCTTTCGATCTCGATAAAATGGCCTCCTCGAGTCATGCGGAAGTCCTCATCATCCATCTCCACCTCCCCGGTTACGGTAAAACGCTGTGGTTTCAGGACCGATGATGCCGAACTGAGCGTTGCCGACCCTTCCATTACCGTCACGATCAGATCCGAGGAGCGAACAGTTGCCGGTTCCGTGGATCCGGGCGAGGAAGCGATGCCGGTATAGGAGATCCGGTTGGATATTCCGGCCTGTTCCAGCGGGACGGTCACGATTCGGGTTTCAAGGGGCGGTATCGTAATATTGCTGATTTCGGCGATATCCGAACTCATTGCAAAAAAACGACCGGTGTTCTTGGCAGTGAACGCTTCTGCATTGAACAGTGTGAGGTGATCAATTACCAGCGGGACTTCGCTCCGGTTGCTGAATTCCAGTTGCAGTTCGCCTTCTTCCACCTCGGCATTCACAAAGTCCCCCTCCACATTCCTGGTATCCTCCAGCAGAATATCCTCCTGCGGGTCGATGTCAGACCGCACTTCCGTAAATTTCAATTCCGATGTGCGGGAAGTGATCAGGAAGAACTGGTTTCTTTCAAGGGTGAGACCGCCTCCTCCAGGCGTGCCCATGCTTACCTCATAGGTAATCTCCCTTGTGAGCTTCTGTCCGCCAAGATCCACGATCACACCGGCCGTCTCATCAGCTGAAAGGCTGGTGGCGCCGGGCCGGGTCAAATTGGCCAGCTCCTTAGGTTCATCGAGGACTTCACCATCGGAATTGAAAAGCGTGATGCGCGGCATGGAGGAAAGAGTACTGTCCCTGAGCTCCAAAGGAGTGTTGTTGATCATGATCAACTCGAGCTGGTATGCTTCTCCCGGACCGGGTTGTCCGGAGACCATGGCATAATCAAAATTCGGGTTGGATGAGTTGATGGGCTCGATTTCCGGGCGCAGGACCTGGGCTTTGATGTTGCCGGTTGCGCTTCGTGCCACCAGGTTTTCCTCTATGGAAATTATCCTCAGTTCGCCGGGTTCATCCGCCATATTCTGAGCCTGCCACTGAATTTGCAGCTCAAGGGCCAGATCGATCTCCAACCGGTCCCCCGGTTGAAAGTACACAACGGCTTCAGCAGTCTGACCATGGGCAACGGAGCCGAATTCCACCGTATGGCCAACGGCAACCGGTGCCGAATTTGCGTTACTGAGCAATGTGACCGCCAGATCCTGGATGTCAAAACCAAGTTCGTTTGTTATTACGAAGCGCACCCCTCCACTCTCTAATTCAGCCTGGTCGAAATCTCGCGGCTCCAGTGTAATAGCAACCGAATGGGCGGCAGGACCAGGGACAGGCGTACCCTGACCGAAGCCACCGGCATCCAAACCTGTGGCCGCTTCGAAATCCGCCGAACCCGACGCATCAAATTCAATCTCAAAAACGCCTACCTCCATGGCCTCATCTTCCATCTCCTCCGGTTCACCGCTAATCACTCCGATTTCCGATTCAAACGTGGAAGAAAAATTGTCAATTTCGAGGTTGCCGATTTCGCTCTCGATTCCGGTCTCCGAAACATCTGCTTCGGGGATGACTTCATCAAGGGAGCCAATTTCGAAATCCACGGATGTCGATAAAAAGACCAGGCGGTCGGCACCAACCTGAAACAGATCCCTGAAGTTCTCACTCGTGGTATCAATGATCGCACCTTTTCCGTCACCAATAAGCTGATAATTGGTTTTTTTTATCAGCGGGATATCATATGACTGCTGAAGGTTGAAGTCCGGGCTGGACGGGCGTTCACATGAAAAGACGGCCACCAAGAGTGCAGCGGCAACTGCCATCCGTGTAATTTTCATGACCTGGGGGGTGTAAATACTTGTAGATTGTTAGCTAACTTAACCAGCTGCAACAAGATTTGCGGCGATCTTTTCTAAAAAAAGAAACTGAGCAAACTGATGACCGGCAATCGAATAATACCATATCCACTGATAATATCCGGAAATAATATACTGCAGATGTAACGTGTATGACTTATTGCCAATGTAATCAGTTTTTTTGCGATAACAATGCTTTTTTATCTGCTCGTTTCGGCTTTGGCATGGTACCGAAAACTGTGTTTTTTTGCAGCGGCGTGACCCGGAAGCGGTGACACTGGCAGGGAGCGGAGAGAGAGGGATTCGAACCCTCGGTACCCGGTTAGGGTACACTCGCTTTCCAGGCGAGCCCGTTCGACCACTCCGGCATCTCTCCGTATCGTGTCAGACCTGGGTCAACAGGGTTGCTAATATATGACAATTAGCGTGTCGTAGCAACACGAATTGACAGTTCCACATGCATCGCTCATTCATCCGGCTGCCATTCGGAAACCGGTTGCAGGCCAGATTCATGATGCAGGAACGGCAAACAGGGATGAAACATCAAACCGGGATCATCTCATCACAATCATCCGATTTTTTTTATTACCTGACAAAAAAACCATTGCATTATTCCAAGCCTTGTTTTAGATTGCTTTGCGCTTATATTTCTGTTTGTTAGGGATTTACAAGAACTGCAAGGTTTGATATTGAATCGTCCGCACCTCAATCTTAAACGCATCCGCTTACGGCCAACAGGCCAGATGCCGGTCAGCAGCAGCCCCGCAGAAATTTTCAGCGCAGAGGGCAACTTCCGACTGTCACGCCGTGACATGATCACAGCAATGGCCCTGATGGGATCCATCCCTGTGCTTCGCTCTATCGGCACAACCTGGCTGGGCAGCATCCGTCTGGAAAGATCCAAAGGGATGGCCACTTTCCATTTCAAGGGAAAGGCAAGGTGGACCATAGATGTCAAACGATTCACCGGCAGGCCGAGGCTCGAAATCCATCGCAAGAACAAAGAAATTATCCTTGGACTTTATGGCGCATTTTATCCGGGAACACATATACCTGCGGGGTTCACCTGCCGGTTGAAGCCGACGTTCAGCGGCTGGAAAATGACAATGATAACTGATACGGGAATCAATGCTGCCGTGTCATTTGAACAATGGCTGCTCGGCCTGAGTCGATTATCCGGCCTGCTGCCAAAAAAAGTGGATGTCACCCAACCGGCGAACAAATTTCAGGTTAGCATCCCTGCCGGGTCCATTCACTCTCTTACTGCCGGATGGATACATTCATTCGGAAACGGCATAAAACTTGCCATTGCTCTGGGAGGTTTCGGGTTCGTCTCAAACGGCATAACCATCAGACCGCCTCCTGATGATCTCCAATCCCTGTTCCTCCGGCCTCCTTCACGCCGCTCAGTCGTTTCTTTCAACAGTCCTGAGGCATACATCAGCGTCAAAACAAAACCATCAAGAGACAGGCAAGGTTTCTCCATTGCAAATACCCGGTTTGACCATCTCACCGTAGAACTTGGTGAAAGCACGCGCAAAAACCAAAGAACGGCAATCCTGGCCAAGGCAGACCTGATAGATGAGCCGGCGCTCATCCATCCCTCCCCGGTATTGAAAGATGCCTCAGGAGGTGCAATACGTTTTTCGGCCAGCAAGCTGACCTACGCTGCTGAATTTACTGCCAATGGAAGCCATGAGCTGGTATTGGCATCAGCTGCCGAACAGATTCACTGGACCTATTGCGGTGATGAGGGGATGATGCTTGGATGCAGCGGGTATGGCGATGACATGGAATTTGAGATCAGGAATGCCGAGCTGGTGCGAACCAGCTGCAAGGCCATGCTGCTGGGCACCATGCTGCCCCCGGCCGGCGCCAGGGTCATCACGCAGCCGGTGCTTTTGCCGGAACCCGTTCCCATTACCGTCAACTTTGACCATTCCCTGAAACAAGGACGAAAGAGGGCATCGGGCAACGAAATCCGGATATCATTGCCCGGAGATAAACCGCCCACATTACGGTTGAGCAATCCAACCGTTGAATTGATCCGTCCCGATGACCTGGTCGTGCAGCGGTTTGAATTTGTGAACATGGCCTTCCGTGGTGAAGGCGGTGACCGCGTCATCACAGCAACATCCGGAACTCCTTACATGATCGTCTGGCATCAGCCTCAGAATATAGGAGAAGAAGCCTTCTACGAGCATGCACCCAACCTGGATTTGAGCAAGGCCGATGAGTCCGATCCCGACCTGTCGGATGATGTTGACAAAACCGTACCCTATCCCCCGCCTGTCAATGCGCGGTATGCCGGACCCAGCCGCGTGGTCTACAAGGTGCCTCCGGGCACAAACATCCAGTACCGCCTTGAAGATCTGCTGGAAGCGTGCCGCACTTTTGAGATGAATGTTGCTCCCACGGCGCTCCCGCCCCCTGCAGAGCTCTCCGGGTTGCATTTCACAGGAAATCTGGCACCCCCTGTAACGGTCACGGCCATTGATCAGATGAGGCAGACAAGCCGGTCCGCACAGCGCCTGCCGAATGAAACAAACTGGAACTTCATTGCCCGAATGGCTGAAAGCCCTGCGCTCAGGGGTGCCATCAGCGTGACGGAGGGCATCAAAACCATTCCCGCTCCCGGCGAACAGCGTGTAGATGCCTCACAGCTCATTCGGGCGCAGCGGGATATCAGTCTCTCACGGCACTCCATGATCACTGCCGATGCCGTTCAGCCCATACATCAGATCGGCCAGATTGCAACAATACTCCCACCGGTTCCCTCTCCTCCCGGACCCAATGAAACGGCAATCGAAGCTCCCTATCGTCTGATTGTTTCTCCCAACCGTTTGAACGGATGGGCGCATCGCATGGACCCCGGTCAGTCGCAGAAAACAGGGCGCATCGAACTCTGGCACTCCCGGCTCGGAATGCGCCGGCCGGATGGTACTATCGATGAGAGGCAGCGTTGGGGCCGAACGCTCCGGGCCATCTGGTACACCGATCCACTTACGGATGACTTCAAAAGCAATTCACAAAGCGAGCTGGTGCACGAACACAACCCGTTCCGGATGTCGCTTGACTGGTTCGACCGTCATAACCTGGTGCACCTGACCTCCAACTTCAGGCTCAACGATCCCGATGGGGGCAGCTACCTGCCGCGACCTGTTGACGTAAACCAATTCATGCTCAGCTCACTCGGGGCATGGATGAACGTGCGCGGTGCGTGGGATGTGCTCCCGTCAAATCTCACCGTAGAAGAGTGGCTGCACCGGGGCACGCTTGGCCGGGACCATTACGTCAAGGTGGTATATGCCGGCAATCTGTTCCCCTTCGGACACCGGGCATCACTGGTCAAGGTTACGGAACGCAAGTTTGAACCCATGCCGGGGCAGCCCTCCGTAAAAGTGGCCTACCTGAGGCAGCGCATGTTCATCATCGTCCGCGAACCCGTCATCGTCCAGGCATTGGGCAGCACCCCCGATGACCGGAAAATGCCATTCAAGAGCATCCGGATCACCACCCGGGCAACGCCCATACTTGACGATCCCGGCAACAGCGATTACGATGACAGAAAGCAGTCGTTGTTCTGGCCGCAGGTTAACGGCAAGGATTTTCATTTTAACATGACCTTGGAGGATGTCGAAGGCGGCCTGCATGAAGTTACCATGCCCCTGGCGTTTGTGGGAAAGGAGATTCTGGACGCAGAAGCGGCCCAGTCGCCGACTCCCCTTCCTCAGCTGATCACCGATTTCAATGAAGGTCAGGTCGAGGCCCGCCGCAAACGTCCGTTCGGCGGACAAATGGTCTCCTTTGCTCCGGCCACAACCCCCGGCGATACCGCCTTTGAAACGGCCAATGTTGAATTCCACACCGTCCAGAAAACCGCCCACCCATTCTTTGCTCCTGTTTTGAACTCGGCTGATATTGAGGCGCCGGCTGTATCACAGCTTACAGGCAGCGACCAGTCGGGCATCCGGTACAGTGAGCGCTATCTCTCGAACGGATTCACTTCGGGAGCCGGCAGTTCCAATGCCGGCGAAATTTTCCTGGATCTGCTCTCTCCTCAGGACTTCAACGTGGAAGGCCAGGGCGACAAGGCCGGCGGATTGGTCCAGCCAAATATGAGCATAACCGCTTTCTCCCGTAAATCGGGAACTGTGGGCGGCGACTCGGACACCTTTGCTGATGGAAATTTCGATCCGGAAAAATACTTTGGCGGCGGCGATGACGTGCCGCAGGATCTTAAGAGTGCCTTCTCCCCAAAACTGTTCGGAGTCATAGACCTCTGGAATATCCTGGAGTCGGCCGGCATCGACCTGCCCGGCAAGGCACCCCGGTTTGTCACCGAATCGCTTAATGTGATCGAGAAGCTGATCAATGAAACCGGAAGGCTCCATCAGCTTACACAAACGCTTCCTCCCGGTTCCATTGCCGCACTGAACGACCTTCAAAACGCGGCAGATCAGCTGCTGGCCACTTTTCAATCTGCGGTCAGCAATCCCGGAACGTTCTCGGCAGCCACGTTGCAGAATCAGCTTCAGGCAGCCGTGACTGCACTGGGCAATGCGGAGACGCAGCTAGCCGGTACTACAGCACTAAGCGAAAGTCTGCGCCGTGAGGCATTGTACACGGTTGCCTCGGTGAGTCAACTCATCGACGCCCCCGCAAAGATCACATCCATCCTGGAAGAATTTCAAAATTTCATACAGGCCATTGAGATGGCCCGGGAGATGCGGGTCCGCCTGGAGTGGAAACCCGACATCAGGCAGTGGCCTCAATCCAACCCGGTCTTCATTCCATCCATTGAAGGTGTTGGCGACGGCTCTTTTGTGCTGGCCGTGGAATTGAACGCCAACCAGGGAAGCAGCAATGGCTCGGGCGGACAGTCCTTCGAAGTGCTCTGCTGCCTTGACAACTTCACCATCAACCTGATCGGCGAAAAGACGTTTGTCAAGGTCTTTTTCAACAAGATGGCCTTTTCGGTCCGGACCGGGAAAAAGCCGGCCATCGACATCGATTTTCGCGGACTCGAATTTGCCGGTCCGCTGGCCTTTGTGGAGCGGTTGCGCGCCCTGATTCCGCTCGACGGTTTCAGCGATCCCCCGTATGTGAATGTGGATACCGGCGGTATTGAAGCCGGGTTCACTTTTGAGATTCCAACCGTTGGATTGGGCATCATCACCCTCCAGAACGTGGTGCTTGGTGCAAAGACCAACATTCCGTTCATCGGTGATCCACTGAGCATCGGCTTCCACTTCAATACCCGGGAAACCCCCTGCACTATAACGGTTTATGGAATCGGAGGAGGCGCCTTTGTCGGCGTGGCTGTCAACATGCGCGGCCTGCAGATTGTGGAAGCAGCCATTGAGTTCGGCGGGTCGGTCGCGTTCAACGTAGCAGTTGCCAGCGGCAGCGTCCACATCATGGCCGGCATCTATTTCAAGATGGAAAAACTTGGGGATGTCGTTGAGATCACATTAACCGGCTATCTGCGCATCGGCGGCAAGGTAACGGTCATTGCGCTCATCGGCATCTCAATAGAGCTGCGGATGGAGCTCTCGTACATCGCCACAGGCCTTTTCGGCAAGGTGAGGGGAAAGGCGTCCCTGGAGGTGAAGGTAAAGGTAGTCTTTTTCTCCATCGGGGTAACCATAACCGTTGAGCGGCAGTTTGCCGCCACGAACAATGACCCGACGTATCTCGACGCCATGGGACATTCATACTACGATCCCGTCCTCCTTGTGGATGTGGATCCATGGGAACAGTACTGCACCGCCTATGCGGAATAAAACCAATCGGGAGTTCAACATTTGCCATCACAAGAATTCATACTGACTGCCCTGCCCAAAACCCCGGAAAACTGGACAGCCGGGAACGGGCTTTACGTTTCAGGCCATTTTGCCCCGAGACTGAGCAACGGCACTCAACTGGGTCAGTTCACCGGATTCACCGCCGGCGGCATGTCCTGGCCTGAGACGGTATCCGGTCTGACTTTTTCCGTCAACCTGAATGGCACCGACCATCCGGCCGAAGTGGTCTCCGAGCCCGATCCAACTCTCTGGAACCATCTTTTCAGCGACGCCACCCCGGTTCAATCCCACGAACTTCCCGACCGCAAGGATTTACGGATCCGGTCTTTCCCGATCCTCAATCTCTATGATCAGCTAAAAGAACTGTATGAGTTCACGGCAGAAGAATCTCCCGAAGAGTTCATCCCCGTCCGTCATCGCCACCATCCCAGAAGGGTATTCGATACCCGCTCATCCATTCTCCTCGACAACCTGGTCAACAGCGCCGGCATTCTGGCCGATGATGTGACCTACAGGCGGCTGGATGGTATCGTGACCGGGTTCATGTCCGGACCGACGCCCTACATTACCCCGGAGAATATAAATCAGATTGCACAAGCAGCATCGGTCAGCCCGCTGGCCGTGCAGTTCCATATGCTTCAGCGCTTCTACAACCGTCCGCGCCTGCAGATTTCACCTCCGCCCAAGCTGCCTGAAATTGATTTCCACACCATGCTGGGCATCCTCGAAGATTACCCGGTTCTGCTGCGAAAACTCGGCGTTGTGGTGGATCTCAGGATTACCCCCGGCGATCTCCCATCCGACGGTTTTGTCTCCGTAACTATCGATGGCGATATCGGTGGTCCCGTCACATCGATGCGAACCCGGTACGAGTACGACGCTGCTGGCTCCCTGTTTGTGTGCAGAGGGGGCGACGGTAACGCGGCGGATGTGCGCAGCGGACGGCTTCGCCTTGACAACCCCGACCGGTACCGTTTGATCCAGGTCGATGCCGACAGCATGACAATGAAGGCCATCAACCTTGTCGGGAACCTCTGGCTGCGAAACAACCAGCACGTGGGCAGCAACTACGCTTCCCCGCAATCCGAGAGCCTTCCAGCCCTAAAAACGGCCGGACTTGCAGTCGTCAAACCCATGAACGTGCAGGTGATTCACCAGGGCTTTTTAACGGCACATACCCTGAACGTGCTGTACATGGCAAACGAGCCGCCGGAGGCCTACCAGCACCTGAGGTTCGAAGACGTGCTGCAGGGGTATATTGTGGATATATATGACGAAGAGCGGCAATCCTGGTATTCGCTCTGCCGGCGGAGAGGAAGGTACCGGATCGGGGCACCTCCGGCCGACCTGATGGAGGACGATGAGGGATTTGTGGCCGATTCGGTGATCACCAAAAATGCCGACGGACTGGAAGATGACCTCTATGTCCATGATGCAGTATTTCAGTGGGATGGATGGAGTCTTGTGGCTGAAAAACCGGGCAACACCATCATCCCGGATGAGGTGGCGGATGACGCGGAACCGGGTTCACTTTCTCACGGCTATGAACGATCGGGCAGAGTAAAGCAGACTCCACCGGTTGATTTTCCCCTGGAGGCTCATTTCATTCCCCAGCCAGGATCCCTGCCAAAATTGCGGTACGGGCGACGCTATCGCATCCGGGCGCGTGCCGTTGACATTGCCGGGAATGCCATCCCGCTGAGACCAGCATCCGGGGACATGGCGCATGCTTCCAACCCGGTGCGTTTCGGCCGTTTTGAGCCGGTTCTCCCCCCTGCCATTTTGTTGCGGACCCGGCTCACGGAGGGTGAATCTGCCGAGCGGATGGTTATTCGCAGTAATTATGATATGACCGCACAGGAGTATGGCAGCAATCCGGATGTGCAGCAGGCCATTTCTGCTTATGGACACGCCTATCTTCCAAACAATCAGCGCCACTTTGCACCGGCAAAGACGGCCCAGATCACCGCAGAGATGCACGGGGAGTTTGACGAAGCGATCGGCAAGGGGCAGAATATCCAATCCTGGTTCCATATTGCCGTTAAAGAGCGGGGTACGTTCCTTGACCCCATGATCGTGGATACGAGTACCGGCCAGGTCACCATCCCTGCCGAGGGGATGGAATTGATTACCCCGTCAAATCTTCCGCCTGACATCGAACCCGTACAAAGCCTCGAAGACCTGAATCCGGGTGATTCCCTGGCCACGGGACAATATGTGCTTCACAACACCGATCAGGTGCGCCTGCCCTACCTGCCCGATCCGCTGGCAGGAACAGCCGCATTCCGCGGCTTGCCGGGCGCAGAAGATGACTCGGTTCTCGTCTCCTTCAACCTTGATTTTCCAGATGCGGAACCATTCCGTGTCGTGATCCTGGAAGGCGATGGCCCACCGCAATTCCAGGCCAATGATCCGGAGTACGGTCCGCGTGTACTCCGCGTCTACTTGAAAAAAGCCGAAATTGTAAAGGTTCGTCTGAGTGCGTCATTGAGGGAAGAAGACCTGCAGAAAATGGGGATATGGCACTGGCTGAGCGAGAAAGGCATCGGCAGCGGAAAACTGTCGCAGCTCCGGAGCCTGATACTCCGCGGCCGCCACTGGATGTTCACACCATCCAGAGAGCTGGTGCTGGTCCATGCCGTGCAGCAGCCGCTCGAAGTGGCGGCGTTCAACACCCTTGCTGCGTCAAAACTGCAGATCGGCGACACCTTTGCCCGGCTTTCAGGCAGTTTCAAATTCCACTGCAAGAGTACCGGACGGCTCGATTTCCTGGCGGTATGGGATGAACCATTCGATGATCCAACAAGACCGCTGCCTCAGGATGGTATCGAAGGAAGGGAAGCCATCCACAAGGAAGGGCGGGTTCTGGAAATGCCGATCGAGCCTTTCTACCAGGACATTGACACGCTCAGCTTCCCTGTAAACGTGAACAGCATCCCTGGCTATCCGTATCCCAAACAGGCTCAGGCAGAATTCTACGAACATGACTTCGGGGACACCAAACACCGGCGCGTGCAGTACCTGCTCAATGCCACTACCCGGTTCAGAGACTATTTCCCACCTGAAATTTACGAAAAATCCGACCAGATCAGCCGGAATGGTCCGCACAGGGAAATCAGCGTGCCGAACTCAGCGCGTCCGGATGCGCCCAGGGTGCTTTACGTAATTCCAACATTCGGATGGGAGCGCGAGCATGTGGCCGGCGGAAATGTAAGCCGTCGCTGCGGTGGCGGGCTGCGTGTCTACCTTGACAGGCCCTGGTACTCCTCCGGTGAGGGGGAACTGCTCGGGGTGGTAATGGCCGGTTCGGCGCCGTCTCCAGGCATGGGACTTGCCGCGCCGGCAACGCCCGCCCTGCCACAGCTCGGCCCGCTTCAGTTTGCCGCTCAGGGTTTCACTCCCGACAACCCGCTCCGCCTGCTTACCACCCAGTGCGGTGTGGATCCCATCTGGAAAAGTGAGGAAACACCTTCGAACCTCAACATATCCCATTTTCCGGATGCGGGACGGACGCAGGACGGATTGACTTTTGAGGAGGTGGAAGGACTGTATGCCTCTGTGGCTGGACATGAGGTCCATTTTGATGAGGAGCGTGGTCTCTGGTACAGCGACATCGTGGTGGATTTGGGCCAGAGCTACTATCCGTTCATTCGGCTGGCTCTGGCAAGATACCAGCCCGAGTCCATTGCCAACGCCCACTTATCCCGCATTGTGCTGGCTGACTTCATACAACCCGCTCCTGACAGAACCGCCGCCGTCATGCGTCCGACGGCATCCGAGATCCGGGTGATGGTCTCGGGTGGATTCGGCCTGAACAAGATATCAACGGGTTTCGGCCTCAATCCGATCGGACAGCAAGGTCAGGATCCGATTCGATTAACCCACCGGGTAGTGGCAACCCTGGAACAGCGTAATCTGGGTTCCCTCGATGCCTGGCTTCCGTCTGCCGATCAGTTTACGGAAGTAGAGCTTCCTCCGGTACAGCAATACGGTGCCCGGATGTTGTGGATGACCACCTTTTCACTTGATCCTCCCGACAAGGACGACACCATTATTGCCGCACCGGTAACCGAGAAAGAGTACCGGGTAGTGGTCAAGGAGTACGAAATGCTGCCGGCGGATCAGGCCCCACAACTTGACACAACCACAACCATCAGCCCAAACATTGGCAGGCGGATTGTATATGCGGATGCCATGGAAGTTCCGCCCGCCCGGCAACTTTGAGATGCACGATCAATTCACATACCGGCAACCGATTCTGGTTTTGCTCTTTGCTGCTGGGTGCCTGCTCTGTGCAGATCCGGCTGCAGCGCGCCAGGACCAAAACACCAGCCGGCCGATCCAGCTGATCTACGGCGGATACCACAAGATGTATTTCGAAACTGCCAACCGCCAGCATTTCGGATCCTTGCACCCGCTGACACTCATGCGATGGGAACTGCAGCCAACCGTCAGCGCCTATGGCATCCCGCTTTCCATGAACCTTTTCTACACCACCGAAGACAACAACCCCGGCGGAAACGCCGGACAGTTCCGGTTCGGGCTGAGCCTGAGCAGCGACCAGCTGGAACGAACGCTGAGAGATCGCATACAGAATGAGATGCATCAGTCGGAACAAAAGCTGATGGATTACCAGCCGTCCGTGATGTCGGAAGCAGATCGATCCCAAATTTCAGACCGGATGAACCAGCTGACCGACCTTCAGCACAACCTGGATGTCTCCACCGGCCGTCTTGATCAGCTGCAGCACCTTGGTCTGATCAATTCCACGGAAAGACTTGCCATGCGATTCCCGATGCTGGGTATCGGGTCAGCATATCCGCAGTATTCACGGTTTGTAATGCAGGGGGTCACGGTGAGCGGCTTTCATGTTGAATTTATTCCCGGAAGAGTTTTTCTGGGCACAAATATCGGTAGAGTCAGGAATCCCGTTGGAGCGCCCGGATTCTCAGGTTTTGGTGCTTTTGATAATGATCGCAAACTTTATGCCGGTCGTATCGGGTACGGGCGCCCGTTTGGGCGGCATGTACACCTGATGGGTGTACTGGTTGACGAATCACATGATGCGCCTTTCAATGAAAATGCGTCAGACAGACATCCTCAAATGAAGAATTTCATTACCGGCCTGAAATTCCGGATGGGTGCCATTCGCGACAGGCTGGACCTGCAGGGCGAACTGGCTGTCTCATTCCTTACAAGGGACACGCATGCGCCGGAGATTGTCAATGACGACATAGGCAGCATTCCCCTGCTTTCATCCCTCATCCAACCCAACATCAGCAGTTCGGGGGATGTGTCCGGCATGCTGGATGCCACGCTCCGCCTGCCGGGACCGGGGACCAGGCTGCGTGCCGGAATTCAATATATAGGTCCCGGTTACATAAATCTGGCCTCTCCCTCCCTGCGAAATGACCTTATCGAATACCTTGGGGGAATCGAACAGTTGTTTATCCGGCGGCAGGTGACCATCAGTGCGAATTTTCGAACCGATCGCAACAATCTGGACAATCTGAAAAGTTTCACCCGCACCGCAACCCGGTACGATCTGCAACTGGCTTTGAATTTCCGGGATTTGCCCTGGGTCAGACTGCAATACATTCCCATCCAACAGAAAAACAAGGCCCGTGACCAGACTAACGGAAGTGTCGGCGAGTTTACCTACAATACAACTGTTTTAAATGCCATCAGCGGCTACTCGGTGCCGGTCGGTACACTGATGAGCACTACCACAGTCAACGTCTCAGGTCAGTTCACTAGCACCGACCTGCACAATGCCGATGCTACTTCATTCCTGATCGGCCTGAATCAGAATATCGGTTTCGGGAATGCCAGTGTAAATGCAGGCTACCAGCGCTTTTCCTTTACCCGGCTGGAGAGCACAATGGTCCGCAACGACGTCACCCTTGGGGGTACCATTCGCATTCTCGGTATCTGGCTGCATGAAACCGGATTGAGAAATTCTTCTGGCAGAGATCAGGTTCGTGCAACCGGCCTTTGGTACAGAACGTCCATCCCGATTCGGTATCTGGGACTGTTTGAACTCATGGTCGACCACAACCGGTTTACCAACTCCATGTTTTCGGACAGTGCATTCAGCCAGGCCAAATTCAGCGCTTCCTTAACCCGGTCATGGTGATCACATTCCCTGCTTGAAAAAACACATATGAATAGCCCCGCAAACATACTGATACCCTTTCTGACCGTGTTGTTCCTTATTCCGGCAACCCGGGTGAATTCGCAGGACATTGTGATTACCCGCATCATGCCGCCTGCAGCCAACCAGCTCAGTGCAGCAGACCTGTGGCAGGTGGAGCTGACAAACCTGTCGAGCTCGCCGCTGGAGGTGTACATGATTGGCACAGTGGAACTTGAGGGGTCGGGACTTATAATCGAAGCCCGTTCAGCCGTCTTTCCGATCATGCCAGGATTGAACCGTCTCACTGGAATGGAAGTACAGCCTGTGCGAGTCAGTTATGTCTCATCACGATACCGTGATGCGGTCTTTCGAACCGGTAATTTTCCTGCGGGAAATTATACCCTTTGCGCTACGGCACATGATGCCGGAAGCGGTCGGGAACTGGGACGAGACTGCCTGTTTCAGGTCGTACAGCCCTTTTCACCGCCTCAGCTTGTTTCACCCGTCAACGATATGGTTGTCCAACAGCC
>SKNT01000143.1 GCA_007120385.1 Balneolales bacterium
GAGATCACGCAGCTGCTGAATGTCCTGTTCGGCAACATTTCCATGATGAACGGCATTGCCATCACCGATATCCGCTGGGAGGATGTGGCCGGCAGCGAAACGGTAGCCGGCAGCGAAACGGTGGCCGGCAGCGAAACGGTAGCCGGCAGCAAAGCGGTGGCCGAAAGCGAAATGGTGACCGGCGGACAAAATACGGGCGGACGGAAGACTGGCAGCGGACTGCTTTCAGGACCCGCTTACGGAATTCAGCAAATCCGGGAAAAATGGAACATCCACGAGCGGGCACTGGCCTGTACGGCACTCAAGCCGATGGGTTATTCGTCACGGAAGCTGGCGGATCTGGCCTTCCGGTTTGCCCTGGGCGGGGTGGACATCATAAAGGATGACCACGGCCTGGCCGACCAGACCACGGCTCCCTTCGCCGAGCGGGTAGCAAATTGCGTGGAAGCCGTTGACCGTGCCGCGCAAAAAACCGGCCGCTGCTCCCGCTATTTCCCGAATATCACCACGGATCCGCACCGCGTGACCGGGCGTTTTGAACAAGCCGCCGAACTTGGCGCCGACGGTGTGCTGATTTGCCCGATGCTGGTCGGACCGGCCCTCATGCACCACCTTGCGCGCCTTGAAACCGGCCTGCCCATCATGGCACATCCCGCCTTCAGCGGCTCTTATGTCGCCCGTGACGGAGCCCCATCCACTCGCACCGTACCGCATGGATTTGAACCCGGGCTGTTCTATGGCGGACTGATGCGCGCGCTGGGGGCTGATTTCACCATTTATCCCAACACCGGCGGACGTTTTTCCTTCAGCCGGGAAATCTGCGATGCGATAAACAGCCATGCCAGGCGTCCCGATCTCCCCTTTGCGCCTTGCTTCCCTACACCCGGCGGCGGCATGCAGAGTGACCGCATGGCGTACTGGCTGGATACCTACGGCGTGGACACCACGTTCCTGATGGGAGGAAGCCTGTTTGAAGATCCGGCTGGAATCGAAGCGGCCTCCCGGGCGTTCATGGAGACACTGGGCGCCTGAACAGCTGGCGGAACCCGCCGCGGCAACTGAAATCCTGATGCAAGCACCATGAAAAATCCATCCAAAATCATACGTTCTGACAACCTGACCTGGCCCGATCTGGAACGCAAGGAGTACAAGACCGCCGGAGCCGGATTCCGGGACATCTCCCGGTACGTACTGCTCGGTGAACGGGAGGATGAGACCGGCCTGAACATGCAGACGCGCTATTTTGAGATCGGTGAGGGTGGATATTCCTCGCTGGAGCGGCACCGGCATCCGCATACGGTGGTCATCGTCAAGGGCCGGGGGAGCATGATCCTTGGCGAACGGGTTGAGCAGATCGAGCTTATGGATGCGGTGTATGTTGCACCGGGGACCGTACATCAGTTCCACGCCGACCGTGGCGAACCGATGGGTTTTCTGTGTGTTGTGGACCGCTATCGCGACCGTCCCGAAATCCCGAAAGATGCGGAGGAGCTGCTGGAATGGATTCCGGACCCGGAAGTGCGCAAAAAGGCCCGGATTTGAGGTGAACGGTTAGAATAAACTGAGTTTTTTTGTATTACCCATTGTCAAAAGAAGAAGTTTCTTCGTATCTTTAAGACTCTATGCGAGAATAGCTCAGCTGGTAGAGCACGACCTTGCCAAGGTCGGGGTCGCGGGTTCGAGTCCCGTTTCTCGCTCATCGCTTCATCAGCAATTCTACTCTAAAAACCCGCCATTCTGTTCAGTTTGGCGGGTTTTTTTATGCCTTACTGCCATTCCAGGATAAAAAACCGGGTGCTCATCCCAGGTCGTTTTGGTGCAATTATGCCGAAGCATTAGAGCGGGATGACGATTGTGATTTCTACCTGAATAATTGACATGACCCCCCACCCTGTTAATCGGAGTACTCACGAGCTGAGAGAACTGTGATGCGGGATGATGGATCAGAGTTAAGGGGTCATAAATATGGGATTCGGGGTGCGGGATCAGAGATTTGGAGAGATGGGTACGGGGTGCCAGGCAAGGAATCATGGATATGGGGTGAGGAATGGGGATGAGACGCAGCAGGCCCTGACCATGAGTCCGGCTCCCGCTTTTAAACCCTTCCATCAAATCGCATTGCAAGGATAGCATTAACCCGTTTTTTTTTGTATATATGCAAAATTGAAAAGCAGTTTTATCAGTAACATTTACGGAATCCCGGGCGGCAAGAGCAGAAAACCTGATACAGGTATTATCATCAACTGACGGGCTAAATCATTTTTATTGAAACGGGATTCTGCAGAACACAGAATTGAAGGCAATCACATCACATATTGTATCCGGCAGATACTTTTTCCTGATCTGCATCCTGCCTCTGCTCTTGCCAGCTGCAGCGGCCGGGGATCCTGCTTACCGGCTCTATACGACCGAAGACGGGCTGCCTTCCACGTTTGTAAAGCATAGCATACAGCTTCCCGACGGACACATGGCTATTGCAACCGATGACGGTATTGCCTTTTTTGACGGGTATGTTTTTCACAGAAGGCGCATCTCGCACGGATTGCCGGATCACATGGTGAAGTATCTGCTTCTTAGTAGCCGGAACCGGCTCTATGCGGCCACTGACAGGGGTATTGCCACTGCGGATCTGGGCGGGGACAACTCCATACTCCCCGAAACCTTTACGCAGATCCCTTTCACGGCACCGGATGGCGACTACCGCATACGCGCCCTGCACGAGACTGCGGATCACCGTATCCTGGCAGCCGGACAAAACCGGATCTACTTCCTGGAACCTGATGAGAACAGTGAAATTGAACATGAACGGCTCAGGGAGCTGGCTTTTGATTTCAATCCGGCCCAGCAAACCGATCTGGTGCGCTCTTTTTCCTTTGAAAACGATCGGATTGGCGGCGTCCTGATCACTTCTGCCGGCAACAATCTGTTGTATCTGCCTGCCAGGGGCTCCACGGTCACGCGCATTCCCGAAACAGGCCTGCCCGCGCAACTGCGCGGGATCCGTCATGCCGGCGGATCGCAGTACTGGGTGGGAAGCACTTTCGGTCTGTATCTGGTGACCTGGGATCCGCAGAGGCAAAGAGTGACTTCTAGTCAGTTTGTGACAGCGACAAGGGGTCTGACAGTCGACAACATTGCCATTGCCCCGGACGGCACGGTTCTGGCAGGCACCGACGGTTCGGGTTACTTCCGCATCCACCCGCAAACACTGGAAGCTACCGGACAGCGGACCTTTTTTTCCGACTACATCAAACAAATTTACATTGACCGTTTCAGCAACCAGTGGGTAGGCACGGATCATGGCATGGCTTTCATCCCCAATGTTCCATTCGGCAACATCGGGCCTAAAGAGGGGCTGCCCAGGCGGTACGTCACAGGCGTAGTCAGGGACCCTTCCAACCACCTTTGGATTGCAACGCATGAGGGGTTTTTCCACCGGCCCCCGGGTCAGTCACAGCTTTCAAAACTGGATTACCTGGAGAATCAGCTTATTCACAGCATCCGGTATTGTGAAAACACCGGCAGTATTTACGCTTTTGCCGCCGGTGGGATTCATGTCCTGGATGTCAATTCCGGTCAGGGTCAGCGTATTGGCGAGCTGGACGGAAACGCGGAGATCACGGCAAGTGTGATTGTTGACAACCGTCATTTCTGGATGGTGAGCAATACGGGAAGACTGCTGCATTTCGACAAACAATCCGGGCAGCTGCGATCCATCGGTGCCTCCCGTGGTGTCAGCCAGTTTGTGTCCGGCATCACCCGCACATCTGATGGCCTGATCTGGATATCGGGGGCTTATGGCTTCCTTGCGTGGTACCATACCGAAACAGAGATGTTTGTTCCCGTAAAATGGGATGGATTCCAGGAAATACCTCCGAAGAACATCGTTTTTTCCTATGTGTATCCCGGCAAAAGCACCTATTTGTGGATCGGAACCACGGACGGATTATACCGTTTTGACCCGTTTGAAGACATGCCCAGCTTTGGCAAGATCACGGATCTGGACGATGGCAACGTCCGCTGGATACGCCAGATCGGCAATGACTTGTGGGTCGGATCCAACCGCTACCTGTACTACCTGAATGAACCTGGCACCGGACAGATTCGGGAACGGCGCTTCTCCACGGTAAGCGGACTGCTGTCCACCAACTTCGTACATGGCGCCGCGTTCGTGGACAATCAGGGATATCTCTGGATGGGTACAAATGTGGGTACGGCGTTTTACAATAACTCCGAAATAGAAACCCGCACTTCGCCGGTTCGGCTGCGCTACTGGGCTGTCGGGGATACGGTCTATACCACAACGAAAGAGCGGCGGCTGGACAGCAGCGTTGATAACATGACTTTTGCATTTACCACCCTTGATTTCCCTTCCGAAGAGATCGTCTATCAGAGCCGGGTTGCGGGACGGGGTAGCTCCTGGTCGGAATCAACCACAAACCCGGTATTCACCCAGTTTTTCCAGGGGTCGGGCCGCTATACTTTTGAAGTCAGGGCTTCACGCAGTTCCAGCGACTGGACCGAGCCGCTTGCCATCAGTTTCGTGATCCTTCGTCCCTGGTGGATCGGCAACATCATGCTTGGTGTCTACATGCTGATGGCTGTTGCGATCGTCTTCGGGCTGGTTCGGTGGAACTCCTACCTCCTTCGAAAAAGAAACAAGGAGCTGGCCGACGGGGTCCGCGAACACACCAACCATCTGAAACAAATGGTCCGCAAGCTGGAAGATGAGATCAAACAGCGCCAGGAAGTGGAGCAGGAACTCCGGGACACCAACTTCACCAATGAGCGCATGATCAAGATCGTTTCACACGACCTCAGATCGCCATTTCAGGGCATTCTGGGATTCGCATCCATGCTTCAGGATGAGTACGAAGAACTGGACGAAGAGGAACGGCGGGAGATGGTTGCCCAGATCATCAACTCATCCAACCTGGCCGTTTCGCTGCTGAACCAGCTGCTCGACTGGATTTCACTGCAAACCGGAAAGATGCCGTTTTCACCGATGCCACTCAATCTGGCCGAAAATGTAAAGGAAATCTCGGAACTGTTGAAAAGCCTGGCCGACAGCAAGGATATCCGTATTGAATCCCGGATACCGGAGGACATTACCGTATATGCCGACCGGAACATGCTTCAGTCCATCTTGAGGAACCTGGTGGGCAATGCAATCAAGTTCACCGGCCGGGATGGCAAGATCATTATTGAGGCACAGCGCCTGTACAGCCAGACCGAGATCAGCATCACCGACAACGGGGTCGGAATGGATCAGCAGACACTGGAAAAGATTCTGGCAAAAGAAAAAACCGTGACGACAAGGGGAACTGGCAAAGAATCCGGGTCCGGACTGGGGCTTGTGATGACCAAGGAGATGATCAACCGTCACGGCGGGGAGCTCACCGGAAAAAGCAAGATCAAGTGGGGCACGACATTCACGTTTACCTTGCCGCACAACGGCTCTCAGGCTGGCTGACGGTAAGAATGATGACTTTGAGCACAGTGTGTCAGGCATACAAAAAAAGGCCTGCCCATTACGAGATAACAGACAGACCTTTTGGAAAGTCGGGATGACAGGATTTGAACCTGCGACCTCCTCGTCCCGAACGAGGCGCGCTACCGGGCTGCGCTACATCCCGTATTGCCGGTGGACACCAATAGTACGGAACACCGGCGAAAAATGAAAGAACAAAACGGCCGGCAGTCCGGGAGATTCCGGACCGCCACGCCGTCACAAATCCGGATTATCCGATGCGGACAATCAGGTCGGCGGTACGTGCCGAGTAGCCGGCTTCGTTGTCGTACCATCCAACCACTTTCACCATGGTTCCGGCGGCTTTCGTGATGTCGGAATCAAAGATGGTGGAGTGGGGGTTGCCGATGATGTCGGTCGATACGATGGGTTCATCGGTGTACTCGAGAATGCCCTTGAGCGGACCTTCGGC
>SKNT01000123.1 GCA_007120385.1 Balneolales bacterium
ATCGTGCTGGCAGGTGAAGCAAACGGTATCATGCCGTGCGGACTCGGAGCGCGCGATACCCTGCGGCTGGAAGCCGGGCTCGCCCTTTACGGCAACGATCTTGCAGAAGATACCACTCCGCTGGAGGCCGGGCTCGGATGGCTGGTAAAATGGGACAAAGGCAATTTCCTCGGGAAGGATGCCATGCTGGCTCAAAAGATCAATGGCGTTGCCCGGCGCCTGTGCGGATTTGTGATGAAGGAGGACAGGCGCATCCCCCGAAGCGGACAGGCCATTGCCGGCACCGATGGCACGGTGCTTGGTCAGGTTACAAGCGGAGGACTGTCGTTCATGCTGGACAGGGGGATTGCCATGGGTTACATTCCCACAGAGCATGCCGAACCCGGCAAAACCGTGATGATACGCATCCGGGACAAGGAACATCCATCAGAAGTGGTCCGGCTGCCATTTTATAAGAGAAAGAAATGATAGATTCGATTGATGTATTCTCGTCATCCATCTCCTTCAGTGAGCAGGATGTGCGGGACAAGACCGTAGTTGTAATTGATGTGCTCCGTTCCTGTTCCACCATACAGACGGCGCTTGAGAATGGAGCGGCAGGCATCATACCACTCGGCAGCAATGACGATGCCGGGCGGTACACCCGCTACCTGGATTCCGCCAGTATTCTATTGTGCGGTGAAAAGGAGGGTAAAAAAGTGGAGGGATATCAGCTTGGAAACTCACCCCTGGAATTCAGCAAAGAAACGGTCAGCGACAAAACGATCCTTTTAAAGACAACCAATGGAACCCGGGCCATCACCCGGAGCAGCGGTGCCGCCCGGATTCTTATTGGAAGCTTTCTGAACCTTTCAGCAATTGCCGATATCCTGAAGCAGGATGGCGAGAAGGAAGTTCTGCTGATCTGTTCCGGTTGGAACAGCCGGCTTTCCATTGAGGACATGCTGTGTGCCGGTGCCATAACGCACAAGATTTTTGACCACAAACTCCCCTTTGATTCCACCGATGGTGTAAAGGTGGCTTTTGGCCTCTACGAAAAATTCGGCAGCGACATACCTGCGCTCATCAGGGATTGCAACCATGCCAAGAGGCTTCGCGACCTGGGCTATGAAGAGGATGTTTCCTATTGCAGCCAGGTGGACCTGTACTCATCCATACCGAGCATGCATGAAGGCGTAATATCCATCAGAAAATGAAAAAGAAAGCAAGCAAAAATACTGCAGAAACTTTTTTCTCCTTTGAACGCAAAATGGAGATGCTGGGGATTATCCTGATGGCCATTGCTGTAACCTTTGCCATCAGTATCATCACCTACCGGAGCGAGGATTTTGCCATCATTCAAAGCGTGGATTTCCGAACGCTGCTGGATTTCGGTCAGGGGCCGGCGCTTCGAATCCAGAACGGTCTGGGGCCGCTTGGCGCCTACCTCTCGCATTTCTTCGTGCAGATTTTATTCGGCTACTTTTCCATGATACTGGTGGTTGTGGTGCTGCTATACGGATGGAACATACTGCGGCACAAAGACCTCAAGGCCATCCACCTCAAATCCCTCTATGCTGTTTTTGCCATGATGCTGGCCGCATCCATCATGGGCTGGCTGCATAACGAGTTTGATCTGGTTTCTGTGGACTGGGCCGGTTCCTCCGGACTTGCCATCGCCTATATCCTGCGGGCATTGACAGGGCAGTACGGCCCGGTAATCATACTTGGAAGCCTGAGTATCATCGCAATTATCCTGTTGACAAACAGAGATTTACAGTCTGCCATTGAAAATGTGAAAGAGATGAGGGCGGGTTTTGTTTCACTGTTCCGAAGCCGTGTCAATGGCAGCGGGGAGGTCGAAGAAAAGCAATCCGGACGAAACGGATCGCGCTGGCGGGTGAGACCGGATGATGAGGACCCGAAGGCCGCCGGCAGGGAGGGGCGTGGTGATCGTGATTCTGATACCGGCGAAGCGCCTGTTTCCGAGGAGGAAAAGCGGAAACGATGGGAACGGCTGGTGCTGACTTCCCGGGAAAAAGAAGAAGAGCGCAAGCGCAAGGAACTGGCCGAATCCACGGAAGGAAGACCGCCAAGGGCGATTCTTGATAAAGAGAAACAGGGTGACGAGTCCGTAATTGGCGGATCCCGGCAGCCTGCGGGTGCCGGTGATGCGGAAGGGGAGTATCCGGAAGCTGGCGGCGACAAGGACATGGACATTACCGTATACAGGGGGACGCCAGAAGAGGAAGCCGGCAGGAGGAAGCTTGAAAGTGAGCGGGCAAAACAGGTGGAAAAACCCCTGATCAAGTACAAGTTTCCGACTCTGGATCTTCTGGATAAGGCTCCAAACGAAGGAAACGAGGTCAATTACGAGGAGATCAACCGAAACAAGATGATCATCCTCGACAAGCTGAACCGCCACGGAATTGAAATTACCGGCATCGAGGCGATTGTTGGTCCGACCGTCACCCTTTATGAACTGCAGCCCGCCCCTGATGTCAAGATCAGCCGGATTGAAAGCTATGCCAACGACTTGAAAATGGCCATGGCAACCAGGGGACTGCGGATCATCGCGCCCATCCCGGGCAAGTCGGCCGTCGGAATTGAGGTGCCAAACAAGAATCCGGAGATCGTCTATATCCGTTCGCTTATCAATACCAGGAAGTTTGCCGAAACGCGGATGGCCCTGCCGGTGGCGTTCGGGCGCACCATCGAGAATGAGGTGTTCATGGTGGACCTGGCCAAGCTGCCGCACCTGCTTATGGCCGGGGCGACCGGTTCTGGGAAGACGGTGGGCATCAATACCATTATCACCTGTCTGCTTTACAAATGCCACCCGGACGATCTCAAGTTCGTGATGATCGACCCGAAGAAGATCGAGCTTTCGCTATTCCGGAATATCCAGAATCATTATCTGGCAACCCTTCCCAACGCCTCGGAACCGATCATAACGGACACTTCGGAGGTGCTTCAGACACTCAACAGCGTTTGCAGGGAGATGGATCAGCGCTACGAGCAGCTGAAGATGGCACAGGTTCGCGATATCGCTGCCTACAATGCAAAATTCAAAAGCGATGTGCTGGATACGGAGCTGGGCCACCGTTACATGCCATACATTGTGGTGGTCATCGACGAGCTTGCCGATCTCATGATGACAGCAGGCAAACAGATAGAGGAGCCAATCGCCCGGATCGCGCAGCTGGCCCGTGCGGTGGGGATTCATCTGGTGGTGGCAACCCAGCGTCCGTCTGTCAATGTGATAACCGGTACCATCAAGGCCAACTTCCCTGCCCGGGTGGCCTATCAGGTGGCGTCAAAAATCGACTCGCGAACCATCCTGGATACCATGGGGGCCGATCAGCTCGTTGGTAGAGGTGACATGCTTTACAATGGCGGTGGAATCAACATGATCCGCCTTCAGAATGCGTTTGTCTCCACTGCTGAGGTGGAACGCATCAATGCGTTTATTGGACAGCAAACGGGTTACCCCCATCCCTACTATCTGCCGGAAATGGAAGATGAGAACGGCCATGGGGGTGTATTGGACAAAAGCGATCGGGACGAACTTTTTGAAGAGGCGGCAAAAGTGGTCGTGCTTCACAAGCAGGGATCTGTATCACTGCTGCAGCGCAAGCTGAAACTGGGGTACAACCGGGCCGGTCGCCTGATTGATCAACTCTACACTGCGGGAATTGTCGGACCTTACCAGGGAAGCACAGCCCGCGAAGTACTGGTGGAAGATGAAGACGAACTGCGAGAACTGCTGCGGGAACTGGATGAATAAAAGACATGCAGTGGCATGGCTTCTGGCCATGATGCTTTTTGTGCCGCCCGCGCTGGTGACGGCAGAGACTGGATCCGGCGTGCCGGAAAATGAACTGGATCGTGTCCGGCAGTTTTTCAGCGAGGGGAAAGTGCTTCATGCGCAAATGACGCACGAACTGATCGACTCCTACACGGGTGAAACACAGGTGATCAGCGGTGTGTTGTGGATCTCCAGGGAGAAATATAAAATTCAGGCCGACTATCAGGTGGTACTGGTGAACGGTGATGTCTCAATGGTCTACAATGAACGCCAGAACAAGCTCATCATAAGCGAATATGAGCCGGAGGAAGATGATTTTGCCCCGTCGCGTTTTTTCTCCGATTCAGACGAGCTGTTTCGGGTGGCCGGCATGACGCGGGAAGGCGACCGGACCGAGTTCACGCTGCTGCCTGAGGATCCCTTTGAAATATTTACGGAAGTTAAGATCCGGCTGAATGCCGACCTGACCCCGGACATGATCCGGGCCACGGACCAGATGGACAATCTCCTGAACACCACGTTCTACGAAGCACGATACCTGGAATATTCAGACGATTTCTTCACGATGGAATATCCCGAGAGTGCCGAGATCATTGACCTTCGGAAATAGACGGCATGCTGAACAAATACCTCCGATTTATTGCCAGTGTGATTGTAGCGGCGGTATTCCTTTGGCTTGCCCTGAGAGATGTATCCTTTCACGACCTGCGCCTGACGATGGGCAAGCTGACCTATTTCTGGCTGCTGCCCTACCTTCTGATATCACTCTTCAGCCACTATCTGCGGGCCGAAAGGTGGAAACAACTCATTGAGCAGGAGGGAATACGAACCAGCCGTATGAACCTTTTCAGCGGTGTCATGCTCGGGTACATGGTAAATTATGCCGTGCCGCGGCTGGGGGAGGTTTCCCGCTCCATATTCGTGGGCAACAGGGAGCAGATCAGCCGAACCAAACTCATGGGCACGGTTGTACTGGAAAGAGCCCTGGACCTGCTGGTCGTACTGGTGCTAGTGGTGTTTGTCTTGGTCTATCTGCTGACAGATTACCGGGTCATCGTGCCGCTGCTGGGAACCGAAACGGTTCAATGGCTGCAGTCGCTGTTAAGCATCGACGGGGCGATGATCCTGGCGATAATGGCCATCGCCGTAATCGCCGCCGTGTACCTGCTTTACCGCCTGGCCCTCCTGCTCGACAAATGGATTCCCTCCCTGCACCGGTTTTTCCAGACGCTTGGCGATATTTCAAAAAAGTTCATACAGGGACTCCTGAGCATACGGCAAGTGAAAAACTGGCCGCTTTTCATCCTGCTCACGGCAGCCATCTGGTTCTGCTATGTCCTGATGACCTACATCCCGTTTACCGCTTTCAACCTGCATACGGAGTATGGCCTGGGCATGCGCGAAGCGCTGGTCGTAACGGTTGTCTCGGCCCTGGGCATGTCCCTGCCATCTCCGGGCGGAATCGGAACCTACCACTGGTTTGTAAGCCGGACCCTTCTCCTGCTGTTTGCCGTGCCGGAAGCCCTTGGTGTGGCTTATGCAATTGTTACACATTTGGTAATGATGATGATTATTTTAGTGGCAACACCCTTGCTTCTGGCAGTCAACAAAGCCGGATGGCATCAAAAGCTTAATACAGGAGCTAATGCCGGACAGAAAGAGTAGTAAAAAAAAATCTCACTAACAGACGGTCCCATGAATTCCTTCGTTTATATTCTGTTTCCCGAAACCATTCCAGCAACCGAATGAACTCCACCAGGCTAATCCCCATCTTCATATCAGCGCTGCTGATCCTTGCCGCGTGGCCGGCGACGGCACAACAACAGGATGGCGCATCCTCCCTACTCCCGGATATTGATCCGCAGGACATCGAAATACGGGGCGACTTTGATGTGCGCTTTCCCGGCCTTCAAAGACAGCCGGTGCTGGGGTTCAGTCCGCGTCCACCCGTATTCCGCGTGGATCCTGACCGTATGCCATTCATGGAAACGGATGAGGAAGTAGTGGCAACCATACCGCTGAGCGACCTGGAGCCGGCCCTGAGACCCGAGAAGAATTTCATCCGTTTTGCCGATCGCAGCAGGGTTTATTCTTATGCCGGATACGGAACGTTCCAAAGCCCTGAATTCGGCATTTTTGCAGAAACACCCATCCGGGACCGTGAAAGCATCGCCTTCCATTTCGGCCATCAGTCGTCCGACGGCGACAGGGACTTCTCCTCATTCCGGGATATGGGAGGAGACCTGCAGTGGACACGTGTGACGGGAAAAAGCCGTTGGGGAGCCGGTATCACTGCCGCTTCCTCCTTCAATCACTCTCCGCTTCCGGGAACCGCGTCGCCTCTGGTGGATCCGGAGCGAATCTCCTACAATTCGTTTGGTGTAAAAGCGCGCTGGCAGCAACTGGAGAACGCTTACCGCGGATGGCAGGCATCCGCATCCGCAAATCGCTTTGCCGATCGTACGGGGAGCTATCCCGATCATGAAGATGCCACCAGCGAAACCCGCTACCAGGTCCATTTGAACCGCTTCTGGGAGGGGTCCATGATGGAACAGGTATTCGGACTTCAGTTCAACGGGACAGGCGCGGTGTATGACACCGGTCTTGAAGGCACGCAATACTGGCTCAATAACAACCTGGGAGCCCGGTACCGCCACACTTTCAGCAGTTTCCACCAGGTAGAGGCGTGGCTGCGCTTTTACCAGCTTTATGATCCGGTTAACGAATTGGACTTGTACCTGTACCCCGATATCCATTACAGATTCAAGGGTGCGGGGCGTTTTTCGGTAGCGATGCGGCTGCGTGGATTTGTCAACGACCCGTCACTGGAAACCATTCACCTTGCCAATCGCTTCACACTGAACAACGATATGGAACTGGAGCATGAGCGAGGACTCCACATCAACCTTCATTCGGGTGCGGAACTCTGGAATGGCATCGAACTCTACACAGGATTGGATTACTGGCAGTACTACAACCGGGGTTATCATGCTCCCTGGGATGATCCCGCCATGCCCTACTACAGACTTGAATATACCGGCGAAGCCACGCATGTGGAATGGTATGCCGGGTTGTCCCGGGTCTTCCGGACCTGGCGGACAACCACATCCGCTCGGATTGGACTTAATTACACCAGCACCGACGAGGATGACATACCATCGGGAGAAATTCCGTATTTTCCCGGATGGAAGGGGTCCGTGCTGGCATCTACTCATCCGGTGTCGTGGCTTGGCCTTTCCGGGTGGATGGATCTCTCAGGCAAGCGCAAGACGGCAGTGGGTGAAACCGTGGACGGATTTGTCCAGCTTGGAGCAAGGACAGATATCCGGGTTCATTCGCGATTCGGTCTGTACTTCAAAGCGTTAAACATACTGGATCAGGAATATGAAGTCTGGCAGCATTACCAGGAGCGGCCATTTCAGTTTTACGGAGGATTAACTTTTCACTGGTGAAACTTATGACGGAAAAGAACACGGAGCAGGAAATTGCAACTATTCTGGCTGCACATCTGAAGAAACAAGCCCAGGTTCAGATAGGCGGACTGGGCACTTTTTCAGTTGCACACCAAAAGCAGGAGCAGCATCAGGAAAAAGACGGTCGCATTGTAATGAAGCCGCCGGCCGATATTATTGTCTTTACACCGGAAAAATGAGGGGCCGATGAAATTAAATCACGATGAATTCGTAGCATTGCTGGCCAGGGCGATGGAAAGCGACGAGGGCGAAGCGTCCAAGGCACTTGGCGCATGGGTTGAGTCTGTGGTCCGCGAAGCTGAGGAAAGCGGATCCTGTTTTGTTGAAGGGCTTGGAACGTTCCGGAAGAAAGAGGATGGATCCATGGATTATCAACCGGATGAAACCCTTGCCCTGGAGGTAAATCACAAGTATGCCGGACTGAGTCCCATTGAAGTCTCCCCGCCGAAACCGGGCCTGGTCGATTCCGCTGATGAAGAAACGGCCGATACGGAGGGAGAGCCTGCTGCCGAAGAAGCGGATGAAGGAGATGATCCGTTTGGCATTGCCGGGTACCGGGAGGAAGAATTGCCCGAAGAAGGGCCGGACGCCCGGTATGGGGAGAAAACGGATGCGGAACGGGAGGATGACCGGGAACCGGCGGATGAATTTGACCGGGAGGAAGAGCCTGAGGGTGAACAGGAGCTGGAACCGTGGGAGAAAGAGGAGCGTGAGTTTGAACCGGAAGATGAGGCCGGGGTTGACCCCGAGATCGAGCCGGAGATTGACCCTGAGATCGAACCGGAGATTGACCCTGAGATCGAGCCGGAGATTGACCCTGAGATCGAACCGGATGAGGAATCGGAGCCGGCTTTTTCTGAAAGCTTGCAACCGGAAGATACCGAAAGTTCGTCCAGGCCGTTTCTTCTTCCAAGGCTGTCTCTGTCCCAGCGCCTCAAGACGCGTGGAGGTGCATCAAAAAACCGCAGAAGCGGAAAGTCGGAAAAACTGATGTGGCTGATCCCGGTCGCGGCTCTGCTAATTGTTGCAATCCTGCTGTATTTCCATTTTGATGGACAAAGGCTCAGCCGGGTTCATATTGATGACAGGCCGGTTGTTCAGAATGAGATTCCGGTGCCCGCTCCACGTGAAGACCGTGAAGAGGAACAGGTTGTTCAGGAATTTGTACCGTCACCCGAACCGGTGGAGGATGTGGCGCCGCCGCCCGATGTGGATGTGACGCCGGAGCCGGTGGAGGATGTGGCTGCGGATCCGGCAGATGAAGTGATCCGTAACATGGCCCTGCCATACGGACTGAGAGGTCCGGAGGATGAAGTGCTAATTGGCGCCTACACCATTGTGGTTCATTCGCTGAGAAATGAAAGAAAATCCGAGATTGAACAGCGGCGGCTGGAAAACCAGGGTTACAAGGCGACCCGCTGGGAAACTGTACTTCCAAACGGAAATACCACATACCGGGTAGGTGTCGGGCAGTTCAAAACGGTATCAGATGCAGAGCGGGCGATCGAAGAATTGCCCGAACCGTTCCGGAGCAATAATTTCATCATCAGAATTCGTTAACAGTTTCATACGCAACCCTTAAAATCAAACGGCACTCAATGACAACGGTCACCCTGTTTCTAACCGCACTCCTGTTTCAAAACGGCCTGGCGGAGGATACCCTTCAGCCCGCCATATCTGGCCCTGAAAAGATCTCCCTTCTGCAAATGCTTGCAGAAGGTGGATTTGTAATGATACCCATAACCCTGCTTTCCCTGTTGGCTATTTATGTCATTGCGGAGCGCTGGCGGGTATTGTCCAACTCAAGGATGGACAACCTGAAGTTTCTCAACAGCCTGGAGCAGATACTGAAGCGGGGCGATATGAAAGCCGCGCAGCAGTATTGCGATGACATGGACAAGCCCTTTTCCAGGATAATGAAACAGGGGATCAAGCGTCTTGGGCGCCCGATCCACGATATTGATGATGCCATAAAAAACGCCGGAAAGCGCGAGGTGCATCTGCTTGAAAAGAAAATGGACTGGCTGGCAACCATAGCCGGAGTAGCACCGCTGCTCGGATTTCTGGGTACGGTGACGGGCATGATCCAGGCATTCCAGCAGATCCAGACGCTGGAAGGCAACGTGAACCCGAGCGTTCTGGCGGGCGGCATCTGGGAAGCGTTGATCACAACCGCGTCCGGGCTGGCCGTGGGCATCATCGCTTACGGTTTTTACAACTATCTGCTGGGCCGCATGAACCGGATGATCTTTGATCTGGAGGACTCCTCCACCGAGTTCATTGAACTCCTGCAGAAACCGGCAGCCAAAAAACAACTTTAGGCACACTACCGATGAATTTCCGATCTGAAAGTGAAGTAAAAAAGCCACTTACGCTTTTTGCGGCGGCAGGGTTGACGGATATCGTGCTTCTGCTGCTGATTTTCTTCCTGCTGACGTCATCGTTTGTCACCAACTTTGGCATTCGGATAGACATACCCCGTGCCGAAACGGCTGCTGTCACCGATCAGCACTTCGTCAATGTTTCCATCACGCGTGACGGAAGCTTCTATGTCATGGGCGATCCTGTGCCCCGGGCGAATGTGGCCGCATCCATCCGGGAGCAGCATCAGCGCCATCCCGGCGCCACACTGGTGGTAAGGGCAGACAAAAATGCAATAATTGATGACGCTGTTCACGTTATGAACATTGGCAAGGCCTTGAATATGAACATGATGATGGCCACGGAGCGCGCGAGCCGCTGATACTATGCGTAAACTGACCCGGGAAGAAAAATTCGGTCTGAGCATCACCACGGTAATCCATGTGATCATACTGGTGATAGCCCTTATCATGGCCACCGAGCCACGGGCCATGGAGCGCACCGCGTTCATTGAAATCACCCTTGGGGAGTTTCAGGATGGAACGCTGGCCGAATTTTCACGGGAGGATGAGGCCCGTCCCGAAACCCGGCCTGAGCCGGTGGAGACCGTCAGCGAGGAACCCGAGCCTGAACCCGAACCTGAGCCGGTGCCGCAGCCGGTGCAGCGACCCGAAGAGACGGCCCGCGACGTAGACCTGCCCGAGCAGGAGCAGGATATCCAGGAGGATGTGGTCACCACCCCCGATACCGACCTGATTGACCCGCAGCAGCAGATTGAAGAGACACAGGAAGTGGAAGAGACCACGGCTCCCGAACAGGCGCAGCAGGACGAAATCGAGCAGCGTGGCGAACAGGAGACGGGGGATATCCGGGGCATACGGGGTCGTCCGGATGTGGACCAGGGCACGGGAACCGATCCCATTCGTTCCGCGCCGTTCCAGCTGGAGTGGGAGGGTGATTTCAACCGGGCCCCAATCGTACAGCCACTCCCCGGCTATGTTTCACAGACCGAGGCTGTGATCTCCGTGAGGTTCGAGGTGCGGCCGGACGGGACGGTGGGACGGCTTCAGCCCATAATAAAGGCACATCCCGAACTTGAGCGGGAGGTGTTGCGCACACTTCGCACCTGGCGCTTCTCCCGATTGCCCGCCAATATGCCGCAAGAGTCCCAGTACGGAACCATCACCTTCCGGTTTGTGCTGGAATAGGTTCCTGACCGTTTACCGTCGGGTCATCCGGAGAAAGCAGTCCGCTGCCTCTGATCCTCCGGTTGCATCGGCTATTTCTCTTTATTGTTGCCTTTCTTGTTCTTGAGCGGCGGATTGTATTTTTTGGCTTCCCAGATATGCTCGGCATATTCGCTGATGGTGCGATCGGAAGAGAATTTCCCGATGCGGGCGACGTTGTGGATGGCTTTCTTCATCCACTCTTCCTCGTTTTTGTACAGTTCTTCAACGGCTTGCTGCTGCTCGGCATAGGATTCAAAATCGGCCAGTACCATGAAGTAGTCACCTTCATCCAGCAGCGAGCGGATGATCGGATGGAACAAATCCGGCTTATCCGGCTCGAAAAAGCCGTCGCGTACCTGATTGAGTACCTGCTGAAGCTCAGGAATGGAGTCGTAGTAGTCACGGGGATTGTATCCCTCCCGGCGCTTCTGCTCCACCTCCTCATCCGTCAGGCCGAAGATGAAAATGTTGTCCTTACCCACTTCTTCACGGATCTCAATATTGGCTCCGTCCAGTGTTCCGATGGTCAGGGCTCCGTTCAGGGCGAATTTCATGTTGCCCGTGCCGGAGGCCTCCATGCCGGCCGTTGAGGTCTGTTCGGAAAGGTCCGCGGCGGGAATGAGCCGTTCAGCCAGTGACACGGTGTAATTTTCCAGGAACATGCAGGAAAGCTTGTCCCGGGTATCGGGATCGTTGTTGATCTTTTCGGCGATGGAATTGATCAGTTTGATCTGCAGCTTTGCCATGGTGTAGCCGGGAGCGGCCTTGCCGGCAAAAAGCACGGTACGGGGCTGGAAATCCGCATCCGGATCAGCCTTGATCCGGTTGTAGAGCATGGCCGTGTGCAGCGCCACCAAGAGTTGGCGTTTGTACTCGTGGATCCGTTTGATCTGGATGTCGAAAATGGAATCCGGATTGAGGTTCATTCCATATTCTCCTTCAATGAAATCAATCAGCGCCAGCTTGTTGCTGCGTTTTACCTTGGCAAACTTCTTGCGGAAGGCCTTGTCACCGGCTTTTTTGTCGATCTTTTTGAGTTGATCCAGATCCGTGATCCATCCGTCCCCGATCTCCTTTGAAATAAGTTCCGAAAGTCCCGGATTGCACTGCTTTAGCCAGCGCCGGGGTGTAATCCCGTTGGTCATGTTGATGAACTTGTCGGGATACATTTCATAAAAGTCCTTGAAGATGGTTTTTTTGATCAGCTCGGTGTGAAGCCGGGCCACTCCGTTGACCTTCTTCGAGCCGACAATTCCGAGTGTTGCCATCTGCACAGCCGGTTTTTCTCCTTCGCTGATTATGGACATCCGTCGGACACGGTTCACATCGCTGCCGAATTTGTCGCGCACCTGGTTGAGGAACCGCTTGTTGATCTCGTAGATGATCTGCAGGTGGCGCGGAAGCAGATTGCGCATCAGCGGCACAGACCAAGTTTCGAGCGCTTCGGGAAGAACCGTGTGGTTGGTGTAGTTGACAGACTTTCTTGTGATCTCCCAGGCGATTTCCCAGTCGAGGCCCTCGTAGTCGAGCAACACACGCATCAACTCCGGGATTGCCAGGTTCGGGTGGGTGTCGTTGCACTGGATGGCTACCTTGTCCGGAAACTTCCTCCAGTCGTCATGCACCTTTTTGAACCGGCGGATGATATCCTGCATGGTAGCCGATACCAGGAAATATTCCTGTTTCAGGCGCAGTTCCTGACCAACGAAAACTTTGTCGTTCGGATAGAGCACGCGGGAGATGTTCTCCTGCAGCTGGGCGTCACGTACGGCATCGATGTACTCGCCCTGGCTGAAGGACTGCAGGTCGATGGCTTTTGAGGAACTGGCCTTCCAGAGCCGCAGGTTGTTGACCACGTCATTCTTGTAGCCGGGGATCGGGGTGTCGAAGGCCAGCGCGTTCACTTTCTGGGTGTTTACCCACTTGAAGCGCAGACGGCCGTCTGAATCCGTGTACGGCATGGTTTCACCGTAGAAATCGACAGGGTAGAGCATTTTGGGACGCACCACATCCCACGGATTGCCGAACTGGAGCCACATATCCGGTTTCTCGATCTGGTAGCCGTTGCGTATCTGCTGTTCGAAAATCCCGTAGTCGTAGCGGATTCCGTATCCGTATCCGGGAATACCCATGGTGGCCATGGAGTCAAGGAAGCAGGCGGCAAGCCGGCCAAGCCCGCCATTGCCCAGGCCCGCGTCAAACTCGTTCTCCTTCACTTCGTCGTAATCCAGCCCCAGTTCATGAAGAGCCTCCTTGACCTCGTCCAGAATGTCCAGATTCACCAGCATATTGTCGAGCAGACGTCCGATCAGGAACTCCATGGAAATATAGTAGACCCTTTTGGCGTCCACATCGTAATAATATTCCTGGGTATCGATCCAGCGGTCATGAAGCCGGTCAAGAGCCGCAAGGGCGACACTTCGGAACTTGTCCCATTTCGTGGTGGAGTACTTTGATTTAGCAAGGGTGAAGCGAAGATGCCGCTGGATATCGAGCTTCAGGGATTCGGCATCCATGGCCTTGCTGATATCATCATTCAGTTTGATCATACAATAGTTTTTTTTTGAGGTGAACTGCATGGACTGTCAATGGAAACGCTGAAGGTGGCGAATCTGGCTATTTTCAGCCGCGCCGCATGCTTGATTTAGATCATACAGTCTTGTATATGGCGTCAAATTTACTAAAAATTCAGGAAGATCGGTATATGCCGGTATCAGGAATAAAGGAGGGTGGCGTCAGGTTAACCCTGTACTTCCAGTCGACAAACATGTTAAAGGCATCCACCGCAACGAACTCCTGCTGGAAGATCCCGAAGACGGATGAGCCGCTTCCGCTCATGGCGGCATAATCGGCACCAAGATCGTACATCTGGTCCTTGATGTCGCCGATTATGGGATGCTGATGGATGACCCACGGCTCCAGGTCGTTGGTGAGCAGGTATCGCCACTCTTCCAGCGGTTCCTTCAGGAGGATGCGCTCAAGCGGGAATTCCGGGTCTTCGTTGGGGACGCAGTTCCGGTAGGCATCTGGGGTGGATACGTGAATATCCGGGAAGACGGTCAGAATCCACGCCGCCGGTTGAATGTCACAAAACGAAATATCGGTCCCAATGCCTTTGCCAATTCCGGGTTTGCCGTGTAGGAATACAGGGATATCGGCACCCAGGCCGCTGACCAGCTGGTGGATTTCGTCAAGGGAAAGGTCCGGGCGCGCCACTTTCTGCAGCATGCGCAAAATGGTTGCGGCATTGCTGCTTCCGCCCCCGAGTCCCGCGCCGAAAGGGATCGCTTTGTCCACAAAAACCGACCATCCATCATCAATTTCGACGTATTTGCGCAGGGTATGGACCGCTTTTACAATAAGGTTTCCCTGGTCGACGGGAAGCCGGTCGTCGGACATTTCCAGGGAAAAGGACCTGGCCTTTTTGATCTCGAACCGGTCACTCCAGTTGATGAAGCAAAACCCGGTGGCAATTTCGTGGTAGCCGTTGGGAAGCCTGTGCAATACCTGAAGCCCCAGGTTGATTTTGGCCCAGGACCGTGTAATCCAGATGGTTTGTTCAGTATTGTTCACGTCTATGTTTTGGATAAAACGGTTTGAATCAGATGATTCGGCTCAATTGGTATTGGATGGTTCCGTGTGTGACGTTCCGCTTTCAGGCGGAGCGCCCCCCGGAGAGTCTGCTTCACGCGACGTGCCGGAGGAGTGCTTTTTTTTGTCTGCCGTACCGGTGAATTCATGCAAATACTCCAGGGCGGCTTCCCGGGAATTGGGAATGGTTCCATCCAGAATTGCCTCCTCGATTGCCGATTTGATGCGTCCGATTTCAGGTCCGGGACCGATGCCGCAGATCTCCATGATCTCGTTGCCATCCACCGGCGGCTGCCAGTTTCGGATCCGGTCTTTTTCCTCCACCTCGACAATCCGTTTTTCCACAAAGTCGAAATTTTTGAGGAACTGGCGGATTTTCTGGTGGTTTTTGCTGGTGATGTCGGCGCGGCACAGAGTCATGAGGTCTTCGAGGTCATCACCGGCCTCGAAAATGAGCCTGCGAATGGCGCTGTCGGTCACTTCTTCGTCTGCCAGGGCGATGGGACGCAGGTGCAGGCGCACGAGCTTCTTTACGTAACGCATCCGTTCGTCCAGGGGCAGTCCCAGACGCCGGAATATCCTCGGTACCATGTTGGCCCCCAAAGCGTCATGTCCGTGGAAAGTCCAGCCATGCTTCGGCTCAAATCGTTTGGTGGCCGGCTTGGCAATGTCGTGCAAGATGGCCGCCCAGCGCAGCCAGAGGTCATCCGAGGACATGGCCACATTGTCCAGCACCTTCAGGGTGTGGTGAAAATTGTCCTTGTGGCGAAGACCGTGTATCTCTTCCACACCCTGCAGCGCGCATAGTTCCGGGAAAAACCGGGCAAGGAGGCCGGTTTCATTCAGGAGGACGAACCCCGTTGAAGGCTGGTCGCACATGACGATCTTGTTGAGTTCGTCAATGATCCGCTCTTTAGAGACGATTTCCAGCCGGGATGCCATATTTTCGATCGCCTGTTTGGTTTCAGGATCGATATTGAAATGGAGCTGGGAGGCAAAACGCACTGCTCTCATCATTCGGAGCGGGTCGTCGCTGAATGTCTGCTCCGGATCCACCGGGGTGCGGATAATGCGGTTTTGCAGATCCTGAAGCCCGTTGAAGGGATCGTTCAGCACTCCGTAATTCCCGGGATTAAGGGACCAGGAAAGTGCATTTATGGTAAAGTCGCGACGAAGCTGGTCATCTTCAAGTGTCCCGTCTTCAACGGCGGGCTTGCGTGAGTCGGGGCGGTAGCTTTCCTTGCGGGCTCCGACAAATTCGAGTGAAAACCGGTTCCAGGTTACCTGAGCAGTGCCGAAGCGCCGGTAGGTGGCGATTTTGCGCGTTCCGAGTTTCCCTGCAACGGCTTCCGCCGCCCTGATTCCCGACCCCACGGTGACAAGGTCGATATCGCATGTCCCGTCGGCAGGCAGCCGGCCCAGATAATAATCCCGTACAAACCCGCCGATGACATGAATTTCCTGGCCGGTTTCCGATACGGCATCGGAGATGTCGCGAAAAAGCTGCTGATATGTTGGGTCCAGATCCTGCAAGAGAAAAGGTGTGGTAATAAAGGTGTAAAGATGCGTATTCTGTGATACCGGATATCCCCGAAAGATAACGATCATTTTGCTTTCAGGTATTGTGATTTCACAATTATTCCCTGCTGCCGATGTCAGATAAACGCGAAATGTCCCGAAGCGAGAGGGCCATTCGTATCAGTCTGGCAGTCTCCATCCTGGTCTTTCTCATGAAGTTCACGGCCTGGCTGTACACCGGCGCCAACAGTGTGCTGTCCGATGCGGCTGAGAGCTTTGTACATGTTTTTGCTGTTGGATTCTCGGCATTCGGGATTTATTTCAGTCAGAAACCGCCCGACCGCGACCATCCCTACGGGCACGACCGGATCGGCTTTTTTGCCGTGGGTGCGGAGGGGACGCTGATTCTGGTGGCGGCGCTGACCATCTGCTACCAGTCCATAAAAAGTCTGATTACCGGCATTGAGGTGTTCAACATTGAGACGGGTGGCGGTATCATCTTTGTCTCGGCGCTCATCAATCTGGTGCTGGGAACCTGGCTGGTCCGTACGGGAAATAGAGAGAACAACATGATCATCACAGGCAACGGCAAGCACACACTGACCGATGTCTATACCAGTGCCGGCGTGCTTGTGACACTATTTCTGATATCCCGGACCGGGCTGTTGTTCCTTGATTCGCTGGTGGCCATGGCCCTTGCCGTGTATATCTCCGTGGAGGGATACCGGCTGGTCAAATATGCCACGACCGGTCTCATGGATCAGACCGATGACGAAACCGACAGCCGCATCCGGAGTGTTCTGGATGACGGAGTCGGACCGGTTATGACGGGATGGCATGATCTGCGGCACCGAAGCACCGGAAATACACTGTGGATTGAGTTTCATGCACTGTTTCGTGAGGGCATCGATCTGGAAGAGGCGCACAGGGAGGCAACGATTCTTGAGAAAAAGATCATGGATGAGTTTCGGGTCACGACAATTGTGACGATCCACCTGGAGCCGGAGGAGGTGCATGTCCACCACCACAAGGAGCTCAGGGATGGAGCAACCGCGAAGAAGCGGGAGTGAGAAGAAAAACTGCCATCCCCCGGGCGTCAGCCCGTCACGGTGTGGCGCCGATCGCTGCGTGATCGCCGATGTGAATTTCCTGCCGGCAAGAGCGGACGATCGATGAGACGCCCACCGTGGAGTTGTCCAGGTGCGAATCTTCAATGACGGCATGATCCCGCAGAATGGAATTGCGGATTTTGCTTCCATTGACTGTGCAGCCATCGCCGATGCTGGCGTAGGGACCGATGACGCTGTCTGTTATCCTGGTATTCTTTCCAATGTGGCACGGGGAAATGATCCTGGTGCCGGGGAAGTCCTTTTCCCGGTACTTCTGGGGTTCCTGGCGATCCAGGACGGAAGCGGTGGATGAAAGCCATGCAGGAATAGTTCCAAAATCAAGCCACTCATCCACGCCGGCGGCACGAAACATCGCATTATCCTGAAGAAGGCGGTCTATGGCATCGGTCAGATCAAATTCATTTTTATGTCCGCGGATGTCGTTGTCCATCAGGTACTGGAGCTCCTTTTGCAGGCGCTCCCCTTCGCGGAAATAGTATACACCAATAATGGCCATGTCCGAAACCGGCTCTGTCGGCTTTTCGACAAAACGGATTATGCGATTGTTCTCGATTACAGCCACACCAAAGCGGGTCGGGTCATCTACTTTCATGAGCCAGATGACGCTGTCTGCGCCCTCAAGATCCACAGGTCCGCCCATTCGGAACAGGGTATCGGCAAAGGCGACGATCACCTCCCCGGTAAGCGATGGTGCTGCACAGTTGACGGCGTGGGCCGTGCCCAGGGCCTCGTCCTGATAGTAAAAAGCGGGTTTGGCGCCGAAGCGCTGTGCCATTTCACTCAGCTGAAATTCGACTTCCTTGCCGAAATCTCCCAGAATGAAGGCCATGTCTGTGATCTTCCTGTCCAGCGAAGTGACGAAGGTGTAGACAATGCGCTCAATGAGCATGGGGCCGGCGACGGGGAGCAGCGGCTTTGGGGTAGTGAGCGAGTGCGGGCGCAGGCGCGTGCCACGTCCGGCCATGGGAATGATCAGTTTCATCTGTTTAAAACTTATGATTTATAAGGTCAGATAGAATGTCCATGACGCTTTTAATCATGCGACTGTGTGTCCGGGGTTATGCCCGGTCATGGACATAGCACTTCGTGACCTTCGGTTCATGTGTTTATTTCGTCAGTGCGTCACGGGAATGGCTGTCAGCGAGGCAAGCTAATCCGGCATCCGGGTTTTTCCTTGTTTCTGAAAGAATCGCCTGACAAGATAACAGAACTTGGTATATTACGCGCAAGTTTTTCTGATATTTGGACCGGATAGCAAAGCAGGTGCGAAGTGAGCTGGTATTATGCATTTTTAGAGGCCCTTTCCTGGATCGTGATTGTGATCATGTTCCGGCACGCGCTGCATCGCGGCCGTTTCCTGATACACATGTTCCAGCAAAACGGGTACAAGTTCAATGAGTTTTCGGCCTGGCTGGTCCGAAACTGGAACCAGGTGCTGCTGCCTGTTCCCAACCTGGCGCTCATCCTGCTGGTGCTTGTGTCACTCTACTACCTGGAGCCGCATCTGACCACCACTTCCATTGCAGTAATACTTTTCATTTTCACGGTATTCTGGTTCGGCAGCATTTCGGGTTATGATACGAAAGGGGTAAAGAAGCCGCTGGTGTTCACTCCCCGCGTAATCCGTCTTGCGATCGCAAAGTTCGCACTGGCGGTGTGGATTCCCATACTGGGCACGGCTCTGTCGTTCTACAGGGGAACACTGTTCCCGGACATGTACACGCTCCTCACCACCTGGGCTATTGCCGATCTGCTGCTGCCCTTTCTGCTTCTGCTTGCGGCAGTGCTTGTGTATCCGCTGGAAAAATTCATACAGTACCGTTTCAAGCAAAAGGCCCGCAAGAAGATCGCCTCCATGCCCGACCTGACGGTGATTGCCGTGACGGGAAGCTATGGCAAAACCAGTACAAAGTTTCTGTTGGATACGGTTCTCAAGGAGCGCTATCGGGTCTGCACCACACCCGGCAGCTACAACACTCCGATGGGCATCTGCAAGGTGATCAACAATGATCTGCAGGCTGGCGACCAGGTGCTGATTCTGGAGATGGGGGCCCGTTATGCCGGCAATATCGACGAGCTTTGCCATATTGCCCGGCCGGACATTGCCGTGGTCACCAACGTAGGTGTGGCCCACCTGGAGAGTTTCGGCTCGGTTGAGGTGATCGCCCGCACCAAGGGAGCGCTTGTTCGCCACCTGCCCCCCGGCGGGATTGCCGTACTGAACGGAGATGACAGGCGTGTACGGGCCATGGCGGATCGCAACGATATTTCGGTTATCCATGCCGGACTCTCGGAAACAGGCAACCACATCCACGCTGACGAGATCAGCTACGACGAAAACGGCTGTACGTTTGCATTGCATGTGGGAGCGTCCGGCGGGCGTCCGGCGCAGGACCGGGAAGAACAGCCGCCTGAAATCCTGGGTGAGGGCGGTACGGAGCGCATCACCATGTCGCTGCTGGGGCAGCACAGTGTGCAGAATGCCCTGCTTGCTTCCGCCGTCGGAATGGCAATGGGGCTGCGCCTGCCCACAATACGCGTTGCGTTGCAGAAAGCGCGTCCCGTAGCGCACCGGCTGGAACTCAAGAAGCGCAACGGGGTTCTGGTCATCGACGATGCCTTCAACTCCAATCCCGTCGGTGCGCAAAATGCTGTTTCCGTGCTTGCGGCTTTCCAGGCCGGAAAGAAGTATGTGGTGACACCGGGTATGATTGAACTGGGAGATCGCCAGGATGAAGAGAACCGGAACCTCGGGCTTCACATGGCCAAAAACCCGCCGGACCATGTGTTCCTTGTCGGAGAAAAGCAGACCCGGCCGGTTTATGAGGGTTTGCGGGACGGAGGCTACCCGGCAGGGGACATCACCGTGGTTGCAAGTCTGTTCGAGGCCAATGACCTGCTTCGGCAGCGGCTTGAGGACGGGGATGTTGTGCTGTATGAAAACGATCTGCCTGACAGCTATACGGAGCGGTAGGTCCGTCCAGTCGGCCGGATTGGCACAAGGCTACTCGTTGCGTACGGCATCAGCCGGCTCAATGGAGGCGGCCCGCAGGGCGGGATACCAGCTGGCAAGAATACAGAGAAGAAGGCTTCCGCCCAGGACAAAACTCACATCCAACCATTGTATTTGAACAGGATAAGCCGAAATAATGAACGATTCGGCCCCTGCAAGCTTCACAAACCCGTACTTGTCCTGCAGCCAGCAGAGTGCAAGTCCGGCCGCGCCTCCGAAGATGCATCCGATGAGCCCCACATACCATCCCTGCCGAAGAAAAACGGACATGACATCCCTTCTGCGGAACCCGATGGAGCGAAGGAGCCCGATATCGCGCTGTTTCTGTATCACGACCATGGTCAGTGAGCCGACGATGTTAAGGACGGCGACAAGCACAATGATCATCAGGATAAAGTAGGCGCCCCATTTCTCCAGGTTCATCACATCATACAGCGGTTTCTGCAGGTCGTACCAGGTCTGCACCCGGTAGGCGCTTCCCAGATCCTGCTGCAGTATGCGCTTGACGGCATTGGCCCGGTTATGGTCATGCAGGCGGATATCGAGTCCGGACACTTCGTTTCTGAGGTCAAACAGCCGCTGGGCGGCGGCGATGTCTATGTACATCACCGGTTCGTCAATGACCTGGCGCATGTCGTAGATGCCGCGGACTTCGAACCGGCTGACGCGCGGACCGGTGAATTGCGTAAGCGCCCTTCGCATGCCCGATGCACTCAGAAGGGCAATTTCATCGTCGATGTTCAGGCGCAGGCTCCGGCTTACAGGGTCCGACATGAGTATGCCGGGCAGGCGGTTGCGTACGTCCAGATCCAGTCCCCCGGCGTACATCAGGGCATCCAGATCGGCATACTGAGCGAAGCGTTCGGGGTAAACCCCTTTGACAACAACCACCTGGTCCCTGCGTCCGCGATGGGCAACAAGCGCCTTGCCCTGAATAAATGGTGACTGAACGGCAATTTCGGGGATGCCGGTGAGGGCCTGCTCCATCGTTTCCGTAATCACAAAGGAGCGTCCCTCGGCCGATTCGATGCGAATGTCCGGATCGTTGGACAGCAGCATGCTTTTGATCACATCAAAAAAACCGTTGAATACAGATAGCACCACGATCAGAAGCGCTGTGCCTACCGTGACACCGGCCACACTGATCATGGTCAATGTATTGATGAGGGATACATTTTTCCTTGAGAAAAGGTATCTTCTGGCTATGAGATGACTTGCTTTCAAGGGTATGTGAAGCGAAATTTATTACCGGAATGATTCTGAGGGATGATGAGACAGCTTAACGCAGGAACACGTATTCTGATGTACTTAATTTTAGTGTAATTCTTTGTATTTTACCCGACAATGTAAACAATCCTCCGAAAAATATGCCTGTGATACAGAAGTTTCTGGACCGAGGTCAAATCACTGCACTGGAACGGGCCGACCACTCAGATCCCTACGCAGTTCTTGGTCCGCACAAGTACAAGAAGGGGAAAAAGGAAGGGATCGTAATCCGTGCCTTGCAACCCAATGCAGAATCCATCAAGATATGGTTAGAAAACGGGACATCCTACCAGGAGATGACCAAAATCAGCGACGGGGGTGTCTTCGAGTGCCTGCTTGAGGGATTGGACGAGGCGCCGGCCTACTACTACGAGGTCTCTCTTTACGACGGTAACAAGTACACCACGGCCGACCCCTATTCGTTCGGGCCTACACTGTCAGATTTCGACCTTCAGCTCTGGGGTGAAGGCAACCATCGGAGGGCCTATGAATGGATGGGCTCGCACATCATGGACATCGGCGAGGTCAACGGCACGAGATTCGTCGTATGCGCACCCGGAGCCAAGCGGGTCAGCGTGGTTGGATCGTTCAATGAATGGGACGGCCGCCGTCACCCCATGAGAAAATACCACGATCAGGGCCTCTGGGAAATTTTCATTCCCGGTTTGACAGAAGGCGATATCTACAAATACGAGATTTCCGTGGAAGGCCAGGATTTGCCGCTGCTGAAGGCCGACCCGTATGGCTTTTACGCTGAGCTCCGGCCCAGGAATGCATCCATCATCAAAAATATCGATACCTACGAATGGAAGGACGAGGAGTGGATGAGTGCCCGGACCAAGGGATTTGACGAACCAATTTCCATCTACGAAGTGCACCTTGGCTCCTGGAAAAAGAAGGAGCTGGACCCCACCGGTTTTTTATCCTACCGGGAACTGGCCGACGACCTGGTACCATATGTCAAGGAAATGGGCTACACCCACATAGAGTTGCTACCAATTGCCGAGCATCCGTACGATCCGTCATGGGGCTACCAGATCACAGGCTATTTTGCACCGACCTCGCGGTTTGGCCCGCCGGAAGATTTGATGTACTTCGTCGACCGGTGCCATCAGGCCGGCATTAGCGTGATAGTGGACTGGGTTCCCGCCCACTTTGGCAAGGACGACCACGGCCTCCGGATGTTTGACGGCACCGCGCTGTACGAACACTCCGATCCCCGCCAGGGTGAGCATCGCGACTGGGGCACGCTGATCTTCAATTTCGGCCGGACCGAAGTCCAGAACTTTCTGATGTCCAACGCCATATACTGGTGCGACAAATTCCACATTGACGGGATGCGTGTGGATGCGGTTGCTTCCATGCTCTACCTGGATTACTCCCGGGAGGATGGCGAATGGATTCCGAACAAATTCGGGGGAAGGGAAAATATTGAAGCCATCGACTTTCTGAAGCGCTTCAACGTGGTGATCAACGAGGAGTTCGAAGGCGTTGTAACCATGGCGGAAGAGTCCACATCATGGCCCATGGTATCGCGTCCGACCTATGTAGGCGGGCTTGGCTTTGATTACAAGTGGAATATGGGCTGGATGAACGACACATTGAAATACATGGCCATCGACCCCATTTTCCGAAAGTATCATCACAACCAGCTCACCTTTTCGATGATATACGCCTTCACGGAGAACTTCCTGCTTCCGCTTTCGCATGACGAGGTGGTGCACATGAAGCGTTCACTGATCTCGAAAATGCCGGGCGATGACTGGCAGAAGTTTGCCAATTTGAGGCTGCTTTACACCTACATGTTCTGCCATCCCGGCAAGAAACTGCTTTTCATGGGCTCGGAACTGGCCCAGTGGAGCGAATGGGACAGTGAAAAGCCCATTGACTGGGGGCTGCTGAACTATGACAAGCACAAGGGCATTCAGACACTGATCAAAGATCTTAACCGGATTTACCGTGAGCAGAAACCGCTCCACCAGATCGACTTTGACTGGAGCGGATTCCAGTGGGTCGACTTCTCCGACGCGGATAACGGCATCCTTGCCTTCATCAGAAGGAGCAAAAAAGATCACGATAATGTAGTATGCATCTTCAATTTCACTCCCCAGGTGCACTACGACTATACGATCGGTGTTCCCAACCCCGGTTCCTACCGGACTGTGTTCAACAGTGACTCGGAATTCTACGGAGGCAGCAATTTCGGCAACATCGATCTGGTTGCAGAAAAAGGAGAGTTCCACAATCAGCCGGCCCATGTACGGATCAACATTCCCCCGCTGGCCGGAGTCATTATTAAATCCACGTAAACCTTTTTTCTCTGAGTATGGATGTGATCAGATCAAGCGGCACACTTGTGCACCCCACCTCCTTTCCATCCGATTACGGGATCGGAGACATGGGCGGCAAGGCATACCGCTTCATTGACTTTCTTGAGGAGACGCATCAGGGTATCTGGCAGATCCTTCCACTTGGACCGACCGGCTATGGCAACTCCCCCTATGCAAGCTATTCGGCATTTGCCGGAAACCCGTACCTGATCAGCCCCGACCTGCTCAGAGAGAAGGAGCTTTTGGAAGATAAGGAGCTGGTCAGGCACCAGGTGCCACAGGGAACCAGCGTCGATTATGACCGGGCGTATGGCATCAAGGACAAGCTTTTCACATTGGCCTGCAAGCGTTTTTACGAGCGTAACGACTCCGGCGAACAAAAGCGGTTCGAGCAGTTCAAAAAGGAGAATGCCGCATGGCTGGATGATTACGTGCTGTTCATGTCGTGCCTGATTGAAAATGGCAAGCGCCCCTGGAACCAGTGGGACGAGGGGCTGGCCCGTCGCGAAAAGAAATCTCTCGATTCCGCCAGAAAGAAGTTCGGAAAGCGCATCGAATCCCAGTACTGGGTTCAGTTCGAGTTTTTCGAGCAGTGGATGGCCTTGCGCAGGTATGCCAACCAGAAGCAGATACAAATTTTAGGGGACATACCGATCTTTGTGGACCACAACAGCTCGGATGTCTGGGCCAACAAGGTTTTTTTCGAAGTGGACGAGACCGGTAACAGGCTGCTTGTGGCGGGGGTTCCGCCCGATTATTTCAGCGCGACCGGCCAGTTGTGGGGCAATCCCCTCTATCGCTGGAAGGAGCTGGAAAAAGATGGCTATAATTGGTGGATTGAGCGTTTCCGGCAGATGTTCACCATGTTTGATTCTATACGGGTGGATCATTTCAGGGGTTTTGAAGCCTATTGGGAGATCAAAGCCGATGCAAAAACGGCGGAGAGCGGACGCTGGGTGAAGGGTCCGGGAAAGAAACTGTTCCATTCCATTGAAAAGAAACTGGGCAAACTTCCGATTATCGCCGAGGACCTGGGCGTGATCACCCCCAATGTGGTGAAGCTGCGTGATGATTTTGGTTTTCCGGGGATGAAGGTTCTGCAGTTTGCCTTTGATGATCCGGGCAACGGCTTCTTGCCGCATAATTACCGGAGCTCCAACTGTATCGTCTATTCGGGTACGCACGATAACGATACGACCCTTGGCTGGTATAACCAGGCTCCGGAAGGCGAGAGAAATTACCTGCGGGAGTACACACAGTCTGACGGTTCGGATGTCAGCTGGCAGCTCATTCGTCTCGGGATGCTCTCTGTTGCGAACCAGGCCATATTCCCCCTGCAGGATTTCATGGAGCTGGACGGGGAGCACCGCATGAACTACCCTGGCACTACCGAAGACAACTGGATGTGGCGGTACACGGATGAGATGCTGGAGAATCTGGACAGTGACCGCATCCGGCATATCATTGCCATCAGCAACCGTAATCCGCGTGACGCCAGAATCGACTCAAATTTGTCCGACATTGACGCAGAAGAGCCCTGATCATTTTCGGTTCAGGCCAAATTTGCGTATATTAGCAGATTATCCATCGCGGCCGCTCTCCACGATAAGAAGCAATATTTCATGGGAGGCAGACAAGTGTCTGTATTCATTTGATATGGCCGCTCTTTTCCGGGGTTATGCGGGTCGTGTCGACCTGTTGTCTTGCATGGCCCGATCGGAAGAACAACAACTGTCCGGAAACGTGAATTGATCAATTATGAAAATTCTTTACGCTGCAGCTGAAATATCTCCATTTGCACGCATGACCCACACTGCGGATCTGCTTCGTTTTCTGCCGGCCTCCCTTCAGGACAAGGGGTTTGAAATCCGCCTGCTTCTTCCGAAATACGGATCCATTAATGACCGCAGAAACCGGCTGCATGAGGTTATCCGCCTTGCCGGCATCAAGGTAAGGGTCGGCGGCCAGGAAGAGAGCATGCGTATCAAGGTGGCAAGTATTCCCAACGCGAAGCTTCAGGTGTATTTTCTGGATAATGATACCTATTTCAAGAGAAAAGGGCTCTTCACCGATCCGCAGACCGAGGAGTTTTTCCCGGACAACGATCAGCGCCTTGTGTTCTATAATAAGGGAGTTCTGGAAACCGTTAAAAAGCTTGGTTGGAAGCCTGATGTCATCCATTGCCATGACTGGGCCTCCGGATTCATTCCGGTGCTGCTCAAATCGGTCTACAAAGATGACGACAATTTTTCGAAGACGAAGGTGGTTTTCAATGTACACAGTGCTGCCAACCACGGTATTTTTGATGAGAGCATCCTTGATTTGATGTCCTTTCCTGATGATTTTGACCGCAGTTCGGTGATTTTTGATGGCAAGGTTGATTTTCTGCGGGCCGGACTCTCCTTTGCGGACCACGTTGTCACCGGCAACGAACTGGGTTCCGAACTGGATGAAACATTTGGCTCACTGGGTATCACCCCGGACAAAATCCAGGGCTCGCCTCAGGATGTGTCAAGCAAATTTGCCGATTACTACAAAAAAATTACGGAATAACCTCTGGTTTTAAGCTATATGTATACGTTCGACGGCATTTTGAACCGTCTGACACTTCCCCTGATGCTGCTTTTGGCGGTTGGACTTGTCTCTTCCTGTGATGATACCCCGATTGTTGGCGGAGATCTTTCTCCCGACGATGTGGAGGTCTTTGCGGATTCGGTTATCATTTCCAACTTTTCTGTTGCCAGTTCGCCATCTTTCAGCGGCAATCTGCCTTTTGTCACAACCGGACATATTAAAGATCCGACTTTTGGTGATGTGACCGCCACAGCGCTTTTGCGTCCCTCCATCACAAGGGAGGCCCAGGGTGATACGATTGGCGAAAACGCCGTTGCCCGTCTCAGCCTGAACCTCAGCAACCGCTATGGTGCGGAAGCGGCCCGGGGCGATTTCGAGATTGTGGAACTGAGGCGCCCCTGGAGAAGCTCTTCGTGGCGCTATGACTCCATACCGGATCTAGCCCGGAATCCGGACATGACGAGAAAGGTGGTTGGACAGTTTTCCATTACCGACGCCGACTCGATCACGGTCCGCATGAGTGATGAATGGACCCGCAAATACAGGGACATCTACATTAATCCCACCTCCTCTGAAAGGGATTCACTCTACAGAGCTGATTTGCCAGGTCTCGCCATTGTTCCCGCTGATGGCACGGAAAAAATGTTCTCCATACAGGCTTCCCGTGCAAAGTTGCTTATCCAGTCAGGGGATGGACTGAGGGATCTGAGCAAGGACATAAGCAGCTGGGCTGTCAGTCTTGAGAAGGAAGGTCCGGCCGACGGGGTTGTCGGAGGCAGCAAGCCGGTGTTCAATACCAGGGGCAGCATGCTCAAACTGGAGATCGATTTTTCGGAAGAGTTTCTTGGCACCACCAATTTCTCAAGAGTTGAACTGGTGCTTTATGAGGACACGCTGCGCATGAAGAGCGGCATTCCGGCAAATTTCGTGCGGCCCCGCTCTGAAACAATGCTGGTCTATTTCCTCGAGCCGGACCAGGTCAACTTTGCGATTGCCGCAGATCCGAGGTTTCAGGCCACCAGGCGCAGCGAGGACAGCTCCTACCGCATGAACCTGACGACACTGGCCAATGATCAGATTCGCACCGGCGGCGACAATCGTGCGCTGTATGCGGTGATAGGCGGCAACGACGGCCGTTTTCTTCCCGTCCTGCTGGCCGGTTCAGACAATGAGATGAGGCAGCCAAAACTGCTCATCACCAATATTTCAAAACGGCAGTAAGCCGACCCCCAGAACCACTATGAGACGATTTGCAAAATCCATTCCGGTATTAGTCATTCTGATCACCGGTATTTGTATCCCGGCCAGCGCACAGGATGTGTGGAGAGGCGGGTCAGCATATTCACATTTCGGACTTGGTGTTCCACATGACTTCAGGGCATCCTATGCAAATGGCATGGGTGTGCATGGTGTGGCTCTTCATGACACAAGAGTTCCGAGCATTGCCAATCCGGCAGCCTGGTCGCGGGCCATATTCACCAATGTCAGCGGCATGTTTGAAATATCGAGCTATGATGCCACGTCACTCGATACGGAGTACCGGTCCACGCAGTTCCAAACCGGCCCCTTTCAGGTTGTCATGCCAATAACCCGGGACCGCCTGGGCATTACGCTCTCCATTTCGCCTCTCACATCTTCGAGATTCACCCTGCAGAACCAGTACAGCCTTGCCCCGGAAGAAAACCATTCCGGAAATGAATTGAGATATGTCATTGAAAACAGGGGAACCGGCGGAATCAACAAAATTGAGCTTGGGTTCGGATATCGTATTACCAGGAACTTTTCGGTAGGATATGCACCGTCGCTGTTTTTGGGAAACATCAACCGTCATCAGACGGTCTTTTTTGACAATGCGGACTACAGGCCGACCAATTTGCGAGAGTCCACATCACACTATGGATTTGGAAACCGGTTTGGCATATATTACCAGCAGAGAAATGCATTTCGGCAAAATGACCGGGTTATTTTCGGAGCAATGGTCTCTCTTCCGGTCAACCTGGTTTCGGAGCGAAAACTGGAGTCGCGAATTGACTTCAATGATGTGACCATTCGTCCGCCCTCATACTATGGTGACGGCGAGGCAACCTATCCGCTTGAAGCCAGTGCCGGTATTTCCTACAATCCAAATCCCTTTATTCAGATCAGCACTGATGTGCTCTATCAGAACTGGAGCGATTATACCAATTTTAACGGGGAGGCAGAAGAATTCCTGAAAGACCGTATCCGGGTTGGCCTTGGAGGGCAGTTCGTCCCGGGCCGCAGGGATGCCTCCGGATTTCTTTCGAACTTTATCTACAGGTTGGGCGTATCATATGATACAGGAAACCTGAAACTCAATAACGAAGATATTGAAACCTTCACTATCCATGGCGGTATCAGCATTCCATCCTCACGGACAAACTCGTCAATCGACATCAATGCCGAGTACGGATTCCGGGGAACAGAAACAGCCGGGCTTATTTCCGAAAGGATATTTGCGCTGAAGGTATCATTCAACCTGTCAGAACTCATGTTCATCCAACGCCGTCTGCAATAAGCAAACAGCAACAGACTAATTCACAATATCATGGCAAAATCCATCCTTATTCTGATAACGGCACTGGTCATTACCAGTACGGCAGGCGCACAGCCCTTTGGTTATACCCCGCTCCAGATCCAGTCCCTGTTTTCCGAAGATTTCCGGAACGAGCAGTACGAGCAGGCTCTGATCTATGGCCGCTGGCTGGTAGAGGCGCACCCCAGGGAAATGGAAGAATATCCCGGCAACTACCCTGCCGAAAGAAACTTCCGGCGGATGATCGACATTTACGAGTATATGTCGACACAGCAGGAAGATCCCACTCTGCGCGAAGCCTACCTGGACTCATCCTTGCAAATGTTTGACAGGGTATTCGCACTCTTCACGGAAGATGAGATAGACGTCTATCGCTGGCATTTCAATCGCGGCCGGTTCTATCAGAGCAATTCCGACCATATTCGCAATGCCTTCCAAATGGCGCTGAAAGACTATGAGAAAATGTTCCATCTGGATCCCAAAAGGGCGACGGAATCGGGAGGCGGCTACTATGTCCAGCTGATAGTTCAGAACTATGCCCGTCAGAATGACAGGGACAATGCCTTTTCGGTCATGAATCTGGCCGAACCGTTTGCGGATGAGAATACCTTGCAATTTTTCGCACAGACGCGGAATGACCTGATCACCGATCCGGGTGAAAGGATCGAACTGCTGACCGAAGACCTGGAGAATGATCCGGGCAATGTGGAACTGATGCAGGAGCTTTACGAATTGTATCTGGCGGTTGGTGCTCGTGACAACGCCAGAAAAATGGCGGAGAGAATGTATGAGGTGGAGCCCAGCGTCACAAATATCACCCGTCTTGCCGACAAAGCCGAAAATAACGGTGAGTACCGGGAGGCAATCCGCTACCTGACAGAGGTCCATGCCATCCAGCAGTCAACGGCAAAAGCCCGCACATCGCTGCGCATCGCCGACAATTACCTCAGTCTGCGGGATCTCCAGGAAGCCCGGCGGTTTGCACGCCGAGCCGCGAGTGAAGATCCCAATTGGGGAGAGCCGCAGATTACCATTGCACAGATTTATGGAGAAGCGATATCACGGTGTGCCGGTTCGGACATGACACGGATCGACAAGGCGGTTTACTGGCTGGTGCTGGACTACCTCGACAGGGCCAGACAGCGCAATTCCAATGTCAATGCTGCGGTGAACCGGCTGTACCGAACCTATGAACCGGTTACTCCCACTGCAGAAGAAAAATTCTATCAGAACTGGAATACCGGAGACAGAATCCGTATCGACGGTACTCTTAGAGAATGTTACTCCTGGATTGCTGAAGAGACGACCGTACGTTAATCCAACATCCGGATAACACGTCCATTCGGGAATAACTCCATTCTGAGACAGACCACAAGTCCTGAACGCGATATTGGAAGGACACGGGGAAGACCATGCATGCAGGCAGCTCCCAAAGGGAGGCGGAGCGTCTGCAAGACTTCCTTTTTCAGATACATAAGAACAAAACAATGAGCAATTCCCAGGATAAAAGAGCACGTAACCGAAAGAAAAACAAGGGCAAGAAAAATCGTCCGAAGGGCAAGAAAGGCAACAACCAGCCCCGCGGTGGCGGCCTGCCCAACTTTCTGGATAACCAGCACGTGAAACCGGCAGGAACCTACTCCGGAATAATGGAGGTAACGGAGAAAGGTGTCGGCTACTTGCGAAAGCTGGATCATGAATTCACTGCAACGCCTCAGGATCCCTTTGTGATACCCGACATGGTCCGATTCTTCAATCTGAAGCCGGGCTTGCTGGTTGAAGGTGAGATCGAACAGGATCAGAGGGGGAACAAGCGGCTGGTGAGCGTTAATTCCGTCAACGGAGAACCCTATGGGGTATGGGCCAAAGCCATTCGTTTTGATCTGCAGACGCCGATCATGCCCATTGAGCAGATTAAATTGTCACGCAGTCCCGAGGAGATCGAGCTTCGTGTCATTGACCTGATCTCTCCAATCGGAAAAGGGCAGCGCGCACTTATCGTGGCGCCACCAAGAACAGGAAAAACCGTTCTTCTCAAGAATATTGCCCGCTCCATCGACGACTATCATCCAGACATTGAACTTGCCGTGCTGTTGGTGGATGAGCGGCCTGAAGAGGTAACCGACTTCATACGCACCACTCGCGGACGTGTATTTGCTTCTTCCAATGACAAATCCACCAAGAGCCATACCCGTATTTCTGAGATGGCGCTGGGTTATGTTAAAAGAAGGGCCGAAATGGGCCAGGATTCGGTACTGCTGATCGATTCGATCACCCGCCTGAGCCGTGCCTACAATGCCGCCCAGGCCGGAGGGGGACGAACGATGTCGGGTGGTCTGGATATCAGGGCGCTGGACATCCCCAAGAAAATTTTCGGTTCGGCACGCAAGATTGAGAATGGCGGTTCGCTGACGATCATCGCCACCTGTCTTGTGGAGACCAATTCCCGTATGGATGATCTCATTTTCGAGGAGTTCAAGGGAACCGGGAACATGGAGCTTGTTCTGGATCGTGAGATAGCCAACGACCGTATCTTCCCGGCGATCAACATAGCGGCATCCGGCACCAGGAACGAAGACAAGTTCATCGACGATTCGCTTGAAGAGCGCAACATGGTACGCAGGTATCTGCTGAAAAAATCACCGAAAGAATCCATGGCCAGCCTGCTTCAGGTGCTCAAGCGCACCAACAGCAATGAGGAGCTGCTGAACCAGATTGCGGCCTATGTCTGACCGGCCGGGCGGATTCGGTCATGCCGTCTGACGGCGGCCTACCAGCCGGATCAGTATTTTGGCAGGCTGGGGTCAATGTCGTCGGCCCACTTCAGAATGCCGCCCCGCAGATTCTTCACATCACGGTATCCGTTGGACATCAGGATACGGCACGCCTCGGCGCTTCGCGCACCGCTTCGGCAGTAGATGATGATGGGCTTGTCTTTGTGGGATTCGATTTCCGGCAGGCGGTCAGCGAGTTGTCCCAGCGGGATAAGGGTCCCGCCGATATCCACAAGTTCCTTTTCAAACTTTTCCCGTACATCGACAAGCAGTACGGGTTTCTTTTCGTCCTGTATCTTTTTCAGTTCCTGAACGGTGATTTCTTCAACAGTCATTATTGTGGTTTCCTTTCCGTTTCATAATTGTATCGGTCAAGCCTGAACTGCTCTCCAAGATAGAGTTTTCTCGCCTCTTCATCTTCCGCCAAATAGTCAGAGGACCCTTCCTTGAGAATGCGCCCTTCAAACATGAGATAGGCCCGGTCGGTAATGGCCAGGGTTTCATGCACGTTATGGTCAGTAATCAGTATTCCGATGTTTTTCTGCCGGAGTCCGCTGATGATCTGCTGGATGTCTTCCACAGCGATGGGGTCGACTCCGGCAAAGGGTTCGTCAAGCAGCAGGAAGTTTGGTCTGGTGACCATGGCCCGCGCAATCTCCGTGCGGCGCCGCTCGCCTCCGGAGAGGTTGAAGCCCTTGCTGTTGGCCACTGTCTGCAGGTTGAATTCCTCTATGAGCTCGTCGGCCCGCTCTCTTCTTTCCGGTTTGGTGAGATTGTAAAACTCCAGAATGGACTCCAGGTTCTGCCTGACGGTCAGATTTCGGAATACGCTGGCTTCCTGTGAAAGATAGCCGATGCCGTATCGGGCGCGCCGGTACATGGGAAGCGTGGTTATATCCTTGTCATTGAGATAGATGCGCCCTTTTTCCGCGCGGACGAGGCCAACGACCATGTAGAAGGTGGTGGTTTTGCCGGCGCCGTTTGGGCCCAGCAGTCCGACGATCTCCGACTGATTGACGGATATGGAGACATGGTCCACAACTGTGCGTTTTTTGTACCGCTTTACGAGGTCTTTGCAGTGAAGTCGCTGGCGTTCTTGCTGGGACATGGCCGAGGAGGGTTACGTGGCGGTGGCAATATGTGCGAGAGCCGATTCGAAGAAGAAGCGGCCGTCAGCCGATCCCAGGTTTTCTTCGACTGCCCGCTCCGGATGGGGCATCATTCCGACCACATTTCTCTTTTTGTTGCAGATTCCGGCAATATTCCCGGTTGATCCGTTGGGATTCGACTCCGGTGTGACTTCACCCTTTTCGTTGCAGTATCTGACTACGATCTGGTTGCCGTCTTCCAGCATTTTGATCAGGTCGCGGTCGGCATAGTAGTTCCCTTCCCCGTGTGCTACGGGTATGGAGAGGATCTTCCCATCGGGTATTTCTGCGGTAAACGGGGTGCGGCGGTTCTGGCAGACCAGGTTGACGAACTTGCAGGTGAAGCGGAGATGTTCGTTTGCCATCATGGTGCCGGGAAGCAGCTGGGCTTCCAGGAGGATCTGAAAGCCGTTGCAGATGCCGAGCACCGGTCCGCCCCTGGCAGCAAAATCGGCAACGGCCGTCATGACCGGGGAGAAACGCGCGATGGCCCCGCTGCGCAGGTAGTCACCGTAGGAAAATCCGCCCGGGATGATGATGCCGTCCACATTTCCGAGGTCCGTATCCTTGTGCCATATGAATGAGGTGTCGATGCCGTGCACGTGCTTCAGGGCATGGTAAGCGTCGTGATCGCAATTGGATCCCGGAAAGACAATTACTCCGAATTTCATGATAGGTGTATGGGGTCAGTTTGAGGTGGAATCGGGGATGCGGATCTCGTAGTTCTCCATGACCGTATTGGCCAGAAGTTTTTCACAGGCTGCGGCAGCAAGGTCGCGTGCACGAGCCTGATCGTCCGTATCGACTTCCAGTTGGATGAACTTACCAATACGCACAGCCGATATCTCCTCGAAACCGAGGTTTTCAAGTGCGTGATGAGATGCTTTGCCTTTGGGATCCAGTATGGATTCACGAAGGGTGATTACAATTTCTACCTGCATGGCCGGATGGTTTTTTGGGGTTAAGGAATCTTCGAAAGGTACAGCATTCAGCTTTCAGCTGCCAGTTGTTCGGTCATCTTGCATACGCGATCGGCAATTTTTTTTTCATCATGCCCGGTTTGGTCGATCCAGGCGACCTGTTCCCAGCGGCGGAACCAGGTGAGCTGGCGCCGGGCGTAGCGACGGGTGCCGGTCTTGATTTGTGCGATCATTTCGGATTCCGAAAGCGCTCCGCGAAGACGGGCGATCACCTCGCGGTAGCCGACCGTCTGAAGTGATTGCAGGGCAGGATCGTACCCCATGTCCAGGATACCACGTACCTCATCCACCAGTCCGTCGGCGATCATCCGGTCAGTCCGCCGGCTGATTCGCTCATGGAGCTCCTGCCGGGCACGGTTGAGGCAGACGATGAGCATGTTCCCGGGGGTTCGCAACGGCCGGTTCTTGTGGAAGCTGCTGAAGGGGCGTCCGGTCTGCATCCAGACATCCAGTGCGCGGAACATCCGGTGCGGATTGGGTCCGTCGATGCGCTCCAGGTAGGCCGGATCCACCCCTTTCAGTTTCTTCTGGATGGATTTCAGCCCTTCCCGTTCCGCAATTAGTTCAAGCTCGCGGATGTTGGCTTCGTTTTTTGGGGGAAGCAGGTCAAAAGGACGGATCAGCGACTCAAGGTAGAGCGTGCTTCCACCGGCAACAATGACCGGTTTTCCCTGATGGCCTATGGTGCGGCTCCATTCCTGGAAGCGATCGGAGAAATCGGCTGCCGTGAAAGGTTCGTCGGGAAAGAGGGTGGAGATATGGAAGTGGGGAATTTCATCCAGGATCTCCTTTGCGACCTTCCCGGTTCCGATATCCAGGTATTTGTAACACTGGCGGGCGTCCGCGGAAATGACAGGTGCGTCAAAATGACGGGCCAGTGCCAGTGAGAGGTCGGTTTTTCCGGTGGCGGTCGGGCCCGCGATTATGACGGTGGGGGGAGTGTGTGTGCCGGATGTCCGCGTTGCCGTTTTCACAGGGTCAGCTGTAGTGAGATCCGGTGGGTGAAGCCGAGGTCCGAGGCTATCCCGGCAAAACTGCTGAACCCGTAGTCTACCATAAAAGCGCCGATTTTCAGTCCGGTGCCCAGGGTTGGCGAGACGTACATGTTGTTCCGGTCGTCAAGATGGACATCGGTGACGCCTGCCCGTATGAAAACAAGGTCTTTGTATCCCAGTTCGGCGCCGATGCTTGGTTCAAAGCTGATGTCGCCGGCATTCAGATAGTAGGTGCGTCTGCCTTCAAAGCGCATATGGGTGTCGAAAGCGGCAAGCAGGCTGAAATCGCCAAAATCGAAAAAGCGACCGGCGCCAATTCTAAGGGAGGGTTTAACATATTCGTTGGTGCCTTCCGGCAGTGTCTCGGGTTTTCCGGTCTCCGGGTTGATGAAGTTCTGAAGGGCGGCCAGTTCGTTCTGGTCGACGGTCCAGAATTTCATAAGCGTGGTCAGGTCGACCAGGTTAATGCCAAAAAGGTAGCGTTCGCCGCGGTGCTGCAGGCCGGCATCCAGGCTGTATCCCCAGGCATTTGCGAACGGTCCGAGCCTCGAGTGGATCACCTTTGCGGAAACGCCCCAGTGCCAGTTTCCTGTGAGGTTGTTGGCATAGGAGAGGAACAGGGCCATGTCCGATGCGCTGAATTCACGCATGTAGCTGGTGGGATCGGATCTTGGGCGGTTCTGTTCGGGGTCCCAGGCATGCAGGGTGTTCTTAATGCCGTCAACGCCCTGGCGAATGAAGCTGAGGGCAACGACACCGCCGGAGCCTTCAATGGGCATGGCCACCGCTCCGTAGTCGTATCCAACTACTCCGGCAAAGCGCTCAGAGTGCATGTAGGCAAACTGCCAGTTGGTTACCCCGGAAAGGCCTGCGGGATTCCAGTATCCTGACAACACGTCGCTGGTGACTGCGGTGTATGCGCTTCCCATGCCAAGGGGACGTGCGCCGCCGCCTACTGAGAGAAAGTCGCCGCCGTATTTCGCTTCCTCAAATGCCTGTCCATTTGAAGTGGAAACAGCCAGTAACAGGAGAAGGACAGTAAAAAAACCTCGGTTGATCATGGAATTGCAGAGTACGGCTGAAAAGGGCAAGAAGTGAGGGTAACGCGGATTACCTGCCTGTTAGTCTTGGCAAGATAAGAAAAAGGAAACAATGAATCAGTTATTGCAATGAAAAGGGGCGGAGGCGGTGCTGTTGCCAAACGGATGCAGGTCGGTCACAAAAAGGAGTGCGGGGTATTGAAACAGGCGTGACTATTGCTTAGAATAGAATCCGGATTTTTGTACTTTACCATTTGCAAGAAATTGTACATGAAATGTCCATGACTGGGCATCAGGCATCAGGCCGGACACACAGGAGCATGATTAAAAGCGTCATGGACATTCTATCTGACCTTATAAATCCTAAGTTTTAAACAGATAAAAAACATTCCCAATCATCAGGTAATTCTATGAAATTCAATGTCACAAGCGGTGAACTGGTAAAAAGTTTATCGGCGGTTATCGGTGCCGTTCCCAACAAGGCGACCCTTCCCATCCTTGAGACGGTCCTTTTTGAAACCGAAGACAGCCGGATCAAATTGAGTGCTTCGGATCTGGAGGTGAGCATCATTGAATATGTGGCAGCCGATGTTGAGAGTCAGGGTGCGGTAGCTGTTCCGGCGCGCAGGCTCCTGGAAACGCTCCGGCAGCTCCCGGACATTCCGGTAACATTTGAAGTGGATGAACGTGCCCAGGTGCGGTTCCGGACGGACAAGGGAACCTACAAACTGGCCGGTGAAAAATCCGAGGATTTTCCGGATATGCCGTTGCTTGAAAATGGAAAGCAGATCAAGACGGACACGAGAAGTCTCAAGGATGCCATCAAAAAAACCAGTTTTGCCGTTTCCAGTGATGATTTGCGTCCGGCCATGATGGGAGTCTTTTTCGATATTGGCGAGGAGGAAAGCCGCGTGGTGGCCACGGATGGTCACCGGCTTGTGCGCCTGGTGCGCAAGGATATTTCCTCATCCGGACCCATATCCTTCATCGTGCCTGAAAAGGCGCTTACCCTGGTTGCCAAGGCGCTTGACGACGAATCCTGCGAGATGGTGGTCACGGAAGATCATGTCAGCTTCCGGTCCGGCAACACGCAGGTGATCACCCGGCTGATCAACGAGCAGTATCCGCGGTACGAATCGGTGATTCCAAGGGAGAATGACAAGACACTGAAGATCAACCGTGACCAGATGCTTGCAACGGTGAAGCGGGTAGCTGTTTTTTCCAGCTCTACCACCCGGCAGATCCGGCTGGAGCTGAAGCCCGATGAAATCGTAATCTCGGCCGAGGATCTGGACATGAGCAGTGAGGCCAAGGAGAGTGTTTCATCCGAATATTCTGACGAACCCATGGAGATCGGTTTCAACGCCCGCTATCTGATGGATGTGCTGAATAATATTGACGATCCGGAAGTTGTATTTGAATTTTCCACCCCGAACCGTGCCGGCATCGTGCGTCCCTCTGTCCAGGATGACGAAGAAGACATGCTGATGCTGGTGATGCCGGTCATGCTTAACACGTACAGTTAATGACATCATGCCTTCTCCGTCCGGTATTATCACACTGACGAGCGACTTCGGGAGTCAGGATTATTACGTGAGTGCGATGAAGGCTGTCATTCTGGGCATCTCTCCAGATGTTCGTTTTGTCGATATCTCCCATGATTTGCCACCTCAGGATATTATGGCCGGAGCCTGGGTTTTGAAAAACACCGCCTTCCTTTATCCCCCCGGCACAATCCATCTTGCCGTCATAGATCCCGGTGTTGGAGGTCACCGCCGCCCCGTTATGGTTCAGGTACGGGATCAGGTGTTTGTCGGACCGAATAACGGACTATTTTCCCTGGTGGTGGAAAGTGAGGAGCACCGGGTTTTTGAGCTGACTGAAAAACGCTTCTGGAGGGAGACCGTATCCCCAACCTTTCATGGCCGGGATATTTTTGCGCCGGTGGCGGCGTGGCTCAGCAGGGGCGAAGCCCCGGAGCGTTTTGGCAGCGAGCTGAAGGAGCTTACGTCCTACCGGTGGGCCAAGCCTATAGCGGATGAAGAGGGTGTACAGGGGTGGGTGATGCACATTGACCGCTATGGCAACCTGATCACCAATATACCGGAGTCGTTAATCCGAAATTACGACAGGCAATCGGTTTTCAAAATATATGTCGGCAATACCATCCTGAAAGAGATATCGGAAACATTTTCCGAAGTATCGGACGGTGAAGCGGTGGCGCTCGTAGGCAGTTCGGGCATGCTTGAAATAGCCATAAACAAGGGGAATGCCGAGCAGATGCTCGGTGTGGAAAAGGGTGCGCCGGTTTCTTTGGTAATCCAAAAAAGCTTATCTTAAAGTATGCAATCAAAAATGCGTGACTGCGTTGTGATAGACCGCAAACAGCACGTGACCGGGTAGGTCGAGGTAGATCGAGGTAGGTCAAGGACTGGATTATTCTTTATATGCCACAAATAAATATTGATGAAAATCGCTGGCCGATTGTGATTATCACGTTGTCCGGTAACGAGAACCAACAGGATATCCTGGATTTTCTGGAACATCTGGAGCAGTACAAGTCCAGGGACGAGGATTTCTGTTTTGTGATGGATCTCCGGGAGATGCACCGCCTTCCGCAGGAAGCCCGCAACCAGCTGGTAACCTGGCTGATGGAGGCAGATATTCATCAGCTGGCAGGAACGGCCGTGGTTGTCTCCTCGCCCCTTATGAAGTTGTATCTATCCTCCATTATCTGGATGGCCAAGTCGCTTGACAGAAAAAAGCGTGGCTTCAAGCACAAAACGGCCCGCTCTCTCAGCGAAGCGTATGAGTGGTCCCGAAGTCGTTTGAACAAATCCCGCGCCGGAAGAACAGGGAAATTGAAGGGGTAAGCCAGGCATGGCGACCGGCAATCACGAAGAGGTTGGCTCACTGGATTCCCGGGTGCCCTGCAAGCCCGAGGATCTGCTCCGGATCCGGGGGCGGATTGTAACCTGCGAATCCGGGAGGATGGGTCCGGTGCGATTCACGGCCCGGTCCATGGCAGAAAGAAGCAATCTGTGGCGTGTCACGTCTTCGGTTTATGAGCCGCTCTGGCGAAAGTTTTCGACCGGTGTACTGACACGCGGAACCTGGACGCTTGAACAGGAGTGTGCCATGATGACGGCCATGCTCCAACCCGTAAGCGTCGGACACTATATTGATATCGGATGCTCAACGGGGGTATATGCGCGGGCCATTTTGTCTTATGCACCGGATTGCGGTGTCATACTTGTGGATTATTCCCTGCCGATGTTGGAAAAAGCCAGACTGAAAACAAGTGGACCCGCAACAAGTGGATCTGGGACAAGCGGCCCTGGAACAAGCGATGGAGGAGCAGCAAGGAGAGATACCGCAGGTGGAACAACGGCCGCAAGCGAAGCCCCGGGGATCAATGAAGCAAAAGCCGGGAGAGATGCTGGATGTGATACGCTAGCGACATACCTTCAGTGTGATGCCGCCGCACTACCCATGGCGGACCGGAGTGTGGACGGAGCGGTGATGGGGGGTACGCTGAACGAGTTGACGGAACCGGAACGAGTGCTTTCAGAACTGGCACGTGTATTGAAAACCGGTGCTTCTGCCGTGATCATGCACCTGGCAAGGACAGGGAGAGCCGGATTGTTTACAAGGATGCTTGCATCAGGCGGGGTTTGGATTCCGGACGAAAGGGGCGCTGATGCCATGTTCCGTGAAGCCGGGTTCGAGATTGTCGATACCCGAAGGGCGGGTATCATGCGGTTGGTCCACCTGCGTGTGTCGGGTTGAACGGTGATTTTGTGACATTCCCGAATACAGAAAAGGATTACAGTGGCGTTCGCCGCATTCCCATTTGCTGCCAAATGGGCGGATTATCCGTCACATTTTATCCGGTGCGGAAATGCCCAGGATACCCAGGCCGTTTGCAAGCACCGTTGCGGTTACCGTGAGCAATTCGGTTCGTGCGAGCGCCAGCGGCTCGGCAACGCCCAGTATCCGGCAGTCGTGGTAGAACTTGTGGAATGCCGTGGCCAGTTCATTCAGGTACTGTATCAGTTTGTGCGGCTCCCGCTGTCCGGCCGTCATCAGAATGACATCGGGGAATTCAAGGATACGCTTGATCAGCGTAATTTCCGCTTCATGGACAAGCAGGTTGAAATCGGGTGCTTTTCCGGAAAAGTCGTAATTATCCCGCACTTTCCTCATGATGCTCTGAATTCGTGCATGGGCATACTGTAGATAAAAGACCGGATTCTTTTCCCCGGCCTGTTTCGCCTCATTCAGATCGAATTCAAGGTGTGTCCCCGGGGCGCGCATCAGGAAGAAAAATCTGGTGACATCGGCACCGACCTCATCCATCAGCTCATCAAGTGTGACAAAATTGGCTTTCCGGGTGCTCATTTTGAACGGTTTTCCATCCTTGACGATGGTGACGAACTGGTAGACGATCACGTCGATGCGGTCACTGTCGTAACCGCAGGCGCGCACCGCCGAAACCACGTCGGGATAGGTGGCGATGTGGTCGGCGCCGAAAACGTCAATTGCCAGGTCAAATCCCCGATCCAGTTTGTTGATGTGGTAGGCAATATCGGGAAGGCGATAGGTAGGTTCTCCGGTACTCTTGATGAGTACGGTGTCTTTGTCCTTTCCGAATGCGGTGGTTTTGAACCATGTGGCGCCGTCCTGCTCATAGACCAGCTCCTGATTCCTGAGCGTTGCGATCACCTTGTCAATGGATCCGTTCTCATAGAGCGTGTTTTCATTGAAGAAAGAGTCCATGGTGATATTCATTCGGGAAAGGGTCCGTCGGATATCCTCGAAAATTTCATCTTCCGCGGCCTTTCTGAAAACGGGAAGGTGCTCTTCGCCGATCAGGGAGTCGCCGTGCTGCTGTTTGACTTTTTCTGCGATTCCCGTGATATAGGCGCCTTCGTAGCCGCCTTCGGGAAACTCCACCTGTTTTCCGACGGCCTGCAGATACCTGGCCCGCACGCTTTCCGCAAGAACCCTCATCTGCCGGCCGGCATTGTTGAAGTAGTACTCGCGCTGGACGTCGGCTCCGGCCCATTCGAGCACTCGTGCAATGGTATCTCCAAGAACGGCGTTGCGTCCGTGACCGACTGTCAACGGCCCGGTCGGGTTCGCGCTTACAAATTCAACCTGGATTTTCTTGCCCTTCAGCATCCGACCCCTGCCAAACTCCCTGCCGGTCCGGTGGACTTCAGCCAGCTGGCCTGCAAGCCAGTTATCGGCAAAACGGAAGTTGATGAACCCGGGTCCGGCCACCTCCACTTCACGGATGAATCCGGAGGACAGGTCCATGTTGTCGGCGATTTTTTGTGCGATGGAGCGCGGGTTGTCTTTCAGGGCTTTTGCCAGTGTCAGCGCCACATTGGTTGCTGCGTCCCCGTGTTCCGGCGAGCGGGGTTTTTCAATGGTGATTTCGGGTATGTCGAGATCGGGAGCCAGTTTCTTGAGTGTCCGGGCGATCTGCTGTTTCAGGTATTCTTGCATGGTGATTTCGTATTGATTCAGAAGCACCAAATATACAAGATTTCCGGGAAGGAAACGGGCCTGTCACATCAATCCCTCGATGCGCATGCTCAGGTAGTCATAGCCGGCAATAATGATGTGGTCATCCACTTTGATATCGAGCATTTCGCCGGCCTCCACAAGTTTTTTGGTTATGGCAATGTCGGCGCGGGAAGCGCGGCGGTTGGCTGACGGGTGGTTGTGCACGATGATTATGCTGTTGGCTTCGTTCATGATGGCCTGGCGCATCACCTCGGACGGATCCACGACGGTTGCCGTCTTGCCGCCCTTGCTGATGACCTGGTGCCCGGTCACCGCTTTGGCGGCATTCATGAAGACGACCAGGAACTGCTCGGTCTGCAGATCGCGGAGCCGGGGACCAAAATAACCGGCCACATCATCCGGCGTTTTGAAGAACAGTGGTTTGCCATTGCCGCCGCCCGACTGCAGGCGTCTTGACAGTTCAAATGCCGCTTCCAGGGTGATGGCCTTCACATCGGCAATGCCTTCGATGACACGCAATTCACGCCAGTTTTTACGCACCAGCTTGTGCAGCCCGCCAAAGTGCTGGAGTATGGTCCGGCAGGTGTCAATCACATTCATTCTTCGGCTGCCCGTGCGGACGAGTATGGCAAGAAGCTCGGCGTCAGTGAGGGTTTCGGTGCCGAAGCGCATGAGACGCTCCCGGGGCTGCTCGTCCTCGGACAGATCCCGGACCATACGCCTTGGCATGTCGGCCCGGCCAAGGTCATAAATTTTGGGTCTTTGTACTCTCATGAAGGCAAGGGTTTTGGGTCTCCGTTTGCGGGCTGCCTGGCCGGCATTGATCCGAAGGCGGCGCTATGCCATAGAGAGAACCAACCCCATCCACCCTTACAGAATAATTTTCTCCATTTTGTAGTGCGGACCGACATTCTCTATCATGAATTCTTCCGATAGCTTTATGTAGCCAAGGTGTTCATAGAATGGAACCGCACCGCTGCGGGCATTGCACCAGATCCGAGCGCCGGTTACTCCCGTTTGTGCGGACACGGCGGACCGAAGCTGTTTTTCAGCAAAGGCATGAAGGTTTTTACCCACGCCCTTTTGCTGCCACGCCTTGTCGGTAGCCATGCCGCGCAGCTGCCAGGATGGGTTTTCGCCGCCGGAAGTGCGGATCAGGGTGAGGCATCCGACGACCTTATCGCCGGCGTATGCGGCAAAATGCAGGGTATCGGGGTCAAAGTCCTCCCGAAACCGGGCGGAATCCAGCGGCTTGCCCTTTCGCAACTCCCGGGCGCGCAATCCGAGAATCTTCCCGGCCGAGGTTTCACAGTTCCGGATCCGGCTCATCTCAACTCCGTTCAGGAGCCGCCGCCCATCAGCGGTTCGTCAAGTGCGCGGATGCTGGCATTGGGCAGACCGCCGGGGAAGTTTGTCTTGGAAAGCTCAATCGCCTTGATCACGATATCGAGGTGCCGCTCCTTGGAATTTTGATAGAAAGATTGTGCGGCCTCACCAAGTTTCGGCTTGCCGTGCAAGGGCTTGTCACTAATGCAAAGCAGCGTGGCGTTCGGGATCCGGTAGCGGAATCCGTTGGTGGCGACGGTGGCCGACTCCATGTCGATGGCGATGCTTCGGCTGATGTGTATTTCCTGGACCACCCGTCGTTTCATGAATTCCCAGTTGCGGTTGTCGATGGTGTAGACGGTCCCCATGCGGTAGGACATGTTTTCCTCTTCCAGCACGGACTGGAGGTGGTAGTTGAGCATGTTGTTGGGGATTATGGGGACGTTCTTGGGCATGCTCGCATCCAGCACCCCGTCGGCGCGCATGTAGCCCGAAGCCAGCACAAAATCGCCTATTTCCTGATGGTTCCGAAGTCCGCCGCAATGACCGACCATGATCATGGCATCGGGCCGCAAAACGGCGATATGATCGGTGATGGTCTTGGCATTGGAAGGGCCGACCCCGATGTTTATGAGCGTAAGGCCAAGGTTGTCTTTGACCTTGTGGTGGTAGGCGGGCATCTGAACGTTGCGTGTTGGACGGGCGCAATCGGGGTAGCGCTGCTTGAAGACTTCCACGTGCATGTCATAGTTGGTGAACATGATGTATCGCTGGAAATCGCGGGCATCCGTGCCGGTGTAATGCTGCAGCCGGTCGAGCGAGAGGTCCATCCGTTCGGCCCGGAAGAGGAAAAGTTTCTTCTTGGTGAAGTCCCAGTGGTCTTCGTCAATCGCATCCAGCAGTTTGGGGTCGTTGAGGGAGACCGCTTCCCGTGACGGCGAGATGGCGATTTCGGCGCCGGCGCGCACCAGTTTGGCCAGCTCGCGTTTGAGGTACCAGCGGTAGACCCGGGGTTTGGCAAATTCCCCCTCGATTACCGGGTTGTGTTCCGACCAGGACCGGGTGACCTTCATTTTGGGATAGTATCCATCCTGGTAGATCTGGTCCATGAGATCGCAGGCCTCGTCGATCCGGTTCAACAGGGACTCCTGGTCCGGGTGGGAGTTGTTGATGATAAATGGCGGAAATTTTGTCATGGCGGAGTTGGTAAAATGCCCGGTTGAAAACGCAGGTGCCGGAGGAGTCCGTGCGGGTGGTCATAGCTGCGCTCCACCCGGCAGACCGCTTCAGCACAAGATAGGTTGTTTCGGTGCATGGTTTCAAATCAGGATATGGCGGCATTATTTGGGGAGGGGACATCAGCCCGGTTGCGAAAACCAGCCATATTTGTTATCAAAGTTGGCATTAAGGCGAACCCGGACGGCAAATTCGTAGTTTGTACGTGTAAGGATTATGGGCTATCCTTATCCAAAAGGGAAACAGAAACAAACAACACGAAGGAAGAAAATGATCAAGACTGGTGAAAAAATCGATACTTCGTTCACACTGGACATTGTGGATGGAGATGTGGAAAAACGTGTGGCTTTCTCCGAGCTGCTGGACCGGCCGGTGATTGTGACCGTCTACATGAAGAATAATACGAGTGGATGCGACCGGCAGAACAAGAGCCTGGCAGAAAAGGCGGGGGACATTGCCGCCAGAGGGTACAAACTTGTGGCGATAAGCAAGGATTCCTGCAATTCTCACAAAAAGTACGCTGAGAAACTGGGAATTGGCTATATTCTTGCCTCTGATCCGGATCACAGCTTTGCAAAGGCAACGGATTCGCTGGTTGAGAAGAAAATGTATGGCAAAACCTTTCACGGCCCGTCCCGTTCTGCCTATTTTATTGATACGGATGGAACTGTGAGGGCCGTTATTGAGAAGGTCGATACGGCCAACCACGCCGGGGAGTTGCTGGAAAAGATCAACGAACTGGATTCCTGACCGGATTATCCGGCAACGGTCAGCCAGACCTGAATTTTTAAAACCTGAATCATACGGATGAAATCGCTCATAATTGTCGAGTCGCCGACCAAGGCGAAGACCATCAAAAAGTTTCTGCCGAAATCCATGACAGTGGATTCCTGCAACGGGCATATCCGTGATTTGCCGGCTTCGGCAAAGGAGATCCCTGCAAAACTGAAGAAAAACAAGTGGGCCAATCTTGGCATCGACGTCGACAATGACTATGAGCCGCTGTATGTGGTTTCTCCGCAAAAGAAGAAAACGGTTACCCGTCTGAAAAAGCTGATCAAAGAGGCCGATGAGCTCATCCTGGCGACCGATGAGGACCGCGAAGGCGAGGGCATTTCATGGCATATTGTGGATGAGCTGAAACCGAAGATCCCGGTAAAACGGATGGTGTTCCATGAGATTACGGAAGAAGCGATCGGGCGTGCCCTGAAGGACTTTCGTGATATCAACATGCATCTGGTGGATGCCCAGGAAGCCCGGCGTGTTGTGGACCGGCTGGCCGGGTACACCATATCGCCGCTTCTCTGGAAGAAAATCGGTCCGGGATTGTCGGCCGGACGTGTCCAGTCGGTGGCGGTCCAGCTGCTTGTCAACAGGGAGCGGGAGCGGATGCGATTCCGCAGCGGAAGCTACTGGGACCTCAAGGCGGTGCTGAGCGCTTCCGAAGCTTCGGCGCAGATGGATAACAAGGCTACGATTGAAGCCGAGATGACGCATCTGGATGACCGGCGCCTGGCCAGCGGAAAGGACTTTGACGAGTCTACGGGCAAACTAAAAAAACCAGACAAAGTTGTACTTCTGGACAAGGAGCAGGCGGAAAACCTGAGTGGTGAGCTTGCCTCGGCGAGCTGGAAGGTTCAAGGCGTGGAGTCGAAAGTACAGAAAAGGACACCAGCCCCTCCGTTCATCACATCAACACTTCAGCAGGAAGCCAACAGAAAGTTCGGCTACTCGGCGAGGGATACGATGCGCATTGCGCAGAAGCTTTACGAGGAAGGGTACATTACCTACATGCGTACCGACTCCACCAATCTCTCCAACCAGGCCATTCAGGCAGCGCGGACGGCTGTTGAGACAATGTATGGGGACGATTACCTGAGTCCGAAGGTGCGGACCTACTCCAAAAAGTCAAAGGGGGCACAGGAAGCGCATGAGGCCATCCGTCCGGCCGGAAGCCGTTTCCGGACGCCATCCGATACGCCGCTGAGTGGGCGCGAGTCCAGGCTGTATGATCTCATATGGAAGCGGACCATGGCCACACAGATGGCGGATGCACGTGTAGAGCAGACAATTGTGGTTATCCATGCGGAAACCGGGACTTCAAAGGCACAGTTCAGGGCATCCGGCAAGAAAGTGCTTTTCCCGGGTTTTTTCCGGGCGTACGTGGAGGGAAGCGACGATCCGGAAGCAGTGCTGGAAGACCGGGACACCCCGCTGCCGGCAATGAAACGTGACCAGGAACTGATGTGCCATGACGTTCTTCCGGTGGAGCACGAAACCAAGCCGCCTGCGAGGTTTACCGAAGCCAGCCTGGTCAAACAGCTGGAAAAGGACGGCGTCGGACGGCCGAGTACCTATGCCACGATCATCGGTACCATAATGGAGCGCGACTACGTCCGCAAGGAGGGCAATGCCCTGGTGCC
>SKNT01000166.1 GCA_007120385.1 Balneolales bacterium
GCGTGGCCGGGTATGTCAAATTCCGGCACGACCCGGATGCCGCGCTGGTCCGCATAGCGGATGATGTCGCGGATCTCTTCCTGGGTGTAGTATTCGCCGTCGGATCCTTTTTCGTGCAGCAACGGGTAGGTCTTGCTTTCCACACGGAACCCCTGGTCCTCGGTGAGGTGCCAGTGGAACACATTGAGTTTGCCGGCCGCCATGCCGTCCAGGTTACGCTTGATCACATCCACCGGCATGAAATGGCGGGCGGCGTCGATCATAAGTCCGCGCCAGGTGAAGCGGGGTTCATCGTGAATTTCCATGGCCGGGAAGAAGTACCCTTCGGCATCCGCATCCAGCAGCTGAAGAAGCGTTTCGTAGCCGTGCAGTGCACCCAGGTCGGTTTCCGCCTCCAGCAGGATCCGCTCGGAAGTGATGTGGAGCCGGTAGGATTCGTCCTCGCGGAGTTCCAGCTTGCCGGGACGGTTCACGCGCACCAGCATGGACGGGGAATCGACTTCCGTGTCCTCGCGGATGAAACCCTGCGGGAGGAAGAGGCCGGTGCGGCCGGCAAGACGGCGGAGCATGCGGGTGGATTCGGGGTAGACACGGACATCAGGCGCTCCTTCCACGGCGAGCGTGAAGTGCTCATCGATCTGGAAACGGCCTTCACCCGGGACGACCGTCCCGTTGGGCAGCGGCATCAGCGTAAGCCGGCCGGTGTGGTGATCGGCGTGATGATCGGCGTGGTGGCGGGATGAATGAGCGGGGAGTTCGGTTGCTTTGCCGGCGGGCTGCTGACCGGTCGGGACCTCATTGGCACCGGGAGCGGCATCGGTCCGGGCGGAGGATAGTGGTGGCATCATGAGCAGCAGTACGAGGATGAGGGGGAACAGTTTTTGTGCACGCATGGCAGAAGTGATTGGGGGACAATTGCCGGATAATGTCCGGTTGTGAAAAATTGTTCTTTTAAATTACCGGCTCTGTGGTAAATTAAAAAGGGTACGCTCCGGGAGGAGCGATTGGAAGCGGTTCCAATCCATTCCGTTCCGGCAGGTATCCTATTTTGAAAAATAATGTTCGTACAACTGACCGCACAGAAGATCAGCGGATCGCAATTATTTCCCAACTGTAGCCTGCAAGAAGGAGCACAAACATGGAACAGAACAGACCCCGGCATATCATGACACTGATGATAGCGGCACTGATCCTTTGCGCATCCTGCGGCAAGGACCGTGCCGGTGCGGTTCCGGATGACAGCGCCGTATCCGATAATGAACCGGATAAACGGATCATCGGCTACGTCTTCGGTGCGCGCAACCCGGATATCGAAAACATCCGGGCCGACATGCTCACACACATAAATTACGCCTTCGCCAATGTGCTGGACCATCGGGTGGTACTCATGAGTGAAGCCGATGCGGAGATGATCCGCCGGCTGCGGATGCTGAAACAGCACAATCCGGACCTAAAAATACTGCTGTCGGTGGGCGGATGGTCCTGGTCAGGCAACTTCTCCGATGCTGCGCTGACAGAGGAGTCCAGGCGCACTTTTGCCCGCAGTGCGGCGGACCTGGTTCGGGAGCATGAGCTGGATGGCATCGACCTGGACTGGGAATACCCCGGTCAGATCGGCGCCGGCAACGTCTTCCGTCCCGAAGACAAACAGAACTTCACCCTGATGCTGCAGGCCGTCCGTGAGAAACTGGACGCCATGAGCGACGAAGAGGGGCGCACGGGACGCGACCGCTACAAGCTCACCATCGCCACGGGCGCAAATCAGACCTATCTGGACAATACCGAAATGCACAAGGCGCACCGGTACCTGGACTTCGTGAACATCATGACCTATGATTTCCACGGTTCCTGGACCGAGACCACCGGGCATCACGCCAACATGTACCCGACGGCCGGTCAAGAAGATCGTCCCTCGGCATCCGATGCCGTCAGATTGCATGTGGAGGCCGGGGTTCCGGCCGGGAAACTGGTCCTCGGAGCGGCCTTCTACGCCAGGGGATGGACCGGAGTCCACCCGGAAAACAACGGCCTGTTCCAGTCCTATGCTTCCGATGTCCCGAATGTGCCGTACTCCGTCCTGAAAGAGCAGTACATTGACCGGAACGGGTTTGTCCGGCATTGGGATGATGACGCCCGCGCCCCCTGGCTCTGGAACCCGGAGACGCGCACCAAATATTCGTACGAGGACGAAATATCCCTGCGCGAAAAGGCCCTTTTTGTGCTTTCTGAAGGCCTTTCCGGGGTGATGTACTGGGAGCACAGCCACGATCCTGATCATGATCTGCTCGGCGCCATATACAATACCCTGTATCAGAAGCAGTAGCTTCTTTGTCCACCCTAACAGTGACCTGACCCGGAGCCATCATGAGCAAAATCAACATCGACCAGGTTGCCCGATACGCATTTGTCTCCCGATCGGTCGTTTCCCGGGTGCTGAACAACCATCCGCACGTCAGTGACGTGGCCCGGGAACGGGTGCTGAACGTAATCAAGAAATATAACTACCAGCGCAACTCCGCAGCCCGCAGCCTTGCGGCAAAGAACACGCGCGAAATCGGGATCCTCTCCACCCGAAACCCCAATGACGTGATGAGCAACGGGTTCTCGACCCTGCTCTACCTCGGGGTGTTCGAAGAGTGCCTGGCACAGCGCTACTCGGTCCGGCAGATGTTCATATCCACCGAGATGAAAGAGGAGTTCCAGAAATTCATCCTGAATGAACATACACTGGACGGGGTCATCCTGTTTGCCGAAGAGGTCACCGATCTGCTGGCCGAAGAGTTGCTGTTCCGCGAGATCCCGGCGGTGCTTATCGGCCATGCACCGGGCTTTTCCAGCATCAGTTCGGTGGATGTGGACAATTTCGCGGGAAGCTACAGTGCAGTGACGCACCTGGTCCGTCTCGGACACCGGAACATCGGAGCCATGGTCGGCAGCCAGCTGCTTCAGGAGTCGCAGGACCGGCTCGCAGGTTACAGAAAAGCACTGGTTGATGCAGGTGTACCGGTAAATGAAGCGTATGTCTCCGTTGGCGGCTATACCCAGAAAAGCGGTCATGACAAAATGTTGTCGCGGATCAAGCGCCAGCCTGAAGTCACGGCCTGGTTTTGTGCCAGCGATACCATGGCCATGGGGGCTCTGTCCGCCCTGCATAAAAGCGGCCAGCGCGTACCTGATGATGTTGCTGTCGTCGGATTTGACGACCTCTCCTTTGCCCGTTATACCATTCCTCCGCTGACCACCATCCGGCAACCCATATATCAGAAAGGCCGGTATGCCGCCCGGATGCTCATCGACCTGATCAACGGCAAACAAACCGATATCGAACACAGGAACCTGAAACCCGATCTGGTTGTGCGTGAAAGCTGCGGACACCATTCCGGTATGCGGCACAAGGGAGGTCACGCGCCGTGAACCGTAGGAACCTGTGCTTTGAACTGTGGAAACATGCACTTTGCATACGGACACCGCTTTCGTGCGGTTGATCCGTACCTTCAAAACTCGAGTGAGGCCAATATGACCCAATTGATGAATCAGATGGCATGGACAACATTATTTGCACTGTCCCTGGCAGCGTTGAGCGCCTGCCAGTCAGAACAGGAACCGGTACGCTCTGATTTGGACCGGCAGTTGGATGGTCTCCTGCAGCAGATGAGCGTGGCGGAGAAGGTGGGACAGATGACCCAGATCAACCTCAACCTGATCCTCGAAGGCGGCTACGACAACACCGATGGCACCATCGACCCGGAACTGCTCCGTCTGGCCGTCAACGAGTACAAGGTGGGATCCATCCTCAATGCCATAAACAATGCCTATTCGCTGGAGACCTGGCACGGTATCATCACGGCTATCCAGGATGCCGCCATGGAGAACCCGAACCGGATACCCGTGATTTACGGCATCGATGCCATTCACGGCACCAACTACACGCTTGATGCCACTATTTTCCCCCATAACATCGGCATGGCGGCGACCCGCAACCCGGACCTGGTGCACGAGGCGGCACGGATCACAGCCCTGGAGACCCGCGCCTCCGGTCACCGATGGAACTTCGATCCGGTCCTGGACATCGGACGCAACCCGGTCTGGCCGCGCTTTGAGGAGACCTACGGCGAGGATCCGGTGATTGCCACGGTGATGAACCAGAGCACCATTGCCGCATACCAGGGCGACGACCTGTCGGCGCCCACATCCGTTGCCGCCACACTGAAGCACTTCCTGGGCTACTCCATGCCGCGTACCGGCCGCGATCGCACCCCGGCCTGGCTGCCCGAGATCGAGTACCGTGAATACGAACTGCCGCAATACCGCGAGGCCATCAAAGCCGGCGCCGCATCGGTGATGATCAACTCGGGCGAGGTGAGCGGGATGCCCGTCCACGGCGACCATTACCTGCTCACCGAAGTGCTGCGCAACGAACTGGGGTTCAAGGGTGTGGTGGTCACGGACTGGGAGGATGTGAACCGTCTCCACGAACGGCACAACATATCCATTGACGTCAAGGAAGCGGTGCGCCAGGCCGTGCTGGCCGGCATCGACATGAGCATGACACCGCACGACTTCCTGTTTGCCGACTACCTGAAGGAGCTCTACGAGGAGTGTGAAAAGGTCGCCGGGCGGGTGGATGAGTCCGTGCGGCGCATCCTGCGGTTGAAGTTTGAACTGGGGCTGTTCGACAATCCCTATCCGGAAGAGGAGGCGATCGCCAATTTCGGTCGGCCGGAGTATGCCGAAACGGCGCTCGATGCGGCGCTGCAATCGATGACCCTGCTGAAAAACGAGGGCAATGTGCTGCCGCTGTCCGGCGATGAGACCATCCTGCTGGCCGGACCCGGCGCCGACAACCTGCCCACGCTGCACGGCAGTTGGACCTTCATCTGGCAGGGCAACCGGGCCGATCTGTATCCCGAATCCACAATGACCGTCAGGGAAGCCCTGGAAGAGAAGATCGGCAACGGCAAGGTACTCAGCATGTCCGTTCCGGAATATGACCACCCGTACAACTACGACACGGTCCGAATGAACGCCCTGGCCGGTCAGGCCGATGTGATCGTACTGGTGCTGGGCGAGGATTCCTACGCCGAATCCCCGGGTTCCATCACCGATCTCACGCTCGACTCGCGACAGATCGACCTTGCCCTCGCGGCAATTGAAACCGGCAAGCCGGTAGTCGTGGTGCTTGCGCAGGGACGACCGCGCATCATCAATCGATTTGCCGACGATGCCGATGCCATCCTGATGGCCTACCGTCCCGCCAGCCGGGGCGCCGAAGCCATTGTGCAGGTACTCTACGGCGACTACAACCCGGGTGGCAAGCTTCCGTTCACCTATCCCCGGCATCCGAACGACCTGGTGCTGTACGATCACCGTTGGACCGAACTGAGTGTCGAAAACGAGGTGGGGGTTTTCACACCGGATGGATACAACCCGCAGTTCCCGTTCGGGCACGGGCTCAGTTACACCACGTTCACTTATGAGCATTTCCGTCTCGACCGCGACTCGCTGAGCGGATCTGATACGATCACCGCATCTGTCACAGTCAGGAACACCGGTGACCGCCCGGGCGATGAAGTCGTCGAGCTTTACTCGCGGCACATGTATCCCTCCGTGGTGCCGCCGCTGCGCCGGCTTCGCAAGTTTGAGCGCATCACCCTGAATCCCGGAGAAGAAACCGAGGTGTCCTTCCACATCACGGCCAGCGATCTGGCCTATGTCAGGTATGGCGGGCAGCGCGGGGAGTACATCCGCGGCGTGGAAGAGGGGGAGATCCGCGTGATGATCGGCGGACTGGGATTCGAACTGGCCGATCCGGCAGACCCGGATAAGCCGTCTACCTCGCGACCCTACCGGCATTCCATCCCGTTTCACTACACGCCCTGAGTGACTTCGATAAA
>SKNT01000180.1 GCA_007120385.1 Balneolales bacterium
GACGCGCGGTTCCGGTCCGTCGACGACATCGCCAATGTGATGCTGCCCATTCCCGGCAGCACGCGCATGATCCCGGTCAGCGAGGTGGCCGAGGTGAAGGACACCCATCAGGACCAGCGCCTTTTTGTGCGGCTCGACGGCCAGCCGGCCATGCGGCTTTCGGTCACCAAGCTGCCAGATGCCAACACGGTGCAGGTGATCGACGGAGTGCGCGCCGAGCTCGGCAGCCTCCAGCGCAGCGGGTTCATCCCCGACGACATCATCTTCACCCCGACCACCGACCAGTCGTTCTTCATCCGGAGCTCGATCAGCGCCGTGAGTACGGCCGCGGTGCTCGGCGGCGTGCTGGCCATGCTGATCGTTCTGCTGTTCCTCGGCTCGCTGCGCAAGGGGTTCGTGATCGGCCTGTCCATCCCCATTGCCATCATGGCCACCTTTTCAATGATGGGGATGAGCGGCATCACCCTGAACATCATGAGCCTTGGCGGACTCGCGCTCGGGGTCGGCCTGCTGCTCGACAACTCCATCGTGATGCTCGAGAACATATTCCGGCACCGCGAGCAGCTCCGCAAGAACACGGACCTGTCGGCCCATGAAGGTTCGCGCGAGGTGACCTCGGCCATCATCGCATCCACCATGACCAATCTGGCCGCCGTGGTGCCGTTCCTTCTGATCACCGGCCTGGCCGCCATGCTCTTCCGCGAGCTCATCCTCACCATCTCCTTTGCGATCGTGGCCTCGCTGGCCGCGGCGCTTACGCTCGTGCCCATGCTTTCGGCCCTGCTGTCGAAGGTCCGGTTCCGCAGCGGCATTGACCGCAGCCGGTTCCACCACGGGTTCAACCGCGGAATCCACCACATCACCAACGGCTACAAATCGGTGGTCACCCGCGTGCTCCGGTACCGGTATGTCGTGGTCGCCGTCTCCTTTCTGGCGCTGTTCGGTGTGCTTCGGCTCACCGACAATCTCGGTAACGAATTCCTTCCCCAGGTCGATGATGCGCTGTTTTCCGTGTGGATGGGGCTCCCGCCCGGCGCTCCGCCCGATGTCACCAACGAATATGCGTTGCAGATCGAGGGCGCTATCAACGAAATGCCGAACGTGCAGCACGTGTTCAGCATGACCGGCGGTCACCTCAGCGGCGGGGTGATATCGGAGCGTCCCGGCACGGCGCGTTTCAGCATCCAGCTGGATCCGGCCGGTGAGCGCGGGATGGACGCGATGGCTTGGGTGGCGCAGATGGAGCGGAAAGTGGACAGCCTGGCCATTCCCGGTGCACGTGTTTTTGTGCGGCCGCCCAGCATCCGCGGGATACAGACCAACCTGGCCGGATCGGATATCTCGCTAGGCATCGTTGGCGATGACATCGAGGAGCTGGACCGCATCGGCCGCGACCTGCTCTATCATCTGGACGGCATCGAGGGGCTGACCGACTTCGACATCAGCCGGGACGACCGCAGCCCGGTGCTCAACGTGAATGTCGACCGCGAACGGGCGGCGTCGCACGGGTTCAAGAGCGCCGATATCGGCGACGCGGTGCGCACGGCTGTCCTGGGTTCGGTGCCCACCCGCTTTTCGACGGGCATCACGGAGTACGATATCCGCGTGATGTATGACCGGTCGCGGGTGCGGGACGACGAACAGCTCAGCGAGATCCTGCTGCCGCGCAGCGACGGCCGCGCCATCCCGGTGTCGGAGATGGCGTCGTTCTCGCTCGGGGACGGACCCGCACACATCGAACGGGAGAACCAGGTGCGCATCATCCGGCTCAACGGCGAAGTCAATACGGCCGTGAGCGATGTGGGCACCGTTAACGACGAGATCCGCGAGCGCATGGCGTCCTACGAACTCCCCGAGGGGTACAGCCTGATCTACGGCGGGGAGGAGGAGGTGATCCGCGAGACGCAGCGCAACCTTGTTACGGTCACCCTGCTGGCCATTTTCCTGGTATTTGTGGTGCTGGCGGTGCAGTATGAGCGCCTGGCCAATCCGCTGGTGATCCTGACGGCGGTGCCCCTGGCACTGATCGGTGTCGGACTGATGCTCTGGGTTACCGGCACCAACCTGAGCGCGCCGGTGATGCTGGGGGTAATCCTGCTGGTCGGCATCGTGGTGAACAACGCCATCCTTCTGGTGGAGTATATCGAAATCGGCCGGCGTGAACGCAAGCTGGAACCCTTCGAGGCGGTGGTCGAGGCCGGGGGGATCCGTTTCCGTCCCATCATGATGACCACGCTCACCACCGTGTTCGGGATGATGCCGCTGGCCATCGGGCTGGGTGAGGGGGCCGAGCTGATGCGGCCGCTGGCCATCGCCGTGGTCGGGGGACTGCTCATATCCACCCTGCTTACGCTTTTTATTGTACCGAGCCTCTACCTGATCATCAATGCGTGGGGCGAGAAGTTCAAGGCCTGGGTGACCGGACACACCATGGATCCCGCTTTTGCCATTTCGGGCAACGGGGACGATGTGCGCCGCAAAGAGGGGCAGGAGCAAGGGGAGCGGCAGGCCAGTCAGGAGCCGGATGGGATCCGGCAGAGCAATCAGGAACAGCGGGCCCGTCCGGATAAAGAGGAACGCCAGGGACGAAAGCATCGACAGGACCGCCAGGATCCGGAAAAGCAGCGCGATCGCCAGGAGGCGAAGTAAGCCCGGCATTGCCCGCGCTGTGCTGCCGCACTCTCAACTTGCACCCGGTTTTTCCGTATACTTCCCCGACCGGAAATCATCCGGGACAATAAAAGTATTGATGCATGGAAGAAACCATCAAAAAAATTACGGTATTCGGCGGCACGGGCATGCTGGGACGGCCGGTCGTCAGGGAGCTGGTCAGGGCCGGGTACGATGTGGCCGCCATGGTGCGGGATGCCGGCAGGGCCGCATCCAAACTGCCCGAAAAGGTGGCGCTGGTGGAGGGTGATCTTGCCAGCAGGAAGGATATCGCGGCGGCGCTGAACGGAGCCGATGCGGTGTACCTCAACCTCTCCACGCGACCGGATGTCAGAAAGTACGAGAAGTTCATTGCCGAGCGGGACGGACTCGAGAACGTGCTGGCGGTCGCAGCGCAGATAAATAGTGCTGCCGGTTCGGGCAGCGGGGCAGGTGTTGCCGGTAATCGCGGACCGAAAGATGGGAGCGAAAGCAGCGCTGGAACCAAAATCGTCAGGGACGACCGGCCAGCCGGACCCATAAAGCGTGTGGCGGCCATATCGTCCATGGTGCACCGCTACCAGGGGACGGCGGGTTTCCGCTGGTGGGCGTTTGAGATCAAGCAGTGGGCAGAGAAGTTGCTCAGGGAAGCCGATGTGCCGGTGACCATCTTCTATCCATCCAGTTTCATGGAGACCTTGGACAAGGGCGGCATCATGCAGGGCCATCGCCTGATGTTGGTGGGCAAGTCGCGCCGGCCCATGCATTTCATTGCGGGGGAGGACTACGGCCGTATGGTGGCCGAGGCGTTCCGGCGCCATGACGGGATCGACCAGTTTTACGACATCCAGGGTCCGGCTGCATTTACGCTGGATGAAGCCGCGCTGGAATTCGTCAGGAATTACCGGCACGGCCCGCTCAAGATCACCCGAGTACCGATGTGGCTGATCAAGGCGATGGGTGCGGTGAATGCCGAGGTCAACTATCTGGCGCGCATCATGGAAGCGCTCAACAACTATCAGGAGCCGGAGCCCGATGCGTCCGTGTGGAAAAAACTGGGCCACCCGCGCCTCACCCTGGCCGAATACGCGCGCCGCCTGTGAAATGGAGGCGAACGGGTTTCATAAACACCGAAAATACGGTATATTACACGCTTGCGAACAATCCGGTACCAGACGGGCTGACGGCAGCAGCCGATAGCATCCTGAAGCCAACGGGCAGTCCGGCAACCTGCCGATAATGGATGGCACACCGGCACGGGCGACGCATGCCGGAAGCAGCTTCCCGGAAATCAACCAATTACGATAGAACAACAGTTAAGCAGATAACCGTATTATTATGGCCTCAAAAAACCGACTTGAGAAAATTGTTTCCCTTTCCAAAGCACGCGGTTTCATTTTCCAATCCTCGGAAATTTACGGCGGACTCAGTGCCGTCTACGATTACGGTCCGCTCGGGGTGGAGCTCAAGCGCAAGCTCAACCAGGCCTGGTGGTCGGCGATGACCCAGAAGCACGAGAATATTGTCGGGCTGGATGCGGCCATCCTGATGCACCCGACCGTCTGGAAAGCCAGCGGGCATGTTGACAGCTTCAGCGATCCGATGATCGATGACAAGCAGTCGAAAATGCGTTACCGCGCCGACCTGCTGATCGAGGATCATATCGCAAAGTTGCGCCAGAACGGCAGCGAGGAGCGGGCAGAAGAGGTGCAGAAACTGCTGGATTCGGCCGGCACCCGCAAGTCGGTGAACCAGGATCTGTACGACATCATCATGGAGGAGCAGATCAAAGGACCGGATTCCGGCGCGTTCGACTGGACCGAGGTCCGTCAGTTCAACCTGATGTTCAAAACGCAGTTCGGCGCCACGGCAAGCGGCGAGGAGTCGGAAGTGTACATCCGTCCGGAGACCGCCCAGGGCATTTTTGTGAATTTTGTCAACGCGCTGAACACCACCCGCCAGCAGGTGCCGTTCGGCATTGCCCAGATCGGGAAGGCGTTCCGCAACGAGGTGGTGGCCCGCCAGTTCGTGTTCCGCATGCGCGAGTTCGAGCAGATGGAAATGCAGTATTTCGTCAAGCCCGGCACCGACTCCGAGGAGTACCAGCGCTGGAAGCAGGAACGGTTGAACTGGCATAAGAGCATCGGCATCCGTCCGTCCAAGCTCCGGTTCCATGACCATCCCGAGGACAAGCTCGCCCACTACGCCAAAGAGGCCGTGGATATACAGTATGAGTTCCCGATCGGATGGCAGGAGGTGGAGGGCATCCACAACCGGACCGATTTCGACCTCGGTGCGCACCAGAAATTCTCGGGCAAGAAGATGGAGTACTTCGACCCGCACACCCAGGAGCGCTACATCCCGTACGTGGTGGAGACATCGGTCGGGCTGGACCGCACCCTGCTCATGGTGCTTTGTGATGCCTACCGGGAGGAAGAAGTTCCCGGTGACAAGGATGGGACCGTTGAGGTCCGCACCGTGCTCAAGATGCACCCCCGCCTGGCACCGATTACGGCGGGCATTTTCCCGCTGATCAAAAAGCCGGAACTGCAGGAGGTGGCCCGCAAGATTTATGAAGAGCTCTCCGAGGATTTCAAGGTACTGTATGACGAAAAAGGCTCCATCGGCAAGCGGTACCGCCGTCTGGATGAGGCCGGCACCCCGTTCTGCATCACCATCGATTTTGACGGACTCGAAGATCAGACCGTTACCATCCGTGAACGTGACAGCATGAAGCAGGAGCGCATTGGCGTCGACAAGGTGGGCGAGGTGATCCGGAGCCGCATGAAAAACTGGGCGCCTGACGACTCGGAACCCGACAGCTGATGAGGTTGTTGGTAGGAGTAACAGATGCTTATTTTGAATCAGAAAAAATAGCGTTCACACATAATATCCCTTGACAAAATCAGTTAAGAGGGTCGAATGCTAAATATGAATCCAAAAGAAAATCACATTGGCTACAATAAAAGAAGGCGACACCATAAAAGTACATTACACCGGAACAATCGCAGATGGAACGGTTTTTGACTCCTCCAAGGAGCGCGAACCGCTTGAATTTACCATTGGCGCAGGAAAATTGATCCCGGGCTTTGAGAAAGCCGTAGTCGGTATGGCTGTCGGTGACACCAGCAAGGTGACCATTCCGTCCGACGAGGCCTATGGCGAGAAGCGTGAGGATATGGTCATCGATGTCGACAAGGGCCAGATTCC
>SKNT01000127.1 GCA_007120385.1 Balneolales bacterium
CCTGTCAGTGACAAGGCAAAGGTCTCTCGTTCCGGATCGTTTGTTTTCACGGAGAAATCACCTTCAAAATCACCCAGGGATTCAGGGGAGAAAGTCAGGGTCATTTCCGCGGATTCGCCGTAGTCAAGGGACCCCTCCATGGCTCCATCCAGCGTGAAGACGTCGCTTCCGGAAATGCCGGCGTCGGAGTAGACGAGCGTTTCCTGGCCGGTGTTCGTGATAGTGAGGTTTTTCACTGCCTCTGATCCTGAGAGGACGGTCCCGAAAGCTAGCGTGCTTCCCTGCTGCACCAGCGACCCGTCCACTTCGGCCCGCAGACGCGGATCCTCGGAGATCTCCTCAAAAGCAGTAACTTCAAAATTGTCAATGCTGATCCTGTTTCCTGCCGTCCTGACGATTCGAAAACGGATTTGCCCATCAAGATTGACAGGGATGATGGCCTGCTCGAGATCATCTTCGGGAGAAGTGAGCTCGGGTCCGGCATTTATCCAGCTTCCTCCACCATTCTGTGAATATTGGAGCTGGATTTTTCCTCCAGTGTCACCCGAAAACCCGGAATTTGCGTGATAAAACCGTACCTCACCGGCGTCGGTTATATCAAACTCCATGCCAACATGTCCGGCCCGGAGCCGGACCGATTGGGAACCGATGCGTTTGTCGCCTGACTGATTGCCGAGCAAGGCATCATTGAACATCCAGGGCCCGGAAGCAAGGTCGACGGTCCCCGAAGCATATCCTCCCTTGGAGCCACTTTCAAAATCCTCGAACAGTTGTCCGAATGCGGTCAGAGGGAAGAACAGCGTTAAAAAAAGAAGAGTGATAACCGGGAGGCAGTAGTGATTTTGCTTCATGATAAGGAAAGGGTTTGAATTGAAAGGCAAGATGCGTCATGGCTCGAAAAACCTTAAGGAGGCTCTTATGGCTCCAAATTGCGGAATGAGGTAGTTATGGTCGGCTTCGAGGACATTGTCTGTGTGTCAGGTAACAGGAATTACAAAATAGAGATTATGCGGCAGAGCTGAAATTATTTTTTTGCGGCCATAATACCTGGAAGCGCTTTGCAAAGCTGCCATTTTTTTGGGATATTAAATCATATGGCAATTGAAATCGCACCGTAAATGCCGGTCTGATTGATCGGTGCTGCACAAAGCGGAAACATGCAACGGACAGGGTGCGATATAGCGTATGTTACCGTTGTGTGAAAATCTTCATAAACGGAAATGCGGATTTTTTTTTCGTTTCCAAAAGGTCTAATTTTATTACCAATTCAGAATTTCCGGTTGACCCGGCAAACGGTCATGAAGTCTCCGGACACCGACCTCTCCAGATAACCTACATTCAACGAAGACACGACTAGTATTTCCTAAATGAGTTATCGTTACGATCTTTCTACCATCTCCCTGGCTTTCGTTCTTACAGGATGGATGGCGGCCGCCACCGTCTCACAGGCGCAGCATCAATTCGAGCGAAAAGCTGTTGAAGTCAGCAACCTCGGATTGTCAATTACAAACGCAGGAACCCTTGGCCGGCCCAATGTGCGAAACCAGCCCATAGGCCTTCCAAGCATGGAGTTTCCAAGGGGCACCGGAACCGAACACCTGTTCGAGGCCGGACTCTGGGTGGGCGCCAGGGTGGGAGGTGCAACGCTTGTGTCTACAGCCGCCGTCACCGATCCGGCCGGCTACTCAACAGGAAAAGCGGGCTATGAGTTCACAAATGAGGGAAGACTCATTGAGGAACGATCCACCTTTCCTGACTCCGACGTTTTCAGTCCCCGTGCCGTAAGCCACCAGGACCTGATTGCTTTTTTTTCCGACCGCAACACCGTGGTCAACAACATCCCGATTTCAGGCCACGAACAGCCGCTTTTTGCCGATGTGCGCATGGAAAGCTACAACTGGAATTTCGGTTTTGCCGAGGGGTTGAGCATCCTTCGCTATGACATTACAAACAATAGCGATGATATCTGGGAGGATGTGTACGTCGCCATGTATTCGGATATGGTTGTGCGAAACGTCAATACCACCACCGAAACCGGATCGGACTTCTTCAACAAGGGTGGTTTCGGCTATCTGGATGAATCGGGCCGCGATGATGGCGGGGAAAACCTCTACTCACTCTATGCATTCGATGTGGGTTCGAATGATGACCCCAGCTTCAATACTTATGCTGCTTCCGTAATACTGGGCTCGGAATACCGTGGCATTGAGTTCCATCCACGCTACGCGGATCTGTTCCAGGATGAACTCAGTGAGTTCGGTTTAACACCACCCATGGTGCAGCCCGCCTTCTGGCAGTTTTCAGCCGGTTCAGGAATATTTCTCCGTCCCACAGACGATGTGGACCGGTATGGAAGAATGGCAAACCCCTGGCCGATGGACCAGAACAGGGAACGGCTTCGCGCCGACGGTATCAATGCCGATGGCAACTACATCCAGCTTCACTCCATTGGGCCCTTCCCGGAAGTGGAACCGGGAGAAACCGTTACAGTTTACATGGCCATGGTCGCCGCTCCCAAACCGGATGATTACCAGGGCTTGGAAGGGAAACGAATTGATAATGCCGACACCAGGGTCCACCTCGTAGAAACGGTGGACTGGGCCTTCCGGATCTTTGAAGGGCAGTACGATACTCTCGCCAGACAGCGCGAGCGTTATCTGGTGCCGGAACCGCCGGATGTACCCCGCATCCGCGTGGAACTGGAGGAGGGAGCCGCCATTGTCTACTGGGACCGCCGCGCCGAGGAAACAGTCGACCCCATCTCAGGTGAAAAAGATTTTGCCGGCTATCGCATCTATCGCTCAAGGTTGGGCGATGATCTGCGGGGAACACTGACGGACAGGCAGCTCATCCGCGAGTTCGATACCAAAGATTCCCCTATCGGATACAATACAGGCCTTGACGAAATACGCATCCCCGATGGACCAAGGACGTTTCCCGGGGATGATACCGAATACTGGTACCGGTACCGCATTGAAGGAATGCTCAGCGGCTGGCAGTACAGTTTCTCGGTTACCGCTTTCGACTGGGGCGGGGAAGGGGTAGGATCCCTGGAGACCAGCCAGACCGCCAATGCCGTCAATGTCTTTCCGGGCACTCCGGCAAACGTTGGATTTGAACAGCCGGTCGGCGTCTATCCCAACCCATACCGGGTAAGCGCCGCCTGGGACGGAGGCACCTCGTTCACCCGAAAACTCACTTTCTACAACCTGCCGCCCAATGCTGAACTGATCATCTATACCCTAGCAGGGGAGGTGGTGGCGAAAAAGACCCATCACTCCGACACTTACCGGGGTGATATCCGATGGTTTGCCAATTTAAGCGACGACAATCCCGTCATGCCCGGCGGTGAACACCACTGGGACCTGCTTTCCGATGCCAACCAGGACCTCACCACCGGGCTGTACCTCTACACAGTCAAGGATCTGGACAGCGGGAATATCCAAAGAGGTCGCCTGGCCATCATCAAATGAATCCAATTCAAGAAACGCATAAGAATAATCGATCATTTACCACTCACACAATCTAAAAAAACAACATATGAAGAAGATATACCAAACCTTCATTTGCGGACTGTTTGTTCTTGCACTGGGGATATCCTCGGCGCATGCAGATATTCCACAGATCACCATAAAGGACCTGAATACCTACGAAGTGACACCGGAAAGTTTCCAGGATGTGCAAAACCATCCTTTGAGGGACTCCATCGTCGAATTTACCGCCATGGTAAGCTCCTATCCTAGAAACTCGGGACTTGCATCATATAATGCAGAAACAGATGCAATTGGCCGTATCCACGTGTTCGTCATAGACACAACAGCCTATTCCCAGGGTCGTGACGGCATGGGCATGCAGCTTGTTGTTGATGGCCCCGGCCTCAACACCCTCGAGAACCTCGAGCGCGGTGATATCATTACCGTTCGCGGCGAACTGACATTTTTTGGAAACGTGGCCCAGTTCAATACCGATGATATCATAAGTGTGGGAGATGTCTGGAATGATGCCGAGTTCGAAAAATATCAATCGCTTCTGGACCCATGGATTATCCAGCTCTCAGAGCTCAATGAAATAGTCAATGGCGGGGTAGCTGCCCGTCTGGACAACTACACCAGATATCATGCGCAATACGTGCGCATCGAAGGGGCTGTGATCCAGAACCGTGACCTCACCAGTACCCGTCCGTGGATGTACATCGGACACAGCGGTGTGATCGCCTACAACCGCGACACCTCACTCCGCTACCGCAACGACCGCACTGCCGGCTATAGAACCGGATACAACTACCGGCGTATCGCCTCAACAGGTCCGCAACCTCCTGCCGGACAGGAAGAAGACGGCTTGTATGAACCGCCGCCGCCCGGTGCCGTAATAAACTATGGTGGATATGTTGTTGTCAATACGTTTGACCCGGACGCCCTGGAAGCCGACAACACCGCTTCTTTTGCCATTGTTGCCATGGAAGACGGAGTTCGCTGGCTTGGCCTTGGCAACGATGCGATCCGCTACACAAATGACAACCTGCCGGTCTTTTATCCCTATGAAATTCCCAATGACCTTGAAATTATCGGATTCCCGCCGATTATCACCAATTACACCATAAGCAATCTGACTCCCACTTCAACGGAAGCCGTTGAAGTAAGCTTCAGCGTGGCTCCTGCAACCGATGATGCGACTATTGATAGGGTTGTGTTGGTCTATCGGGTGGAAGGCGAGGAAACGGAAGTGGAACTGTCGGGAATTGATGGTGACTACGAGTACACCTTCCCCACATTCCCCGACCTGACATCCGTGAGCTTTGAAATCCGTGCCACCGACTCCAACGACATCACCGGAACCATTCGCGATGGTGACCTGATTGACGGCGAGCAAGTAGACCTCAGATTCTTTGTCCTTGATTCGGCTGTCGACAGCATCGCAAGCATAACCCGGACCAGTGACGGAATGAGAGGCCCCAGCCCGCTTTTCGGACTCGGTGAAATCCCGGTTGACATTTCGGCTGTTGTAGTAGCCGATTCTGCCGATGGCTTCATCGTTATTCATGACAGTGCAGAGCCCTGGTCCGGCCTCTTCCTGGAACCCGCCCCACAAACACTTTCGCTTCGCAGGGGTGACCGGATACGCATAACAGCCACCGAAGTTGGCAATACCAATACCAACAACAACTTTGCCAATATTACCTTCCTCGACAGTCCCGTGTTCGAAGTGGTGGAAAGCGGTGTGGACTACCAGCAGTACATACCCGTTGTGACCACAAACGATCTTACAGGACAAACGGACAGGGGTGCCCCTTATGAGGCCATGGTAATCCGGATTGAGGATGCCCATGTGGCCACCAACCAGGCCGATGCACCGGCCAGTGATTTCGGTGAATGGGCATTTGCCTCCGGTACACCCGATGACGGATACCCCCCGGTTCGTGTCCGCTTCAACATAGCACAAAACAACCTGCGCGTACTGGCAAATTTTGCCGCCAGCTACAATGATGACATCAAGACCGGAGCACTCCTTGAACACGTCCAGGGTGTATACGGATTCAATTTCGGCAACCCAAAGATGACCATGAGGAATGCCGAGGATGTCATGCCGGTCGAGGACATGTTCTACCCGGCACGGGTGTTCCCGCTCTTCCTGCCGGCCAATAACGCACAGTTCACGGTTTCAAGGAATCTGGAAGTGCAGTGGGCTTCAACAACCGACAGGGATGGAGACCAGGTTATCTACATCTTTGCTCTCTCCACTCCGGGTGATGTGACATTTGAAACGCCTCTCTATACACAACTTTCCCTTGAGGAAGGAACAGCAAACCGAGCCATCATCAGGTATGCCGACCTGGACGGCCTGCTGGATGC
>SKNT01000186.1 GCA_007120385.1 Balneolales bacterium
CTGCCGGTGGAAATGGTGAAAAACTTCTATGCCCAGTCCGCCGATCAGCTGGAGAATTTGCGACAAAATATCCGCACGGACAAGCTGTTCGATCGTATATTGGAGCAGGTCAGCCTGAATGAGCTTGACAAGGAGGCCTATCAGGAAAAAAAGAAAGAACAACGTAACGAAAAGAGCGATTCATGACCCATTTCAAGCAACCACTGTTCGACGAACTCAGTTTCGGCGCCGGTCAGACTCAAAACAGCCTGATCCCCATGGTGATCGAAACCACCAGCCGCGGTGAACGGGCGTTCGACATCTATTCCCGGCTGCTTAAGGACCGGATTATCATACTCGGCACACCCATCAACGATGCCGTCGCCAGCAGTATCGTGGCCCAGATGCTGTTCCTGGAGTCCGATGATCCCGAAAAGGACATCAACCTGTACATCAACAGTCCGGGCGGCGTGGTCTCTTCAGGGCTTGCCATCTACGACACCATGCAGCATGTACGCTGCAATGTGGCCACCATCTGCATGGGAATGGCCGCATCCATGGGGGCCGTTCTGCTTACTGCGGGAACCAAAGGCAAGCGGACGTTGCTGCCCCACTCCAGGGTCATGATCCACCAGCCGCTGGGCGGAACGCAGGGTCAGGCCAGCGACATCGAAATTGAGGCCCGTGAGATCATCCGGATCAAGCAGACCCTCAGCGAAATCCTTGCCCTGCATACCGGCAAGGAGACCGATGATATCATCCGCGATTCCGACAGGAACAAGTGGATGAACGCGGAAGAATCTCTTGCTTACGGTCTGGTGGACAAGGTTCTTGAGCGTGCCCCGATCAAGTAGTATATTTCCATAAATACGGTATCCTTTCATGAGTGATCAGGAAAATAAAATCCGGTGTTCCTTTTGCGGCAGATCCAGCCACGAAGTGAAAAGCATGGTCGCGGGACCGAATGTGTATATCTGCGACCAGTGTATCACCGATGCTTCAGGTATTGTCAAGAACGACCTGGATCCGGGAAAACGGCAGCATAAGTTCCAGAATGAACTCAAACCGGTGGAGATCAAGGCCTATCTCGATGAGTATGTCATTGACCAGGAGGATGCCAAGAAAACCCTGTCGGTTGCGGTTTACAACCACTACAAGCGCATCGCCAGTCCGGAGTTCGAAGACGATGATGCCGAAATCGAAAAGAGCAACATCGTGCTGCTCGGTCCCACCGGCTCCGGGAAGACCCTGCTGGCCCGCACCCTTGCGGGAATAATCGATGTGCCGTTCTGCATTGCCGATGCCACAGCGCTGACCGAGGCGGGCTATGTGGGTGAGGATGTGGAAAGCATCCTTTCCAACCTGCTGCAGGCGGCCGACTATGACGTGGAACGCGCCGAGCGCGGCATTGTCTACATTGACGAGGTGGACAAGGTGGCGCGCAAGGGCGACAACCCCTCTATTACCCGCGATGTCTCAGGTGAAGGCGTGCAGCAGGCCCTGCTCAAGATTCTGGAGGGGACCACGGCCAATGTGCCCCCGAAAGGCGGACGCAAGCATCCGGAGCAGAGTTTCATCACGGTGGACACCCGCAACATCCTGTTCATCTGCGGCGGGGCGTTCGAGGGACTCAACGAGATCATATCACGCCGGCTCTCCGCTTCCAGCATGGGCTTCACCGCCGATTACAAGGATAAATTCGACAAGGACGACCCCAAGATATTCACCTTCGTGGAGCCGGAAGATCTGCAGAAATTCGGACTCATTCCGGAACTCATCGGTCGCCTTCCCATCATCTCTGGATTGGAGGAACTGTCGGAGCAGGCGATGATCAACATCCTGCTTAAACCGAGGAATGCCATCATCAAACAGTACAAGAAACTCTTCCGGATGGAAGGGGTGGAGCTTGAGTTTGAAGAGGATGCCCTGCAGGAAGTGGTTACAAGGGCAATGAAGCGCAAGACCGGTGCCCGCGGACTCCGTTCCATCATGGAGCGGTCCATGCTGGACATCATGTTCACGCTGCCTACCATGAAAAACATCGAGCGCTGTATCATCACGAAAGATACCATTGCCTCGTTTGCCCCGCCAATCTACAAGAAACGGAAAGCTTCCGCCTGAGTGCTGAAAATAGCGGCACGGCCCAATTCGTTATTTATGGGAGTGCGTATGTTGCGGCATCCCCGCACGTGGCACGACAGCATCTGGTCCGGCATTGCACCGTACGGCCGACATGACATGCCTTTGTGCCGTTTTGTGCAATAACCGGAGCCGCTGCCCCTAACTTCTACCAATGCCTGAAAACCATGTTCTTCAACAGTACCTCAAACCGGATTAAAGGCACCCTGGTCTTTTTCCTGATTGTCACGGCCGTTGCCTCTTTCACCTACACCCACTACCTGGTTGAGAAGATCCGGGAAAAAGAGCACTCCGGTGTGGAGCTCTGGGCTCGGGCCCTGGAGTACAACAGCAAGCCGCTCTATGAGGAAACGCGCAGCGACCTCTCGGCCATTATGACGGAAATTTCCGCCCATGAAGGCATTGAAGACATGGTGAAAAACCGCTGGATCCGGGCCCTTCACCGGGCCGAATCGGACCTGTCAAATGCCTCGCTGGATTTTATCGCCTCCGAACTGATCATTAAAAACCGGTTCGAAATCCCTTCCATTGTGGTGGATGAGGATGGCAGCATTATCGGTTCCCGAAATACCGGAAACCGGGATCTGGACGACCGCATCATCGCCGAGTACGCATCCCTCAATGAGCCGATCCGGATCGAACTGGGAGCGGGGGACATGATGCAGGAGCAGTTCATCTACTACGGCGACAGCGCCATCATACGCACGCTGCAGTATTTTCCCTTCGTGCAGTTCGGCCTGCTGGCCCTGTTTCTCGGGCTGGGTTACCTGAGTCTGAGCAGCATCAAACGCACTGAACAGTCCAATCTCTGGGTCGGAATGGCGCGCGAGGCGGCACATCAGCTGGGGACTCCTCTTTCCAGCCTCTACGGATGGATCGCCCTGCTCAAGGAACAGAACAACGACCAGGAGACCCTGCAGATCGCCCATGAAATTGCCAGCGACCTGAACCGGATGCAGACCGTAGCTGAACGGTTCAACAAGATCGGCTCCATTCCGGAGCTTAAGCCGCGGAAGGTCGGTCCGCTCATCCGGCAGGTCATGGAGTACCTTGAGCGGCGAATGCCGCAAATCGGCAAGCACGTGACCCTTTCCCTGGATGTGCGGTCTGACAAGCGCATACCCGTCAACCAGGAACTGTTTGCATGGGCTATTGAGAACCTGCTGAAGAATTCACTGGATGCGATTGATACCAAAAACGGCAATGCCAGGGTGCACATTGAGACGCACGAGCACAACAACAGCTATGTGATTGATGTGACCGACACAGGCAAGGGGATTGAGAATAAGAACAAGAAGGAGATTTTCAATCCTGGTTTCAGTACCAAAAAAAGGGGCTGGGGACTTGGTCTGAGCCTTACCCGCCGGATTGTCGAAGAATACCACAAGGGAAAGATATTTGTTTACAAATCAACGCCCGGGGAAGGCACCACCTTCCGCATGATTTTTCCCATGGATGACAACAGCAGGAAATCACCACCCCTGCAAGAAAAGGAAGGGCAGTTGCAGGATGAATGAAATAAGCCGGGTTACTTCTCCTCCCGGTTGTATCCGCGCCTGGTTGCGTATTCCATCAATTCGACCTTTAGGAGGTTTCTGCCCCGGTGAAGGCGCGAGCGGATCGTGCCGATCGGAACGTCAAGCATGTTGGCGATTTCCTCGTAGGTGAAACCCTCAATGTCACACAGGAGGACCACCGTTCGAAAATCCTCCGGCAACCGGCTCAGTGCGGAGGTAACATCATCGTCCATCATCTGGCCGTACATGCTGGATTCCATGTCGGTTGTATCGGACTGCTCGCTCCTGATGGTCTCATAGAAGGGCTCAATATCATCGTAATCGACCTTCTGGGGCTGCTTTGAGGTCTTCCTGTAATTGTTGATGTAGGAGTTCTTCAGGATACGGAACAGCCATCCCTTTGCATTGGTACCTTTTTCGTAGCTGCTGAAAAAACGATAGGCTTTGACGATCGTATCCTGGACCAGATCTTCGGCATCATCATTGTTTGCAGTAAGTTTCAATGCAAAATTAAAGAGTGCATCGAGGTGTGGAAGCATCTCATCATTGAAATCTTCCTGTTTCTGCATCTCTTCTCTGGTCATTACTTCCATCAAAAATCAAACATTTGATTAAATCGTGGATGTTCGCCTTCCTGGTCTGACGGTTTGGAACAGCTTGGATAGTTAGGGGTCCTGAAATTGTGCAGCGCGAATCTCCAGGCAAAATGTGTGCCTTTGCTGGTTAAATGTAAGGAATCCAAGTCAATAAATTAAATTAATATAATTTAATTATCCGGCATTTCACGTATGGTGGCCACAAGCCGGGTAGCATTCTGATACCCCAGGGCACGAAAAGCCGCATCGGAAAGCACAAGGCGGTTTTCAGGTGTACGGTCATTGATATGGACATAAACCCCGCGGCCGTTGTCCGGGTTTTCAATGTAGACCACCGAGCCAAGTGACAGATTCGGGTGTGCGGCGGTCAGGGCCTCCGGGTTGTACAGGTCACCGCTGGTCGTGGTTTTGCGATGGCGGTCGGAAGGATACCGGGTGACCTCCATCTGTGCCCCATTCTCTTCACGGACCGTCACGCGGTAGGGGTTGGGACGGTTTGTGGTGGCGGCAATGATCAGTGTAATTTCATCACCCGGACGCAGATCGCCGGCAGAGACACCCGGGTTGAGTGCACGGAATTCGTACATGTCCATTTTGTGGTGGTCAAGAAGCTGATGCAGGGAATCACCCTCACTGATGGTGTGCGACACAAAACGTCCCTGCGGAGTGCTTTCGACATCCCATTCAGCGGCAACGGAAGGGGGAGCTGCCGGACGGCCGCGGATGCGAAGCTGCTGACCGACATGGATCTGAGAACTCTCAAGCCGATTGTAATCCATTAGTTCGCTGACGGTCATGTTGAATTGTGATGCGATCCGGTACAGGGTGTCTCCCGGACGCACTTCATACGTGCCGGGGGTTTCCCGTTCGCCAAATCTGTCACCGGCAGCTTCTGCAGGCGGCTGGCGGTCGGCACGGTCCGGCTGTTCTGTCGGAGGCCTGGCCGTATCGACCCGGTCGGCGACTGGCGGGCGTTCGTCGCGGGGCGGATCCGGGCGCCTGCGTTCCGGCGGCTGCTCTGCTCTTTGCTCCTGCCGGCGAATCTCCAGCTTCTGGCCGATTGAGATAAGGTTGTCCGTGAGGTTGTTCCACCTTCTTATTTCTTCTACACTAACATTGTAAATCTGTGAAATCCGGAACAGGGTCTGGCCGGGCTCAACGGTGTGGACAATGGTTTCCTGGTCAGTGCGCGGCTGCGGCCGTTCTGGCTGCTCCTGCCGGGCCGGCTGCCTTCCGCTGCCTACAATCAGTTCCTGTCCGACACGGATCACATTGTCTCTGAGTCCGTTCCATTCACGGATCTGATCCACGGTGACATCGTACTGGCGGGATATACTGAAAAGTGTCTCACCCTGTTGTACAGTGTGCGTGGGCCGATCGGCTGCCATGGCCGGAAGGGAGAAAAGGAAAATCCAGAAAAGAATGTAATAGGTTCGCATATCAATGGGTTATGCTTCTTCTTCAAGCTCACTGACCGCCTGTTCCAGCTCCGACGCAGCGTGGAGGTCGTTGGCCTTGCGGGCGGCAGCTATGCCTGTGGTAAAGGTTTTAAGTGCTTTGCGGGGTTGGCCGGTCAACTCGTAGAGCTTGCCCAGATGGTAATAGACGCCAACATACTCCGGATCATGTTTCAGGATATGTTCAAAGTGGTTCCGCGCCGTATCCGTATCATCGGCCTTGAGGTGTTCCAGAGCAAGGGCAAACCGGGAGAAACTGTCGGCCGGATCTGCTTCAAGAAATTCTTTCAGTTTTTTTACTCGGCTTTCATTCATGGGTAGTTCATGTTGGGCCGCCCGCATATTGGGTCGCCAGTTTATTGTGACATTAACGCCCGAATGCCCCGGAAGCGTATGGCCGGACTGAAAACAGGATTCACATCGTGGTTTCAGTTTGCCGGGCGATATCTCTCGGAGATCTCACTGATGGAATCTCCTCCAAACTTCTCCAGAAAGGCGTTGGCAAGAGCCGGGGCGATCACGTTTTCCACTACAACCACGGCTCTGGGCAGCGCGCACACATCCGAACGTTCGTAGCGGGTATCCTGGATTTTTTTTGTTTCCATATCCACGGTTTTCAGAGGTTTGAGCATTGTCGGGATAGGCTTCATGATGCCCCGGATGATCAGCGGCATGCCGGTGGTGACCCCGCCTTCCAGCCCGCCGGCACGGTTGGTGGTCCGGCCGAAACGCTCCTGTTCCCAGGTGATCTCGTCATGCACCTGGTGTCCGTGCCGCCTTCCCGCTTCAAAGCCAAGTCCGATTTCCACCCCCTTCATGGCCTGGGTGCTCATGACGGCCTGGGCGAGAATGCCTTCCAGTTTGCGGTCCCAGTGGGCATAGCTGCCAAGCCCGGCCGGCAGCCCCGTGACAACGATTTCATAGATTCCGCCTAGCGAACTTCCTTCCTTGCGGCGCTTTTTGATCTCTTCCACCATGAGCTCGGTCAGGTTGTCATCCAGGCACCGGACTTCGGAAGCGTCGGCTGCCATCCCCAGTTTTTCCGCTCCGTCGATGAGCAGGGGGTCTGCCGCCGAGCGGACATTATCCCAGCCGTCATAACCCTGTTCCCCGATCTGGAGTACGTGTCCGCCAATCTGTATCCCGAAATAACGCAGCAATTCCCGCGCCGTGGCGCAGCAGGCCACCCTCATGGCGGTTTCCCGGGCACTGGAGCGTTCAATGACCGGACGTATATCGTCGAATCGGAATTTCTGGACCCCAACAAGGTCGGCGTGTCCGGGTCGCGGGACGGTTATTCGTTCGACCGGTCCATCCACCGGAGTGGAGGACATGACACGCGGCCAGTTGTCTTCGTCCCTTTCGTATGCCCGGTTGACCATTTTCAGGGCCACGGGGTGTCCCATGGTTTTGCCGAACCGTACGCCGGATACGATCTCTGCGGTATCTTTTTCAAACGCCATGCGTCCGCCTCGCCCGTAACCCTCCTGCCTGCGGGCAAGTTGCAGGGTGATGGCGTCCTGTGAGAGGGGAAGTCCGGCAGGCAGGCCCTCGACAATGCCAATGAGTTCGGGTCCGTGCGATTCACCGGCGGTCAGGTATCGAATCATCGCTTCACTGTTAGTCCGTATCGTTGGGATATCCTTGAAAATAAGGATTCCGGGGAGCAGGAATATAGTAAAATAAGCAATGAACTACGGCAGTGAAAACAGGGGTTAAAGGCAAAGCGGGTGCTGACCGGGTGCTGACCGGATGTGGCCGCCGGCGGGGCGGGCATGACTGAAGGCAGGCAACTGTTCACGTCACAGCCGGGTGCCCAGGTTCAGCTGGATGAGGCCGCCGGTATCGCTGTAGGAGGTGCGGCTTATGTCGATGCGGATATCACGTATGATGATGCCGAGCCCGATGGAAGCGCCGGAGAGGTCGATCCTGCTGTCGGTTTTGAGCTCTTCGCTCTGCAGGTGGTCGTATCCAACCCGGAGGTGGAAATTTTCAGAAAAAAGCAGTTCTGTTCCAAAACGAATGCGGCGGAACAGGTTTTCAGAAAAACCGGGATCGGAGTCGTCGTCGAAGACAGGCAGGTTCCAGCGGTCCAGTGAATGGAGGGTGAGATTGAAGCGCAGAGGCAGGTGCTGCAGCCGGTGGGTGATGCCGGCCATAAGGGAGAAGGGCAGTTCCTCCCGGGTGCCGTCGAACCGGGTAAGCTGTGCTCCGAGATTCCGGAAGGCGATCCCGGCCTGGCTGTATCCATCATTGAAAGGAAAATAGAGGCCGCCGAACAGGCCCAGTGCCGATGAACGGTAGGCATCGTAGCTGCTCATCACGAACTGTATGCCTATGCCAGCACGGAAAGTGTCGAAAAGGCTGCGGGAGATTGCGGCGCTCCATGAGAAGTCATAGGCGTTGAAGGAACCAAGCTCGCTGCCTTCGCTGTCGGTGCGGTTGAAATCGCCGTAATTCAAGAACCGAACACCGGTTGCCAGGGTGCCGATTCCGTCCAGATGCCATGAAAACGCCGCCGAACCCAGGTAGATGTCGGAGAAATGGTTCAGGTACGACAGGCTCAGCTCACGGTGGTGCTCATGGTCAAGATACGCCGGATTTGTTTCGAAATGGGCCGTTCCCCCGTTGTGAAGGGAGACATGGTTGCCCCCCAGGGCCGCCGTCCTGGCCGAGCCGGGCAGGTTCAGGAACCCGAATGCGGATTCATTGCCGATCTGGGCGCCCGAATCGGCGGCGCCGGTCCCCCCAATCAGAGCGGCGGCGAGAAAGCAGGCTGTCAGTTTCGATTTCACAGTCAGAGTTTTTGATTATTTCCGTAACTTGTCGGCTCTGTCAGAGCTGCACAGAGTAAAATATCCGAAAATGGAGAATTTTTTGCTGTCCATTTTGTGTTTTTCCCGAATACCATGATAAATTAGCAATCCGGATTCCATAAACAACGGCTGTTTCATGCAATTATTTGTTGATGTCGGACGCTATTGCAGGTTGATCTACGAGGCCATCCGATCCTCGACGGAATTCGGTATGTACCGCCGGAACATCGTCACCGAGATGGTCAAGACCGGCTACGATTCCCTCCCGATCATCATCCTGGCGGGTTTTTTCACCGGCGCGGTGATGACCATTCAGACCTCCTACCAGCTGGTTGCCGGTTTTATTCCGGCCTCCACTATCGGATCCATCGTGTCGCAATCGCTGCTCATCGAGCTGGCGGCGGTGATCAGCGCCCTGGTGCTGGCCGGCCGGGTGGGCGCACGCATTGCCACTGAACTGGGCTCCATGGCCGTGAGCGAACAGATCGACGCTCTGGAGTCCATGGGATTCAACTCGGTTACCTTCCTGGTGATGCCCCGTGTGCTGGCCGGAGTGCTCATGTTCCCGGTGATCTATGTCGCCGCCGTGATTGCCGGCATCTCGGGCGGGTTGCTGGCGGGCATTCTCACCGGAACCATTCCGGTTGCCGATTTCATGCTGGGTGCGCGCCAGGTGTTCACACCGGCAGACGTCAGTTTTGGTGTGATCAAGGCGTTCGTCTTCGGCTACATCATCACCTCAATATCCTGCTACAAGGGATATTTTGCCACCAGCGGAGCAGAAGGAGTAGGCCACGCCACAACGCAGGCCGCCGTTCTCAGCTGTATCTACATCCTTGTGGCCGACTTCGTACTTGCCTTCCTGCTTCTCTAACCGCAGTGCCATGATCGAAATAAAAAATCTCACCAAAAGCTTTGGTTCAAACCTCGTCTGGGAGGATGTCAGTCTTTCCATCGACGACGGGGAGACCCTGGCGGTCATCGGCAAATCCGGTTCCGGCAAGTCCGTACTCATGAAACACCTTAACGTGCTGCTCTACCCGGATTCCGGCGAGGTGCTCATCGACGGCATGAACGTGTTCGAGATCCGATACGCCCGCCTGCGCAAGCTTCGCCAGCGGTTCGGTGTACTCTTCCAGGGCGCGGCGCTGTTCGACTCCATCACGGCCTTTGAAAACGTGGCATTCCCGCTGCGCTTTTTCAGTGACCTTAATGAAGAGCAGATCCAGGAACGGGTCACGGAATCACTGGAACTGGTCAATCTGGGGGATATCGGAGACAAAGCACCTGCAGAACTCTCCGGCGGGATGAGAAAGCGAGTCGGACTGGCGCGCGCAATTGTGATGAAACCGGAGTATCTTTTGTACGACGAACCAACATCCGGTCTCGACCCGCAGACGTCGGACGAGATCAATGACCTGATCATCAGCATGGCGGATACGCTTGACATCACTTCCATCGTAATCACTCATGACATGCACAGTGTCCTTCGTGTGGCCGACAAGGTGGCGTTTCTCGACAAGCAGAAACTGAGCTGGTACGGTACCCTGGATGAAATGCGCAAAAGTGATCACATTGAGCTCAATGCCTTTATCAGAGCAAGTGAATACACAATTTAACACTACGCGGAGCCCGGTTTGAAAAAAGTTCAGAATGAAATTAAAATTGGATTGACCATTGTAATCGCGATGCTGATCGCCATCATCGGCTTCCGACTGATGCAGGATTTGCCCCTGTTCCGTCCGAGCCTGCAGCTTTACACGTCCTTTGAAAGGGTGGATGGGGTCAGTGCCGGCACATCGGTCTTCATGTCAGGAGTAAAAATCGGCTCGGTCAACCGCGTACGGCTGGCCGGTCCCGACAGCGTGGAGGTGGTGCTCAACCTCTCGTACACCGAGGGTATTCCCGTCGGCTCCCGGGCCTACATTGAACCGGCCGACCTCATAGGCACCAAGAGAGTGCGCATCCACCATTCCGGCGGTGATGAAATGGTGCCGGACGGAGGATACATTGAGGGAGTCTACGACTTCGGTGCGTTTGCCGAACTGCAGAGTTTTGCCGACGACCTGAAACCGGATCTCCAGAGAACAACAGGCCACCTGGCCGGCGTGCTGCAGCAGATCGATGATGTGCTGGAGGACGGTGGCAAGGAGGATATCCGCCAGGCGATCGGAGCGCTCAACCAGTCATCGCAACAGATCAACCGCCTGCTGCAGGCCAGAAGCGCCGATCTGGATGAATCCATCATCCACCTGAAAAACACGATGGCCTCCCTCGATACGCTGAGTTCCGGAAGCCGGCTGCAGCTTGAGGAGATCCTGGTCAACCTGGAAACAACAAGCCGCGAACTGGGGGTGGTTTCCCGGGAGCTGGGTGGTGTCAGCACCGAGCTGCACGTGATGATGCAGCAGATCAACAGCGGCGATGGTACGCTGGGCCGGCTTATCCATGACCCCTCTCTCTACCAGAACCTGGACAGCCTTGCCATCAACCTGAAAAACATCACCCGCACCCTGGAAGAAGACCCCCGCCACTTCCTCAAGCACATGCGGCTGGTGGACATTTTCTGAGCCTGGCAGGTCAGGGTGCTGCACCAAACGGAATGCGCCTTCGTTATACCTAATAGCTTTGTAATTCGCGGCAATTGCCGTATCTTTCCAAGCTATAAATTGATGATGCAACCGTTTTTCCGAACCATTTTTACAATTACACGTTTCTGAGGCTTACTATGGGTTTGATGCAAAAATTAAGATCCGGTACCAAGTACATTATCTGGTTACTTATCCTCTCTTTCGGCCTGCTTTGGGTACTTGCGGATACCCAGGTGTTTGATGCCATGATGGCCGGTCCCCGGAACATGGGTGAAGTGAACCGCGAACCCGTTTCCTGGGCTGAATTCAACCAGCGGATCAATCTCTATACCGAGCAGTACCGCCAGCAGACCGGAGCAAGTCCCGACAGTGAAGTCCGCGCCCAGTACGAAGAGATGGCATGGGAAGAGCTGGTGGTGGACAAGATCCTGAAGCAGAAGATGCATGATATGGGGATCATGGTGACCGACTCGGAGCTGATAGAGATGGTTACCGGTGAAAACCCCGATCCGTTCATCCGCCAGCAATTTACCCGTGAGGACGGTACCATCGACCGGGTGGCGCTTCAAAACGCCATCGAGGCGCCCGAGAACCGTGAGATATGGATCATGATCGAGCAGCAGCTTCGCGAACAGCGGCGTCAGCAGAAACTCGGCCAATATATTGAAGCCTCGCTGCGTGTCAGTGATTTTGAAGTCCGGCAGCACTACCTGCGACAGAACAGCAGAGCCAGTTTCGAGTTTGTGCGTTTTCCGTATTCCGACATACCCGCGGAAGAGATTGAAGTGAGCGATTCGGAAATCCGGTCCTACTACCGGAACAACGAACACCGGTTCCAGAGAAACAAAAGCTGGCGAATTTCCTATGTATCCTTTTCCATTGCGCCGACGGCCGCCGATACCGCACGTACGCTTCAGTACCTCAACGGACTTCGCGCTGATTTCCGCGCAGCCGAAAATGTGGAACGCTTCCTCTCAGACCATTTTTCGGAAACAAGTTATTTCGAGAATTTCCTGAAGCCCTCGGAGGTCCGTCCCGAGCATCTCAAGGCATTTGAACTGGACGTGGACGAAGTGAGCGAGGCCTACATTCACAACAACCGTGCCCATATGATCAGACTGCTTGAGGAGCGTCCGTCGGACCAGACCTACGTTCGCGTGCGGCAGATCCGGCTTTCGGATGATGCTGCCGGCCGGGAGTTGGCCGAAGAGCTGATCGGCCGCGCCCGTCAGGGTGAATCCTTTTCAAGGCTGGCGGATTCCTATTCCACGCACAGCCAGTCTGCCAGAAGAGGCGGCGACCTTGGTTATATCGAGCGCGGCGACAAGCCCGCAGCCCAGGCCAGCGCCATTTTTGCCGCATCCACCGGATCGGTCATCGGACCGCTTGACGGCGATGACGGCATCTATCTGTTCCAGGTGATTGACCGTACCAGCAGGGAAATCCGTTTCGCCGACCTGAGCCAGGATGTGGAACCCGATCCGTTCGAAACAGTACAGCGCCTTGCCAATGAAGCCGAGGACTTCCAGTACTTCGCCCAATCCGATGGATTTATAAGTGAAGCCGAACGCAGCGGATTCACGGTACGGGAAGGAGTGGCTACCGAAGGCAACCCGGTTATTTCCGGTCTTGGCCAGAACCGAATTGTCCTCAATGAGCTACAGCACATGAAAAGAGGCAATGTTTCCGATGTCATTGAGACGGAGGACATGTTCATTGTATTCCGTGTGGATGAAGTGATCCCCGCTGGCACCCGTCCGCTCGATGATGTGCGTTCGCAGGTGGAGTCGATTTTGCGCGAGCAGAAACGCAAGGAGCTTATGACCCGCCGTGTCAGTGAAATGCTGGACGGTATCGCTTCCCTTGATGAACTGGCAGAAACCAGTGGAAAGGCGGTGCAAAACGCCGAACGTATCCGCCTCAACGCCGCCACGGTGCCGGGTGCCGGCCGTGAGCCGAAAGTTGTGGGTGCTGCCTTCTCGCTTGCCGAGGGACAGCTGTCACCGGTCATTCCCGGCAACAACGCCGTTTTTGTGATGGTTGTGGACAGCCGGACCATGGCCGATCCCGACGCCATGACAACGGCCGAGCGCCGTCAGATCCGCGAGCAGCTGCAGCAGCAGAAGAATACTGCCTTCGGCTCGGTCTGGGTGGACCGGCTCAAAGCCGATGCCGATATCCGTGATTTCCGTACCCAGCAGCGTATGATGCAGCGGCCCATGTAAGCATGCATGACTCATCCGCCGAAGATATAAAGAGAATGAGGCGGGCCCTGAAGCTCGCCGAAAAAGGAAAGGGTTATGTATCTCCCAATCCGCTGGTAGGATGTGTCATTTACTCAAGGGATGGTGTCCTTATCGGACAGGGCTATCATGAACGCTACGGGCAGGCCCATGCGGAAGTAAATGCCTTGAAATCGGTAAAGGACAGATCCGATCTGCTGGATGCGACCGTCTACGTAACACTGGAACCCTGCTCGCATCACGGGAAAACGCCCCCATGCGCCCATGAACTGGCCAAATATCCGCTGAAACGGGTAGTTGTGGCCATGACCGATCCCAATCCGCTGGTAAATGGCAATGGCATTGCCCACCTCCGGTCGAAGGGGATTGCCGTGGTAACCGGCGTGCTGGAAGAACAGGCCCGAAAGCTAAACGAGGTGTTCCTGTTCAACACCCGATTCGGCAAGCCGTATGTGATACTCAAGATAGCCCAGACGCTGGACGGTTACATTGCCGCACCCGACGGCGACTCCCGCTGGATTTCGGGTGAGGAGTCCAGGCGAATGGTGCACCGGTGGCGCAGCGAGTACGATGCCGTGATGGTGGGACGCAATACGGCGCTCCTTGACAATCCCAGACTGACGGTCAGGAATGTCAGCGGCCGCCAGCCCCGTCGCATTGTCATTGACGGCCCCGGCACGCTCCCGGCCGATCTCCACCTGTTCAGTGATATCCATGAGGATAAAACAATCCGCGTTACTTGCAACCCAGATATCGTTCCAGGGAAGGAGGATCCGGCGCTTGGATTGCTGCAACCCGATTATTTCCGCGGACAGACGGTGCACGTTTCGGAACTGTACGGCCATTGCAACCTTGAGCAGGCGATCAGCAGAATTGGAGAGCTCGGGGTTTCATCCATCCTGGTGGAAGCCGGTAGCCAGCTAGCCTCGGCGATGGTCCGGGACAATCTGGTGGACAAGCTGCACCTGTTCGTTGCACCCAAAATGCTTGGCGGCGGAATACGGAGTTTTCTTGGACTAGGCATTGACCGCATGAGCGAAATCATCGGTTTCAGGTCCGCCGGATGGACCCGCGCCGGTGAGGACATGCTTTTTACCGGATATTTCTGACATATCGGATTTGTGCCGGACAGCGCTGCAGGCCGGTGCTTCCGGTCAGGCACAGGACGGGTGGATCGCACAACAGTTTTACCAAATGCGCTTCAAATGTTAGCCATCTTACGCAGTTTATATCAAACAGTTAATTAAGGAGAATACCGATGTTCAACGGAATCATTGAGGAACTGGGCAAAGTCACATCCGCAAGAGATATCGGGGGAGGAAAGGAGCTGACGATATCCTGCAAACTGGCCCCGACACTGGAGGTGGACAACAGCCTGTGCGTCAACGGGGTGTGCCAGACGGTGGTCCGGCAGGAAAGGGACTCCGTCACCGTTCAGGTGGTGGAAGAGACGCTGCGAAAAACCGCCCTGGGCGATCTCAAGCCCGGCGCGGAGGTCAACCTGGAGCGCTCGCTTTCCCTTGCCCAGCGCATTGACGGCCACATAGTCCAGGGGCATGTGGACACTACCGGCGAGCTGCTTGACATCCGGAAGGAAGGAACAAACTGGTTGTGCACGATCGGCTATGACCCCGAATGGCGTGATCTGGTCGTGGGGCGTGGAAGCATTGCCATCGACGGCATTAGCCTGACGGTTGCCCGGGAATCCGGCAGCGCATTTACGGTGGCCATCATTCCCTATACCTGGGAGCACACGGTCATAAAAAACCGCAGGAAGGGCGATCGTGTAAATCTGGAGTTTGACATCCTGGGCAAGTATGTGCTGCGTTACATGCAGAACCGGGAAGCGGGTGCTGGCAAGCCGGGAGGCAGCGGCGGGACCGGTGGCGTTCCGGCAGGCAAGGTGACTGAGCAGCTGCTCCGCGACAGCGGATTCACAGGGGATAGGCAAGTGTGATGACCGGAGCCGGCAGGTTGCTGCTGGCTGAACCGGGCAAGGTTATCGCCGGAACCGGTTGATCGGGCTGCTGCTGCGCTCCAGATTGTTGAGTCCCGGAAGTTTCTGAAACAGGCCGTGCAGCTGGGAATCACGCACTGAGAGCCGGAAAAGAAAGAATTTGAAATCCCCGAACGGGTTCCACTGGAAAGTGAGGTCCCAGCAGTGCAGGTTGCGGGTGACGTTGAAGCGGGAGGGAGTGAGTTCCTTATCGATGAAGTCGTAACCCAGGGATGTGCCCACCTGCCATTCCGGGGTCAGCCGGAACTGGATGCTCTGTGCGTTGATAACGGCCGACCGGGTGATTGTTGTTCCCGGCCCCTTCCGCCAGCGGTAATTGAAGCTGAGGTTCATAGACCAGGGCACATCCACCCGCTCCACCTTGCCGTAATGGATGGCCTCGTCAATAGGGTGGAAACGGGACTGGTCCAGGGGATCATAATGCTCCGGATAGTGCCATTTAGGTTGGTCAAACCTTCCACGTCCGCTGCCTCCGCCCCCGCTGAACCGCGTGCTTGCGGCGAAACTGAAATTGACCAGTCGCATCAGGCGGTTGCTGTCCTTCCAGACGTAGCGGTCGATCAGGTTTCCGTCATCATCGAGGGCGTAAAAGCTGAAAGCGGCATTGGCATTCAGATTCAGGTTCTGGAAGAAGGAGGATGAAATGGTTGCCGTAAGATTGGAAAGGTTGAAACTCTCGGCGGCGAAGTTGTAGCTGGTGCTCAGGTTGAACCGGTCGATGAGCCGCACTACGCGCTCGTTGCGCTCACCGGTGGTGTCACGCCGCACCTCCTTGGCTTCCAGTACGTTGTTCAGACTGAGGCTGACGGAGCGCTGCTCACCGGCAGCCGGCCCCTGCACTACGCCGCCCTGGAAGATTGAGTATTTCCGGGTGTCTCCGGCCTGGTTGATCTGAACCTCACGGTAGAAACCCCAGAAATCGTCGCTGAAGTCGGGACGGTAACTGAAACTGAAGGAAGGTCGCATGGTATGGCGGAATCCTTCGAAACGGCCAATACGAGCCTCGCTCAGACCATACACGGTGGTGTTCATGCTCACACTTGTCTGAAAATCGCGTCCGGTTGCAAATCCACTCTCCATACGCGGTACAACACGGTTCTGCTCGGGATCCCACTCCTCCCGGTAGGTTTCAGGATACCAGTATTCGTTGAAGCTGACGTTTGTGCCGATGTTGGCATACGTTGTACTCAGAAGCTGCAAATCAGCGCGGGCTGTCTGGCGGAATCCCATGTTGATGTGCCTGATGTCACCGGTCGCTTTTCTGTGCCGTGATGGATTTAGAAGCGCCTCGAAAAAGCCGATATCAGTATCGTCGATCGGGCGGAAACTGTAGCGTGATTCCAGACGGTTGTTGTACTGTATGCTCAGCGTTTCGTACCACGACTCTCTACGTGCCGGACCCGTTCTCTGAAACGGTGTCACCCTGCGGAGGGAGAAGTTCATGGTGGGACCGGTAACCGTTGTGGCATCGGTGGAAAAGTCCTGGGTGCCGGAGCCCGATACGTTGAAGGAGTAGGCGCCCTCGGGGTGGTTGTAATTATAGGCGATCCGCGAGGTTGTGCTCATCTGTGCGCGGTCTTCGTAATCGTAGGAATTGCGGCTGTAGAAGTCGGCTGTACGCAGGTTGATGTTCGCGGAAAGCGACGAAAAAGGGGTGAGGGTCTGGCTGTGATTCACGGCCAGGTTTCTCTGCACGTTTGTGACGAATCCGGGGTCGGTTGGCTCCAGGCCCTGGTCGCGTGAGTAGCCGAGTTCCACCGATCCCGAATAGTTATCCGTCCGCCGGTAATTAAGGCGGGAGTTGATGTAGAAGGTCCCGGAAGTGAAGATGTCCATGGATGCCTGTCCGGTCAGGTAGTCGTTGAAATACTGGAACCAGCCCAGGTTTTGCAGTCCGATGCCCCGGGTTTGCTGGTCCTGATAGGTGAATGAGGGTTCCAGGATCCCGGACTGTTTGCGCGATATCCGGGATGGCACATATCCAAAAGGAAAAACCAGGGGGTAGGGAATGTCCAGAATGAAAAGCCGGGCGCGCGTGAAAAAGATCTGATCCTCATCCACCACTTTCATGCGTCTTGCGCGTATGTAGAAATGGGGGTGGTCCAGCTCACAGGTGGAGTAGATTCCGTCTTCTACGAAGATGACATGTGGTGCCGTGCGTTTGACCTGTGTTCCGATGACATTTCCCTGGTCCATTGAAATGCGGGCTACGTCAAATTTTCCCTTGTCGGTCTGGTAGTTGTAGGCGATCCGGCGGCTGCGGATGCGGTCCTCTCCGCGTTGCAGAACGGGCTCTGAAAGCGTGTCAGCCGGGTCGCCGGCCCGGGCGCTCATTTCATTTTTGTCGAGATTCAGCAGCACTTCCCCCGCTGTGAGCTCTCCTTTCTGGTTGCCTACCCGGGCATTGCCGTAAAGGGTGGCGCGGCGATCTCCACGTGTGGTAAAATGCAGGGAATCGCGTGAGGAGAAGCGGATTTCGTCCTCCGCCGCGGGCTCAGCGGCACCCGGTCCCATGCGATCCGGTGGTCCTCGCTCAGTGCCCGGACGGTCTGTGCCGGGACGGTCGATTTGGTCCATGTCAATGCCCTCCAGGTCCGGGCGGTCCGGTGCGGGTATGGTGTCATTTACATCATTGTTCCGAGGTTCCGGTTGGACTTCTTGCTCCGGATCGTCCCTGTCCGGCGTTTCATCGGGCAGCCGGACGTCGGGCTCCCGGTCGGGAATCGTGTCGGCTGGGGCGGACGCGGCAGCAGGGAGAAGCGTATCAGGCGGAGCGGTTTCCGCCGCAGCGGCAATGGTATCCGGAGCTGCCGGCCGTGCATCGGAATGCAGGTGGTGCGCATACCCTTCCGAAGGTGCTGACAAGAACCCAGGAGCGGACAGAAAGAGCGCTATGATACAAAATCGTGCAAAAGGCACAAACAGGTCAGCTTATCGGTGATGTGCTATAGGTGTTCAAATGCCAGGCTGCCTGCACCGAGCAGCGCGGCATCATTGCCCAGTGTTTCGTACCGGATTTCAAAACCTTTGCGGAACGGCGGCATCAGGCGCTCCAGTGCGGCCTTGCGGGCCGGTTCCAGAATCCAGTCGCCTGCCTTGGCAACGCCCCCGCTGACGATGATGTTGCGTATATCCAGTATATGGATGTAATTGACAATTGCGTAGCCAAGCATTTTTCCGGCATCGGCGAGAATCCGGACAGCCAGTTCATTGCCATTGTCGGCCTC
>SKNT01000086.1 GCA_007120385.1 Balneolales bacterium
CGGCCGCGATCCGAATTGGCTACATAGAGCAGGCTTTCGTCCGGTGAAAATGCCAGCCCGTTGGGACGGCTAAGCTCATCCGTAAGCAGTGTCACGGTGCCATCCGGGTCCACCCGGAACACACCATGAAAATCGAGCTCTCTTGCCGGGTCGTCCACATATCCTTCCAGACCATACGGAGGATCGGTTAAATAGATGCTTCCGTCGCTGTGCTGGACCAGGTCGTTGGGACTGTTGAACAGCATTCCACGGTAATCGCCAGCGATTGTGGTAAAATCCGGGGCGGGCTGGTCAAGGGCCGCATCCATCCGGGCAATTCTCCGGTCCCCGTGCTGGCACAGCAGCAGCTCTCCATTCTGGCCGATAATGAGTCCGTTTGAACCGAGGCCCCCGCCTCTCTCCGTTGAACCCGTGTACCCTGACGGCTGAAGATACGGAACGACCCCGTTCTCCTCCGACCATTGATAAATCACATTTGCGGGAACATCAGAGAACAGTAAAAAATCATGCGCATCCACCCATACCGGGCCCTCTGACCAGTAATACCCCTCACCGATGATTTCCGGAATACCAGCCGGATCCAGGATGGAACCGAGTTCATCATCAAGCTTTTCAATGTATCCCAGTGTTTGGCCAGTACGATCGCCGGATTCTGTTTCTTGGGGAGCATCGCTACAATGAGTCAAAAGAATCAATATCAAGGCATATGCCAAAATCATCACGATTTTTTTCATGTGTTAGAAATTTTTGATTCATACGGACAGAATGAACTCACATGGCAGTATGTGATCATTCCTCCTGTGTCAGCCGGAGCCAGTCATGTTCATCTCATTGCCGTGCTTCTGGATGTTACGTGGGATGAGGACGAACCGTTTTGCAACTATTTCTCAGGTCCTGGAAGACATCCGGGTAAAAACGAACGGGTGAGCGGTCAGAGGTTTTTCCAGAAATTGCGGTGAATGACTATATAAGAAATATTTTCAAGCTGTGCTATTTCAACAGCGTCATCTGACCGGTTTGTGACTGTCCGGCCACTTCGAGGCGGTAGTAGTACGTGCCGCTGGCGGCATGAGCCTCCCACCGCACGGTGTAGTTGCCGGCAGGCATAGGCTCATTAAGCAGTCTCTGGACCAGCTGTCCCTGCACATTGTATACGGACAGGGTCACCGGACTGTGGGCCAGCGCCTCCGGGATGCGAAACGCGATGGTGGTGCTGCTGTTGAAGGGATTTGGATAGTTCTGGTGGAGTTCAATTGAGCCTGGAATGTTCGGTGGCGCCGGATCATCACCCGGTTCCGCCGAGACGACGTAATTCCGGTGATCGTAATAATACTCCCCGGAATCATACAGGTAGGCATCCGTGAACTCCGGACGCAGGGCCGGCCGCTCTTCGAACATGGCAACCCACTCTTCATCGGTCAGGCGTTTGAAATTGACGCTCGTGTGCTCGTAATAGCTCATGACCGGACCCACAAAGGCATAGGTGTTGCCGTCGCCCAGCTCGGCAGACAGGACCGCCAGATTGAGCGGACCGGTGCCCACATGGAACACCCATCCCACCTGGTTGCCCATCTCATCGAACGGAGAAGTGTGCACGTCGGCAACCACGTAATCTTTCTCAAGAGCCCCTTCATCCCCCGTGAAATAGAGATCCTTGTACCACCCGGTGATCTCGATGCCGCATTCATATGACTCATGCAGCATTTCCTGCAGGAACGCTTTCTCATCCGGCGAGGTATCGCGGCCCTCGATCTGTTTCTGTGCGATGGTGCCAAGCTTGCCCATAATCTCATCCAGGGTGCCGAAGTAATTCAGGGTCCGGTTTCGCATCCACCCGTCATCCATCAGTTCTCCGAATTTGTCCTTTGAAACCCTGGAGAGCAGCTGCATTGCCCGGAAGAAGTGCGGGACCGGCTCAACGTAAGTATGCGGGTACTCGCAGACGGGCCCGACGGAATAGGACTGCTTGCCGTAAAGCAGGTTGTCGTGCCGCAGCTGCGCCCAGGATGCCAGTTGCGTGGTCATGTTCTTGCGGCTCCAGGCCCGGGTCTGCATGAACTCCGGCAGTTCGGCTCGCTGAGGCTGTTCAAAGCGGTTGGATGGCGTGCCGAAGTGGGAAACGCGGTCCTGCCGGGGGTTGAGCTGGCGGATGGCGTTGAGCCAGAGGTTGAACAGCGAGCTGTCCCAGAAGGAGGGATCGAAGCTGTCGATCAGGTACCGCTGCGCCGCCAGCTGGCGCATGTATCCGTAATACTCCAGCTCCCCGCGCAATACCTCAAGCGCATCGTTGTTTCCGAGCGAAAACAGCACGTCGGCGCCTTTGGGGAGCATGCGATTCGGATTGGCAACCTTGTCGTAGACCACATTGCCCATTGCGAACGAGTCGATGATGAACCGCTGTCCGAGCAGGAGGAAGGCGGATGCCGGCTCCACTTTGTCCGGTGATTCGGGGTCGGTGCTGAGGATTTGAGAAAGTATGCGCTGGGAGGCGAAAGGCGCATTTTCAAGCACACTCCGGAATTCCCGGTAAACATCCATATCCACAAGTGAGTGGGCATTTTCAAAACCGGTGCGCTCCTTGAGCATTTCGAGGTGATCAGGTGTCACGTTGTCGGATTCGCCGGCGAGGAACGTGATCAGGCGGTCCATGCCGCTGTGCGCACGCCGCGTTTCGGGCTGCGCCAGTGCCTCGTGGATCAGGTAGGAGGTGATGGTCTGCCGCCGGGCGATCTGGTCGCGCTCTTCTTGCGACAGGTGATTGTATCGGTCGGATTTCGGTACGATAAGGTAGAACTCGGTGCGTCCGAGCCAGATCATGGCCTGGAAATAGCGGGTGAGTTGGTCGGATTTGTTGTAATGTCCGCGGGGGGTGAACTGGCTGAAGTCAAGGGTCCGAAGAATCTCTGCGAACAGCGGAAATTCGGCCATGGTGCGGGCTTCAATCGCATCCATCAGTTCCCCGACCTGCTCCCTGTTGTCTTCATAGAACGGGTCGGTCGGCTTTCCGAGCAGCCGCAGCGGGATGGTCAGGTACAGGTCCATGTCCCGCAGGCTCTGTCTCATGATCCGGTTGTCACTGTAACGCTGGTCGAGTGCCTCCAGCTGGCCGTGCAGTTCCCCAAGCAGGTATTCCAGGCGCGGCAGCAGCACGTGATGCTCGAGGTTCTGAAGAATTTCCGAGTAGGACATGTGCCATGCATGCAGGATGGCGTCGCTGGAGAGGAACACGGGCAGGTCGCGCTTGTATATGGTGAAAAACGCCTCCCCGAAACTCTGGTACCGGATGCGGTCGGTGACCAGGAAACGGTGCCGTTCAAGCATCTCTCTTTCCCGTTCGTTGAGACGGTAAAAGCGCTGAACGGTATCCGCATACTGGGCATCGCGGAAGCGGTAACGTGACTCATCCAGGAGATCGTCGACCGGATAGAGGTCCAGCATCCCGTCATACGAGAGGTCCTGGTGCTGTTCCAGGAATTGCCGGTATGCCTCGAGGTCAAAATCGGGACTTTGCTGGGCGGGAGAGGGGCCGGATGCCAGCAGGATGCATAGCAGGAGGGAGAGCACAGTGATTATCGTTTTCATGGCCGTGGGGATCGGGTTCAGAAAAACGCAAACCGTTGAAACTCAATTTACTGGGGAAATAAGGCAATGTCAATCCACAAGACGTGCCAGAATCGCGGATTGCACCGGAAAAGATCAAGTAACCCGGCTCGCAGGAGCAATGGACGTGGTGATGCAACCATGCTTTTCGAAAGCTGTCTCAAAGAAGCCGGCGCAGCAGGTTCACGGCGATCGTCAGCAGGATGCTGAGCAGCAGCATCGAAGTAATGGGTATGTAGACGCGGGTGGAACCGGACTCGTACCGGATATCGCCGGGCAGTCGTCCCAGCCAGTTCATCAGCCCCGGGAACAGCTGCAGGATGATGCCGACAATGATGAAAATGACCCCGGTGAGGATGATCCAGCGTGCCATGGCAGTCAGTGTGTAATGATCGGTTCAAGCACCTTCCAGACATTGCCGGCAATGATCCGGTGGCCGCCGGCGGTGGGATGGATGCCGTCGGGCATGTTGTGCTCTGGGATGCCGGCCACATCCTCAAGAAGGAAAGGCATGAATACGACGTCGTTGGCATCGGCCAGGGCCTGGAAAACCTGCCGGAATCGGCGGGTGTACTCATCGCCCATGTTTGGGGGGGCCTCCATGCCGGCAAGTACGATTTTGACGCCGGGACGGTTTTCGCGGACCTTGTCCATGATCTTCTGCAGGTTTTCGCGAGTGTGGTCGGGATCGAGTCCGCGCAGGCCGTCGTTGCCGCCCAGTCCCAGCACGAAGATGTCGAACGGACGCTGCAGGACCCAGTCGACGCGGCGCAGCCCGCCGGCAGTGGTCTCTCCGCTCACCCCGGCATTGACCGTTTCCAGAGCAATTCCGAGCGAATCGGCCCGGTCCTGGATGAGCGCGGGAAACGCCTGGTCGGGATCAAGTCCGTATCCGGCCGTGATGCTGTCGCCGAAGAACAGGATGGTGGCTTTTTCCCCGCCCGTTATTGTTGTGGCGGAGAGAAAGGCAAAAAGGGATAGTGCGGCGATGGCGGTGGTCATGAGGGGTAACTTGTTAATATATGGCAAGATGGTTGAATTGTCCGGACGCGCGGCGGGATATGTTGACTCGTGCATTCACACTTTTTTCCAATCTTTTCAACGATTTTTCCGGATAATAAGTTTTAATGGATTGTAAACAATCAATCTAATTCCAAACTCCTTCCCCTGCTGCCATGCTCCGTGTTGAACAACTGACCAAAACCTATCAGAGCGGCGACCGTCCGCTTACCGTGCTGGACCATGTCTCATTTGAGATTCATCCCGGTACCACATGCGCCATCGTGGGTCCATCAGGAAGCGGGAAAACCACCTTGCTCGGACTGGCTGCCGGACTGGATCGTGCCACTTTCGGCGAAGTCTGGCTCAAGGGCCACGCCCTGCACAAACTGGATGAGGACGAACTGGCTGTGCTGCGCAACCGACATATCGGGTTCATTTTCCAATCGTTTCAACTCATTCCAACACTTACGGCGCTAGAGAACGTGATGGTCCCTGTGGAACTTCGAGGGGTGCCCTATGATTATGTGGCCGGTGAGGCGCGGCGATTGCTCTCGGAAGTGGGACTTGAGGGACGCATGGGCCACTATCCCTCCCAGCTCTCCGGCGGGGAGCAGCAGCGCGTAGGCATAGCCCGCGCTTTCATCCACAAGCCCGATATTCTCTTCGCCGACGAGCCCACGGGCAACCTGGATTCCGAGACCGGTGAGCAGATAGAGGATCTCCTGTTCGAACTCAACCGGAAGGAAGGTACCACGCTGGTGATCGTGACCCATGATGCCGACCTGGCGTCCCGGTGCGATCGCGTGATCCGGCTTAAGGGAGGTGTGATCGCATCGGACAGTGCCGCAAACACTACCGACAGTTCCAGGAACACCTCCGAGAGTGCCCAAAATACCCCCGGCAATGCCGCGGGCACGGGTAGAGGAATCGATAAGGTAGCAGACCGGGTGGCGCCATGAGACAGTTCCTCCCTGACCGGTTCAGCGTCAAAACCGCCTGGCGGGACGCACGCTCACAGCTCCGGAGTCTGCTGCTCTATTGCGGGGGTATCGTGGCCGGGGTGGCGGCGCTGGTGGCCATCCTCTCGTTCCGCAGTGATGTGCTGCTGACCGTGGATGACCAGGCCAGGGAGTTGCTGGGTGCCGATCTGGAGATCACCCGGAACGAGCCGTACGGGGAGGA
>SKNT01000017.1 GCA_007120385.1 Balneolales bacterium
CGGATATACCCGGTGCTTTCATCCAGCATGTAGGAGCTGTCTACGGTGTGGATGGGGATTTCGTCGCGCGTGATCTCGAAATCGAGCATCTGGCGGTTGCCCGGACGCAGAATTCCGACGGTCACTTTGGTGCCCTTGGGACCGCGCAGACTCCGCACAACATCCTGTTCACTGAACCCGACGGAAGTCTCCCCGTCGATTTTCACGATCCGGTCGCCAGAACGGATGCCCAGCTGATCGCTCGGACCATTGGATATGGCCGAAATAACGGTAATGGTATCGTCAAGCACCTGGAACTGTATGCCGATACCCTCGAAGCGTCCGGTGAACTCATCCTGGATCCGTTCGCTGGTCTCGGGTTTAATGTAGACCGAGTGGGGATCGAGCGGACGGAACATGGCGACGATTGCATCCTCCACACGCTCATCGAGATTCTCTTCAACGGTCGTGTTGTTGGCCAGGAACAGATACGCGCGTTCGAAGTTGGTGAACGACTGCCGCAGGGAGGTGACTTTCAGATCGGCAAACGTGGTGTCAAGCGGGGTTCCATCCAGGGCAAGCGTGGTATCACTGAGCCTCCGGACAAAGCCGCGCAGACTGTTTTTATACAGGTCTTCGATGCTGACCTCGTCAACATGATTCTCAATGATTTTCTGCTGGACTTCCGCGTATTTCTTGAGGTTGATCTCGTGGGTGTTGCTGCCGGCCAGTACCCGGTCGATTCCGGATATATAGAGAAGGGCCAGTGCGATGACGGAGACCAGGGATGGGGTCAGATAGCGTTTCAGACTCATTATGCCGTTTGTTGAAAGGATATCGTGTTAATAAAAAAAAGCTGTTACGAATCAGGGGTGGGTGCTGCCGATCATGATTCCGTGAGAATTACATTACCTTAACGGGAGAGCCGTCCGGATTCTTACCTGTCGGATGGTAAAAAAAAACAACTGCGTGCCGTCAGGCCTGCCTTGCCAGGCATCCGGCAAAACCCGACGACGTGCATATGCCCGCCAAACAATTAATAAAACAAGAACATTTACATGAATCAAGCGGTTTTTTTCGCAAATCATTCCCCTGAAAGAGAACAAGATTCATGAAATGTCCATGACCCTAGCCCGGTCACACATGAGCCGGAATCCGATATCAGAGGATGTAACGGCTCAGATCCTTATTGCGGGTCAGCTGCTCGAGCCGCTGGTCCACATAGGCCTTGTCGATAGTTACCTTGCCGCTGTTTATATCGTCCGGGATGGCGAACTGGAGCTCTTCCAGCACCGTCGAAAGAATGGTCTGCAGACGGCGGGCGCCGATGTTCTCGATGGAGGAGTTGACTTCGGCGGCCACTTTGGCGATCTCGCGGATGGCGTCATCGGCGAATTCCAGGCCCACACCTTCACTTTGAAACATGGCGGTGTACTGTTTGGTCAGTGCGTTTTTCGGGAGGGTGAGGATTTTGTAGAAGTCCTCTTCTGTGAGCGAGTCCATTTCCACCCGAATCGGGAAACGGCCCTGAAGTTCCGGGATCAGGTCCGAGGGTTTGGCGGTATGGAAGGCGCCCGAAGCGATGAAGAGGATGTGGTCGGTTTTGACCAATCCATATTTGGTGGATACGTTGGATCCTTCGACAATGGGCAGCATGTCGCGCTGCACTCCCTGGCGGCTCACATCGGGACCGCCGCGTCCGTCACCTTTGGTTCCGCCCGCGATTTTGTCGATTTCGTCGATGAACACGATTCCGGAGTTCTGCACCCTGCTGATGGCCTCCTGGGTGGCGGCGTCATGGTCGATCAGCTTCTCGGTTTCCTCGCTTAAAAGGATTGGACGGGCGTCGCGGATCTTCATCTGGCGCTTTTTGGTGCGGCCGCGGGTGAGGTTTCCCAGCATATCCTGCAGGTTCATCCCCATTTCCTCCATGCCGCCCGGACCAAAGATCTGCATCATCGGGTTGCCGGTATTCGGCTGGACGTGGATCTCCACGTTGCGGTCTTCCAGCTCGCCGTTGCGCAGTTTTTCCCGGAATTTTTCCCGGGTGCGGTGGTTGAGTTCCTGGTCCGATGCGGTTTCCGGGTCAAACGAAGTGTCGGTTGACTGAAACCCCGGGCGCCGTTCGGCCGGGGTTTTCCGCAAGGGTGGGATGAGCAGGTCGAGCAGGCGTTCCTCCACTTGCTCGGCGGCCTTCTTCACCACACGCTGCTGCATCTCGGATTTGACCATGGAGACGGCGATATCCGTCAGGTCACGAATCATCGATTCCACATCGCGTCCGACATAGCCGACCTCAGTGTATTTTGACGCTTCCACCTTCACAAATGGAGCACGGGACAGCTTCGCCAGACGGCGGGCAATCTCGGTTTTCCCGACACCGGTCGGCCCGATCAGGATGATGTTGTTCGGAACGATCTCATCGCGGATGGATTCGTCGGAATTCAGCCTCCGCCAGCGGTTGCGCAAGGCAATGGCCACCGATTTTTTGGCAGCGCCCTGGCCGATGATATAGGTGTCCAGGGCTTCGACGATTTGTCTGGGAGTAAGGTTGCTTTCTTTCAATAGGGGGGGCTGATCACTCAATGTCAAGCAGGGTTAGATTGTGATTGGTATATATGCAGATATCTGCGGCTATATGCAGCGACTGTTCCACAATTTCACGTGCCGAAAGGGTGGGGGCGTTCTGCTTCAGGGCGCGGGCAGCCGCCAGGGCATAGGATCCGCCGCTACCGATCGAGAGGATGTGGTCGTCGGGCTCGATGACGTCGCCCTGACCGGAAATGAGCAGGCCGCGATCCTTGTTCATGACAACAAGCAGCGCCTCAAGCCGGCGAAGGTACCGGTCGCTGCGCCAGTCTTTTGCCAGCTCCACTGCCGCCCGATCAATAGTGCCGTTGTACTGGTTGAGCTTGTCTTCAAAGCGTTCAAAAAGGGTAAAAGCATCGGCCGTGGATCCGGCGAAGCCAGCAAGCACCTGATTGTTGTACAGTTGCCGCACTTTATGAACGTTTGCTTTCATCACCACTTTGTCCAGCGTGGCCTGGCCGTCTCCACCCATGCAGGCCTTGCCATTGTGGATGATTCCCAGTACGGTGGTTGCTTCAAGCTGAAAAGTCATAAGCGTTTCAATTGTCCTTTTTTTCCTTCTCTTCTTTTTCGATCCGGTGCTGCCGGGCTACTTCAATGGCCGAGGGCAAATGCGCGTTGTCCTCTTTTTTCGAATCCTTCTGGTCGGAATCAGCGTCGCCGTCGCTTTTCTCCGGCTTCCGGTCCGTCACCCGGTCGTCGCGGTCACCGCTGTCCGGTTTTTTCGGCTGTGATGATTTCTGATCCTGCTGCCCGGCGGCCATTTCTCCTTTTGGGGAGTCTCCAGCCTGCTTTTTGGATTCATCTCCATCAGCGGCCCCTTTTTCGTCAGCGGTTTGCTTGTCGTCGCCATCCTTGGCAGACTTGTAGTATTTCGCTTTGGGGTTGGGCTTGGGCTGCGCCGGTTTTTTCGGGGAACCCACTTTTCCTCCCGAACCTGCAGGCGTGCTTTTCGGCTTTTCCTGCTGTTTCGCGTCCTGATCCTTGCGGCTGTCACTGGCGGTGTCGCTGTCATCACGGCCAGATCGCTGGGTTTGCTGTGCTGCGCTCTGTTTCTTGTCCGGCTGCGTTCCGCTCTGCTTTTTATCTGTCTGGGAACCCGGTCCCTTTTTTGCCGGAGGCCTGCCGCGCTGTTGCGTCCCGCGGGAGCCGCTTCGTCCACCGGCGCGGCTGTCACTGCGCTCGTCGTCGTCATCCTTGCCTTTGGCTGCGCCGCGACGCGTATCCTTCCTGAAATAATCGAGTCCGGGGTCATCGCTCTTTTTCTGCGAGCCGGACGGTCCGCGCAGGTCGGCTTCGGAGATCGCCTTCTCTATCGGCTGGTTATTGAGCACCACATCGGTGATATCAATCTCGGAATTGGGGAGCATGAACTTGTAGTCGTTCATGGATAAGGTGTTATCCGCCAGCATGTTGATGTTGAGGCGGAAGGTAAACAGCCATTTGAGCCGCTGGCTTATCCAGCCGCGCTGCACCATGGATTTCAAATAGGGATTCAGGTGCAGGTCAATGGTAAAATGGCCCTTGTAGTTGTACTTGAATTTGGTGAGCCAGCCCTCTATATCCGCCACCACAGTATCCTGGGAGATGATGCTTCCGGAGCCGCCGCACATGGGGCACACTTTGGATACGGACTTCACAACGCTCGGACGTATCCGCTGACGTGTGATCTGAACAAGCCCGAAGTCGCTCATGGGCAGTACATTGGTCTTGGCGCGATCCTTGCGGAACTCCCGCTTCAGCTCGTCGAAGACCTTCTTGCGGTTGCCATCTTCGCGAAGGTCGATGAAATCCACCACGATGATCCCGCCGATGTCGCGCAGGCGCAGCTGCTTGGCGATCTCCCGCGCCGATTCCAGGTTCGTTTTCAACGAATTATCTTCCTGGTCGCGCTTGGCGGCATATCGGCCGGAGTTCACATCCACCACGTACATCGCCTCGGTCTGTTCAAAGATCAGGTAGCCGCCGCTGGGCATTTTCACGCGCGGACTGAAGACCGAATCCACATCCCGCGAGATTTTCATGTAGTCGAAAATGTGCTCCGACCCTTTGTAAAGTTCGATATTCGGCACCATGTTGGGTGCCACGCGTGAGACGTAGGATTTGATGGATCGGTGGATCTTGGCATCATCAATGAGGATGCGGCTGTAGTCCTTGGCGAACAGGTCGCGGACCAGGCTCTCGGTCATGTCCATGTCCTGATGCAGCAGGGCCGGCGGTTTGGCCTCCTTGAGCTTGTCCAGGATGGCCTGCCATTTGTCGAGCACATCCTTGAGGTCCTCGTGCAGCGATTCATCGGACTGTCCCTCTGCCAGGGTCCGGACGATCACGCCGAATCCGTCGGGCAGCACCGATGAGATGCATGTGCGCAGGCGGCGCCGTTCCTTGTGGCTGCGGATCCTTTTGGAAACGGCTACATACTCACCCATCGGGATAAGCACGAGAAATCGTCCGGCCACCGTGATGTTGGTGGATACACGCGGACCCTTGGAGCCGATCGGCTCCTTGACAATCTGTACCAGCACCTTTTGTTTGGCGGCAAGCAGGGAACCTATGCGGTTTTGCTCTTCGGTTACAGATCCGTTCCCGTTTTTTTTGCTTCTGCGGATTTCATCGAGGGCCTTCTTCGGGATGGCGTCCTCGCCGTTGAGCATGACCAGGTAATTCTCAAGGTTCTCACCGGTATCGGAAAAGTGCAGGAAGGCATCTTTCTGGGTACCCATGTCGATGAACGCGGCTCGGATGCCCGCCATGACTTTGTGTACCTCAGCGAGATAGATATTACCAACAGTGCGTTGGTTTTCCGGGGATTCTATAAATAATTGGGCTAATTCACCATTTTCTATCAGGGCTACGCGGGTCTGGTTGGCCGCCGCGTGAATGATGATTTGGTTTTTCATGTGGATTCCAAGTTGTGAAGCAGACTATGCAGGAATCAAAAACCAGATCTCTGATTGGAAAAGCCGATAAATTTCTGATTATAGAAAAAGTCGAAAAGGGGTTGTTATTTGACTCGTACATTCTGTTCTGCCTAAAAAATCTTTTAGTGAAAATCGATAACAGTTCTTGGTAACATCTTCGGAGAAAACAGGCGGGTTTTTCTGTATGAATCCCCGCTGAGCCACCAAAGCAAACCGTCCAATCAGAGATAAACGAAGATGTGACTGTTTGACTCAACTGTGAAGCGCCATTGACTGACGCCAGGTACCGGGAAGGCATTCCGTCGGGATATATAACTGCAGGATGAATCCTGCAATCCGGCGGGCATTGCTGCATGGTGTCAACCGGTACTTCGGTATGCAATATAATGCAAAAAATCGAATAATGACAGTCCGAGTTGCTGACCGTCATTTTGAAACCAGACGAAAACCGCGTACAATCCGATAGCTATGTAAGATATTGATTATAAATGATTAAGCAGTGGGAGGGCGGGGAGGGAGACCTACTCAGATATGCGTCGGATTCGGGCGCCGACAGCGTTGAGCTTGTCCTCAAGGGTTTCGTAACCGCGATCGAGATGATAGACCCTGAGCACTTCGGTTTCACCTTGCGCCGCAAGACCGGCCATCACCAGGCTGACACTGGCGCGCAGATCGGTGCTCATCACCGAAGCCCCCTTAAGCACCGATCGACCGCGAATGATTACGGTGTTGTCTTTGCGCTCAATATTGCCTCCGAGCCGCACCAGTTCCGGAACGTAGCTGAAACGATCCGGATAAATGTGATCTGTGACCGTGCTTTTACCATCGGCAAGGGCCATCATGGTTGCCCACTGTGCCTGGAGGTCCGTGGGGAAGCCGGGATAAATGGCTGTTTCAATGGAAACAGGGGGGATCCGGTCGGTTGAGCGTACCCGGATGGTGGTATCGGTGATTTCCAGGCCGGTTTGCAGTTTCCGGAACGTATTGACGAACGTGCCCAGATCATGCTCCTGTGTGTTGGTCAGTGTCAAATCGGAGCCCGGAAGCATGGCGGCGGCAATCATGAAGGTACCGGTTTCGATCCGGTCCGGTGTGTTTTGCATGGCGCCAGCGCGGATGTGGTCCGTGCCGTCTATGGTGAGCACAGGTGTTCCTGAGCCGGAAATGCGCGCGCCCAGGGCGTTGAGGTTTTCGCACAGGTTTACCACATCCGGCTCCATGGCGGCGTTGCGGATTACCGATCGTCCCTTCGCCCTGACGGCAGCCAGCACCAGGTTGACCGTGGCTCCGACGCTGCTAGGTGACATGGTGAACGTCCCGCCCGGCAGCCGGCCGTTGGGGGCTTTGGCGATCACGTATCCGCCGTCCATTTCTATTTCGGCTCCCAGGGCGCGGAATCCCTCCAGGTGCAGGTTTACCGGACGGGGGCCCCACGCACATCCACCCGGCAGGGAGACCTTTGCATAACCCGCCGCGCCCAGCAGGGCCCCGGTCATGTAGAACGATGCGCGCATCTTGCGGACAAGGTCATAGGGAGCTTCGTAGCTGTTCATCCCGGTGGGATCAATGGTCAGCTTCTGTTCTTCCCTGGCATATGTGACCTGCGTTCCGGTTTCCGCAATGACTTTGTTGAACGTGAAGATGTCATGCAGTACGGGCACATTGTTGATGGTAACGGGGCCGTCGGCCAGCAGCGCTGCGGCCATGAGCGGCAAAGCCGCGTTTTTGGATCCGCTGATGGGCATGGTGCCGATGAGGGGAGTGCCTCCCTGGATCAGAAATTTATCCAATGTCAGTCCTGTTAGGGGTGATTGAGTTGCAAGTGAATAATGTAAATAAAAGAAATTCCGGAGCCACGATACCGTTTTTTCAATGTGGAGGCAGTTGCCGTTCCTGTTTCAGGTGTGATCGGTACGGATGGTAATGAGGGTATGGTGTTTTTCGATCGAAGAGCCGGTCTGGCAGCTGATGGATGTGACCATGCCGTCCGCCGGTGCGCGCAGTTCGTTTTCCATCTTCATGGCTTCCAGTATTATGAGGGGGTCACCCGCTCGCACCTGACTGTCTTCATCCACCAGTATCTGCAGCACTTTGCCGGGCATCGGAGCGGTGATCTGCAATGATCCCGGTGCCGGGTCCCTGCCGAATCCCATTTCATTGATCAGCTGCTGCTTTTCGTCCCGGACGCGGGTGCGGTAGATGCGGCCGTTGACCTGGAAGAGCAGGTGTCCGTCCGGCTGCTGTTCCAGAAGCAGCACGTGATAGTTGCCCGTGCCGGTGCGCATGTGATACTCACCGCCCCCGAGGTCTTCCCATTCATAAGGGTAGGTGTGCCCCTCAAGCTCGGCAGACTGCTGGTCGAGGTGGTATGTGATCTGGTAAATGGTGTCGCCGGAGATGACCTGACGTTTCATAAGCCTGCTTATTTCCTCATGGCACCGAGTCCCGATTTGGTGGCTCTGTAGAAAAAGTCCTCGGGATGGTCGTTGTCGAAATGTCGCACTTTTGTGCCAACTGTTCCACTCTGGCTTTCAAACACTTCGATCATGTTTTTGTGCATGAGTGTAATCAGGTCGTCACGGACCACCCCGGTGGAGAGTCCTGTCTCAAGGCGGATATGGTCGTACGACTCGGGGAAGATCAGGAGCTGCAGGATCAGGCGCTGACTATCGGTGATATTGGACATGGGTTGGCCGGTGGGTTATTTCAGTTTGATATCGCCGTAGGTGATCAGGTTCCAGCGGTTGTCGTAAATGTAGAGCCGGTGGAGACCGTCGTTCCTGTTTCGTGCGTTGGTGTAGTTGTTCCCGGGATCAAATTCGGCAGGGTAAATGTTGAAAACCAGCAATCCGAATTCAAGCGGACTCCGATTGTGGTAGTAGAGTATACGCCGTGAGCGTTCGTCGAAGACGTCGTAGTAGGCGACAGCCTGCAGTCCGTTCACGGTTCCCACTCCGGTGATAAGCAATTCTATCTGGACCGGTTCACCGCGTGTGGGGTTGGGGAACGGCGGCACCTGCACTTCCACAAAACCCTGGAACATGGGGCCGATGCGCCAGTCGTTCTCGTCGCGGCGGATCACTTCGCCGTTTGGTGTGGTCTCCGTGTAGTTCTCGGGCGTCCGGTACGCCTGTTGCTCGAAATCAATCTGGTCCTGGCTCCGTCCGCATGCGGCCAGTATGACAAGCACGCCGGCAAGCGCCGTGAACAGCGCCCTGCCCGGCAGCACCCGGCGGGTGAGGTGTCGTGATATCCGGATCTTTGTGATTGCCATGCTACCTTGATCGGGCTGCTTCATTCCGGTTGGTTTTGCCCTTCCGGGAACCTTTTCTTCTCCTTTTTCGTGAATTAATATGTAATTTCCATGTTGCGGCGCGAGGCCTGAGATCATTCAACTTTAAAATAACGAATTATGCTCGAAGTAATTGGCATTACAAACTGCAATACCATAAAAAAAACAAAGGAGTGGCTTTCAGACCAGGGGGTCGCCTATTCTTTCAGGGATGTGAAAAAAGACCCGCTTGGCCCCAACGAGCTGGCCGAACTGGTTATGCGGGCCGGCCTTGATACCCTTGTAAACCGCCAGGGCCGCAAATGGAAAATGCTGGGTCTGTCGGACAAGGAACTTACGGACAATGACCTGTTCGAGGTGCTTCTGGAGCATCAGACCATGATCAAACGCCCCGTACTGCGCCGCGGCGATGCCGTCATGGTCGGCTTTGACGAGGATGCGCTTCAAAATTTTACCGAGGTGACATCCTGATGCGGTTTTACATTTCAGCCGGAATTCTGCTTGCGGGGCTGCTGCTTTTTCTGATGGCGGCAGCGGCGGAGATGGCGGACAGCCGCTCCGACAAGGGTCCCAACCCCGACATCCGGGAGCTCATCGATGCCAATGAGCGAATGACCTACGAGGTGCGCTACGGCTTTCTTCGGCTGGGGGATGTGCATGTGTACCTTAAGCGGGACACGGTCTACCGGGATACTCCGGCCGTTCACATGGTCACGGAAATGGTGTCCAACAGACGCATACCACTGGTGGGACACCGGGAGGTGCACTACCATAACTTCATGGCGGTCAATGATTCCATACCCTACGGCCTGCGATTCTGGCAGAACTCCCTCCACAATGACCAGATGGAACGCTATCTGTTCGATTTCGACTATGAAGCCGGGGTTGTCTACAGCTACGAAGACGGAGAGCTGCTGGATACGCTTGACCTGGACCAGCCGTCTGACGGCGGCCCGGCAGTCATGTATTATTCCCGGCTTTTTGCCGGAACAGACCAGGAAAAAGTCTATCCGATCTATATCGACAATGAGCAATCCGAGATCCGGATGAATTTCTCTTCGGAGACGGTATCATACAGTTCTCCGGCATTCCCTGACGAGCAGGTCAGGGCCTACATCATGGACGGATATGCCGGTTTTGACGGCCCGTTCGGTTTTTCCGGGAATTTTGCCGGGATGTTCAAAAATGATGAACTGCGCATTCCGCTGGAGGCGCGTGTCTCGATCTGGGTTGGCAGCGTGCGGGTCCGGTTGACTAAATATGAACGATTGAACTGAATGAATTCTCTGAAAGTCTTTTTTAAACAGCTTCCTCACGCCGAGGGGCTGGAGCTTCCGGCCTATGCCACGGCGGATTCGGCAGGGCTTGACCTGCGGGCAGCCCTTGCGGAACCGATGATTCTGGAGCCGGGACGGCGTGCCCTGGTGCCCACCGGCCTGCAGATGGCCCTGCCGGCTGGATACGAGGCGCAGATCCGGCCGCGGAGCGGACTGGCCTACAAGCATGGCATCACCATGCTCAATACGCCCGGGACCATTGACGCCGACTACCGGGGCGAGGTGAAGGTCCTGGCCGTGAATCTGGGTGATGAGCCGTTCGAGATCCGCCACGGCGACCGTATTGCACAGATGGTGATTGCACCCGTGACGCGGGCCCTGGTCCAGAGTGTGGAAGAGCTGCCCGGTTCGGAACGGGGCGAAGGAGGTTTCGGAAGCACGGGAACACATTGAGCAGATTGGCACCATATCTGACCCTGCTCAGGGAAAACCATCAATTCCGCAGGGTCTGGCTGAGCCAGGTCATCTCCAATTTCGGTGACTGGTTTGGAGTTATTGCTGTATTCACGATTATCCTCAACTATTCCGATTCCGAATTTTTGCTCGGACTGGTAATCGTAATCAAGTTTATCTCTTTTGCGGCGATGTCGCCGTTTGCCGGGTATGTGGCCGACCGGTTTGACCGGCGCATGCTCATGCTGCTGTGCGATTTCGGCCGCGGTGCGGTTGTGCTCAGTTTCCTGTTTGTGCGGGATCCGTCCCTGATTTGGCTGGTTTATCTGCTGACGGCAATGCAGATGGGTTTTGCAGCGGTGTTTGAGCCGGCCAAGCAGGCCTCCATTCCCAATATCACTTCCGGCGACGACCTGGTCAAGGCCAACATCATATCGAACCTGTCGTGGAGTGTGGTTTTCACGACCGGGATGGGCATCGGCGGACTGGCCACCGCCTGGCTGGGCACCGATGCCGTTTTTGTGATCAACGGCACGGGTTATATCCTGTCGACCTGGTTCATTTTCAAGGCCACCATCCCGCATGACCGCGACGAGGAGACGATGCTGTCGCTGCGAAATCCGATCCGCGGCATCATTGACGGATACCGGTTCATATTCTCCAACACGAACATCCTGCGCCCGGCTCTGGCCAAGGGCACCATTACCTTCTTCCTGGGCGGGCTTGTTTACATGCTGATCCTGGTTTCCGAGCAGATATTGATGCTGGGAAGTGTCGGTCTCGGCCTGCTCTATTCTGCCCGCGGGTTCGGCACGGCGGTCGGACCGGTACTGATACGGAGGTATTTCAGCAACGAGGACCGGTGGGTGATGATGATGGGCCTGGCCATGATATCGGCCGGTACTTTGTACCTGTTCATCGGTGCGCTGGAAGTGATCTGGCTGATGCTGATCCTCGTTTTTGTGGCCCACACGGCCACTGGGGCCAACTGGGTGATGAGCACCGTGCTGCTGCAGAAGCGTTCTCCGGATGCGTTTCGCGGGCGCATTTTCAGCTCGGAATGGCTCTTGTTTACCATGTCGCATGCCACTTCGGTGACCGTGGCATCGCTGGTTATGCAATACGATCTGCTTACCCTGCGACAGGCAATCTGGCTGTTTTCGGCGGGATTGATTCTGGCCGGTTCTGCATGGCTGCTTGTGGTGGCAAGGAGGGAGGCGCGGTGGAACAGGGTAAAAAAAATGGCAGCCAGGTAAGGTGACCGACCAAAACCTGACTGCCGGAGTTCATGAGCAGTAGATGCAGATGCTTTGTTGCTTGTAGAGGTACTACAGTTGTTCCAACGTGAGGTACTAACTATTTATAGGAGGCGGCAGGTTCCGGATTGTTACAAAAATTATTCGGTGCCAAGAACCTTGGCTCTGCGGGCGGCCTCATCCACCGCCTTGATCATGGTTACGCGGATCCCGCCCTCTTCCAGCTTGAGCAGCCCGTCAATGGTACAGCCTGCCGGTGTGGTCACATGGTCCTTGAGGATGGCGGGATGCTGGTTGGTCTCAGCTACCATGCGCGCCGCCCCGAGGCAGGCCTGGGCCACCAGGGCCGTGGAGACATCGCGCGGAAGGCCGCACTTGACGCCGCCTTCGGCCAGGGCTTCAATCACAACATAAATGAAAGCCGGTCCGCTCGCACTCAGTCCGGTCACCGCATCAAAATATTTCTCATCCAGCACCATGGTTTTTCCAACCGCGCCAAAAAGGGCCTCGGCGAAACGGATCTGCTCGCCATTGGTTTTGCTGCCGGAGGCAAGCACTGTCATGCCGGCCCCGATCTCGCAGGGCGTGTTGGGCATGGCGCGAATAACCGGCAGCGGAAGAACCAGCGCTTTTTGAAGCTGCGCGATCGTAAAACCGGCCATGATGGAGATCAGAAGCTGTTCGGCATGGATGGATTCGCGGATGGATGCGATCACTTTCGGGGCGATCTGGGGTTTGACGCAGAGCAGGATGATGTCGGCGTCGCGCGCCGCCTCCGCATTGTCCGTGGATCCTTTTACACCAAACTTTTCGTTGAAGTAGGCGACACGGGAGTCGTGTTTGGCCGTGACAAAAAGCTGTTCTTTTTTGAGCGTACCGGTGGATAGGAGACGGGTGACCAGCGTCTCACCCATCTTTCCCGCACCAATGACGGCTATTTTTTTTCCTTTCAGCATGATGAATTAATCAGGCAGGTGTGTGAATCTGTTTGAGTGTCTTCAGGACCTGGTCGCCCATGGCCGAGGTCGAAAGTACCTTGCGGGCGTGGCGGCTCATGTCCTTGCAGTTGTATCCATCGTCCAGCACATGGCTGATGGCCGATTCCAGATCCCTGGCCGCCTGCTCGTGGTCGAGTGAATAGCGGAACATCAGGGCCACCGACGCCAGAGTGGCCAGCGGATTGGCAATATTCTGTCCGGCGATGTCGGGCGCCGATCCGTGCACCGGCTCGTACATGCCGGGCCCGTCCCCAAGGCTGGCCGAGGGGAGCATGCCGATGGAGCCGGTGAGCATGGCCGCTTCGTCGCTCAGGATGTCGCCGAACATGTTCTCGGTGAGAATCACATCGAACTGCGACGGATTGCGGATGAGCTGCATGGCGCAGTTGTCCACCAGCATGTGCTCCAGGGTCACATCCGGGTACTCCCCGGCGATGCGCTCCACGGTTTTGCGCCAGAGCTGCGAACTGGCCAGGATGTTGGCCTTGTCCACCGAGGTCACTTTCTTCCGGCGCACGAGAGCGGCATCAAAGGCGGCACGTGCAATGCGCTCGATTTCCGGCACCGAATAACGCATGGTGTCGACCCCCACCTGGACCCCGTCTTCCTCGATGATGCCCTTCGGCTGCCCGAAATAGAGTCCGCCGGTCAGCTCGCGCACCACCAGCAAATCCACCCCGTTGACCACCTCGGGACGCAGGGGGGATGCGTCTTTCAGCGAATCAAAGACGGTGACCGGACGCAGGTTGTTGTAGAGGCCAAGCTCCTTGCGCAGCCGCAGCAGCGCTTTTTCCGGTCGTTTGTCGGCGGGATAATCGTCCCATTTTGGTCCGCCCACCGCGCCAAGCAGCACGGCATCGGCCTTCAGGCAGGCTTCGACCACCTCGTCTTTAACCGGTTCGTTGCAATTGTCAAGGCTGGCACCACCGACCAGGTACGTCCCGGTCCGTATGTCCATTTTGTATCGCTCCGACAGGTAGTCAATGATTTTTTTTGCTTCTCCGACCACTTCCACACCGATGCCATCGCCGGGAAGCAGCACAATAAATTTGCTCATGTAAGGTACGTAAACAGGTTGTTCAGTATACGGGATACCGGATGCACTTTTGCTTAGAAACCGGAATCCAGGCGGAAATCCGGCCAGCTGAAGCCACTCAGATCATCCCGTGTTTTGCTGCATATTTGAAAATACCACCGGCTTCCACAATGTCAATGACATCGCCAAGTTTTTTCAGCGGATAGCTTTTTCCGGTGGTGAGATTTTTAATAATGTTGAGTTCGCCGTCGATTTCCACCTCGTCGCCGGTGGAAATGTTACCAATCAGGTCGTCATGGCTTTCATAGGGGATGATGAATCCGCCGTCTACGGCATTGCGGTAGAAAATGCGCGCATAGCCGGTGGCCACGACCGCCTCGGCGCCTGCTTCCATCAGGGAAAACGGGGCGTGCTCCCGGGATGAGCCGCATCCAAAATTCTTGCCGCCTATGATGACCTTGAACTCGGACTTGAACTTGTCCGGGGCGGTGAATGGGATGCCGCCGTGCGGAAGACCGGACTCTTTTTCCGGAACGCCTGAAAGCGAATATCTGCCGTAGAACCGGCGTTCTTCGGGGTCATCAAGACTGTAGACGAGGTGTTCGGCAGGGATGATCTGGTCGGTGTCGATGTCGTTGCCGACGACGAACGCTTTGCCTTTTATGGTTTTGTCCATTGGATGAAAATCGATTTGAAAGAGAATCTTGTAATTTGAAGTTACAGTTTGTGTAAAATGATATGGCAGGGCGATACCTGAAGGCCGTTGCTTTACGACGCGCCCCCGGCAGAGATATCCTCCTCAACCGGCAGGTATTCGCGCGGATCGGTGATCTTGCCAGTGATGGCGGATGCCGCCACGGTGTAGGGCGAAGCCAGATAGACCTGCGCTTTCTTGGAGCCCATGCGTCCGGGGAAGTTCCGGTTGGTGGTGGAGATGCAGATCTCCTCGCTCTGCAGGCGACCGAACGTGTCGGACGGTCCGCCCAGGCATGCCGCGCAGGATGCCTCGCCCATGTGGGCGCCGGCCTGCTCGAAGATGTTCCAGAGCGTTTCGCCGTCGTAGTACGTGGTTTTGAGCTGCTCGCGGACCAGCGTGGTGGCCGGCACGACATACGTCTCCACGCCCACCTGGTGGTCTTTGAGGATCTTCGCAGCCGCTTCAAAATCGGTAATCTTGCCGCCGGTGCAGGAACCGATGTAGGCGCGTGTGAGGCGGGTGCCACGGACTTCCGTGACGGTTGCCTTGTTGTCGGGCGAATGCGGTTTGGCCACCATGGGCTGCAGATCGGCGCTCTTGTAGCGCCGTACACTGTGGTATTTCGGGTTCGGGTCGTTGTAGAGCGGGGTGAAATCGTAGTCGGTGCGCTGGCGCACGTAGTCGAAGGTCACCTCGTCGGGTTCGATGACGCCGTTTTTACCGCCGCCCTCAATCACCATGTTGGTCAGGGTCATGCGGCCCTCCATATCCATGCGCATCACGCCGTCGCCGGCGAACTCCATCGCACGGTAGGTGGCCCCATCCACCCCGATATCTCCGATGATCTGGAGGATGAGGTCCTTGGCCATGATGTATGGCGGGATTTCGCCCTCGAAGATGAACTTCATGGTCTCGGGGACCTTGACCCAGAGCTTGCCGGTGCCGAGGATGAATCCGGCATCGGTGTTGCCGATTCCTGTGGCGAACTGTCCGAACGCACCGGCGGTGCAGGTGTGCGAGTCGGTGCCGAACAGCACGTCGCCCGGACGGGTGAAGCCTTCCTCGGGCATGGCCACGTGGCAGACGCCCTTGTAGCGCTCGGTGCCTACGTCATAGTAGTGGGGGAGGTCCTGGTCGGCTGCGAACGCGCGCAGGATGTCGATATTCCGGTTGGCGTACTTGTCGTTGGTGAAGATGTAGTGGTCGGGGATGATCACCACCTTGTTCTTGTCCCACACGCGGGCATCCTCGCCGAATTCGCGCTTGAAGATGCCGATGGTGGGCGGACCGCAGACATCGTGTGTCATCAGGATGTCCACGTTCACCCACACCGTTTCTCCGGCATCTACGCGGGTGCGGCCGGAAGCTTTGGCCAGGATTTTCTCAGTTAAGGTCATTGACATGATTACAGGGTTAGTGCTTTCTTGGTGATTTCGGGTTTTCAGGGTCTGTTGAAGTACTCGTACAGGGAATCCTGTGTGAAAGAGCTGTTTATCTGCGAGACTCCGTTGCTCGTATGCTCAGCGGATTTCGACTGGCCGTTTTTACGGTAACCGGCCGCGGCGATTACGACAAGGTCTTCATCATCCACCACTTTTTTGCGGTCGGCGATAATGATGAATGCCTCATACGCCTCGTTCATCTCCTCTTTGGAGAGTTCATAGCCGAGTCTCTGCAGGCGCGCACCGAGGGCGCGGCGGCCCGAGTGCTTGCCCAGGACAATGTTGTTGGATGCGAGCCCGACCGAAGCCGGCGTCATGATTTCATAGGTCTGGGGATTCTTGAGCACGCCATCCTGGTGGATGCCCGCCTCGTGTGAAAAGGCGTTCTGGCCGACAATGGCCTTGTTGACCTGGACCTGCATGCTGGTGATCTCGGTGAGCATGCGGCTGGTGGGATAGATCTGCGTGGTGTCAATGGCCGTTTCCACGTCGAATTCCGGACCGCGCGTCTGAAGCGCCATTATGACTTCCTCAAGAGCGGCGTTTCCGGCCCGTTCGCCGATGCCGTTCATGGTGCACTCGATCTGCTGGGCACCGTTGCGGATGGCCATCAGCGAGTTGGCCGTGCCGACACCGAGGTCGTTGTGGCAGTGCACGCTCAGGATGGCCTTGTGCATGTTGGGCACGCGCTCGCGGATGGTGCGGATCAGCTCGCCGAACTCCCAGGGCATGCTGTATCCAACCGTATCGGGGATGTTGATGATGGTGGCCCCGGCGTCAATGGCCGTCTCCACGACCTGGCAGAGGAACGCCACGTCGCTGCGTGTTGCATCTTCGGCGGAAAACTCCACTTCGGGACACAGGCTGCGGGCGTATTCCACGGCCATCCTGGTGTCGGCCAGCACTTCCCGGCGCGTCTTTTTGAGCTTGTGCTCCATGTGGATATCGGAAGTGGCGATGAAGGTGTGCAAGCGCGGATGTCGCGCATGCTGCAGAGCTTCCCAGGCGCGGTCGATATCGCCTTTTTTAGCGCGGGACAGCCCGGCCACCGTTGCGTTTTTGGTCTGTTTTGCAATGGCGCGCACGGCCTGGAAATCACCTTCAGATGAGATCGGGAATCCGGCCTCGATCACATCCACTCCCAGTAGCTCCAGCTGACGGGCCAATCGGACTTTTTCCTGCAGGTTCATGCTGAATCCGGGTGCCTGTTCGCCATCGCGGAGCGTCGTATCGAAGATCTGGATTCGTTTCTTCATAACTAAGAGTGGTTTTCTGTTGTGATTTTTTGCTGCTGGAGATAGTAGGCCATGCTTTCCATAAGTGCCTGCCAGCTGGCCTCGATGATGTTTTCCGACACGCCAACGGTCCCCCAGCTTGAACCGTTGTTGACGGAGTCGATCAGCACCCGCACCTTTGCGCTGGTGCCATCTTTTTCGTTGAGAACACGTACTTTGTAGTCCGAAAGCTGCATCTGGCTGACTTCCGGATAAAATTTGCAAATCGCCTTGCGGAGCGCCTGGTCCAGGGCGTGGACCGGCCCGTTGCCCGATGCCGCGGTATGTTCTTCCTCACCGTTGACAAGCAGGCGTATGGTGGCTTCGCACCGCGCTTCCGCCTTTTCGTTCTTTTCGATGATCACGCGGAAGCCCTTGAGTTCGAACAGGTCGGTCCATTCGCCGGTGATCTTGCGGATCAGAAGATCCAGCGAACCCTCGGCCGCCTCGAACTGGTAGCCCTCGTTCTCGAGATGCTTGAGAGTCTGGACGATCTCGGGGACCTTGTCGCCGTAAGCATGCAGGTCGATGCCCAGTTCGTCCGATTTGTAGTGGATGTTGCTTTTGCCCGAGAGATCGGAAACCAGCACGCGTCGATGGTTGCCGACTGTCTCGGGGGAAATGTGTTCGTAGGTGGACGGGTCCTTCATCACCGCGCTCACGTGGATGCCGCCCTTGTGGGCAAAGGCGCTGCGTCCGACGAATGCCTGGTGGTCGAAAGGTGCCACGTTGGCCACCTCGCTCACGTAGTTGGAGAGCGCGGCGAGTTTTTCCATCTGCTCCGGTTCAATGCAGTCGTACCCCATTTTGAGCTGCAGGTTGGGGATGACCGAGCAGAGGTTGACGTTGCCGCACCGCTCGCCGTAACCGTTGATGGTGCCCTGCACGTGCCGGCATCCGATTTCCACAGCGGCAAGCGTATTGGCAACGGCCAGCTCCCCGTCATTGTGGGCGTGGATGCCGATGACGTGTCCGGGAAAACGCGAGACGACGTCCTGTACGATGACAGTCACTTCCTGGGGAAGAGTACCCCCGTTGGTGTCGCACAAGACCAGTGCCGAAGCACCGGCCTGTGCGGCATGTTCCAGGGTCCGCAGCGCATATTCCGGATTGTCCTTGTATCCGTCAAAGAAGTGCTCTGCATCGTAGATTACCTCCTTGTCATGCGCTGCCATGTAGGCAACTGACTGCCGGATCAGATCCAG
>SKNT01000126.1 GCA_007120385.1 Balneolales bacterium
CACTGAAGATCCATTATCGGAGCTTTTTCCAATTCCTGGTTACAGCGTTCTGCCTGCCGGGTTTCTGTGTGCAGGTGTTGACAGCTGGAGGGACGGCTGCCGCACATCCCCATTCCGGCCATCTGATTGAGGAAATGATCGGCAAAAGCCCCACAAAATGGAGCTTTGAATTTCATGACGAGTCACTGGACCGCGCCCTTTTCCTGATATCGGAACGCACGGGCGCCGAGTTCATTTATGAACCGAGACTGACTGCCGGGGTAACCATCAGGGCTGTTTTCAGGGAGGAAGAGCTCAGGGACATTCTCGAAGCCTTGCTTTTGCCATCCGGGCTCGAGGCCAGACGCATCCGCACCGGTATTTATGTGATCCGTCACACGTTGCGGCGTGAGATATCCGCACAGGCAAGCGTGGTCCCGGAACCGGACAGTCAGCGCCTGGTCCCTCTTGCTCCGAAACGCGTTCCGGCGGCGGCAACAGACCAGGCCCTGCCGGTGAGCGAAATCATCCGGAAGATTGTGGTGCCATGAATTTTGCCATTCAAGCAGCCCGTTATGCAGAAAGCATGATGCGTAAGGAACCCCCGCTGCTCAGGGATCTGCGGGAAACCACTTTACGGGAATTGCGCCACGACGATATGCTTAGCGGTCCGGTCACAGGTGCTTTTCTAAACATGCTGGTACGCCTGAGCGGCTCCAAAACGGTACTGGAAATAGGCACGTTCACCGGTTATGCTACTTTGTGGATGGCCATGGCGCTGCCGCCGGCCGGACAGGTATTCACTTGCGAATCCAACGACAAGTATGCCGGGATTGCCCGCCGCTTCTTCGAGCGGTACAAAAAGGAACAGGAGGAAAAGCCGTATGAAAACCGTGACGCATCCGGCATAAACAATTCCGGAGCAATCAGTTATGAATCTTCCCGTCACCCCGGTCAACCGGCCGGAATCCGGCTCATAATGGGTCCGGCATTGGAATCCAGGCTTCCGCAAAGAGTCGATTTTGTCTTTCTGGATGCCGACAAGGAGCATTATCCGAAGTATTATGAAATGATCAAGCCGCTATTGGCACCGGGCGGACTTATGGTGGTTGACAACGCTTTCTGGGGTGGCAGGGTGTGGGACGGGATCCCGAATATGGAAGCCGGATCAAGTTTGGAGCCGGACCGTCCATCCGACAGAAAAACAGCCGCCATAGACCGCCTGAATCGCATGATCGCCGACGATCCGGATGTTGAAAATGTGGTTCTCACCGTCCGCGACGGCCTGCACCTGGTGAGAAAAGTTCGATAAAATTGCACTTAATTATTGGGATATCTGATTCAATGCCTTAACTTAAGTCTGTCCGTCCAGGATTGCCGGTAAGTGCCATTTGCGTTGGTACAATATAAACTGGGGTTTAACCGGCATTACAAGAACAGGCACACAGGTGTGCAAACACCGTGAACTTTATATTATTTGCCTGGGACGGCTTATACTTTTTCCCCGAAATGCCAATAATCGGAAACTGCTCATGAAAAAAATAATTACCGTTATCACGGCGAGCCTGCTTGTTTTGTGTCTTACTGCAACCGCGGTACTTGCGGGCGGTTATCAGCTCAACCTCTTGGGACAAAGGCAAATTGCCATGGGTCACACCGGCGTCGGAATGCCGCTGGATATTGCCACCATCTCAATGAATCCGGGCGGGTTGGCCATAATAGACCACAATGCGATTCTGCTGGGCTCCAGTGCCACTTTTATCAATACCCATTACCGCGCACAGGCGCCATCCAGCTATGTCGCCAAAACCGACAGCCCGATGCGCACCCCGTTCAGCATCTACGCAAGCTATGTCACCCCGGTTGAGAATCTCCGCGCCGGGATCGGGATTTACACTCCTTACGGCAATGCCCTGAGATGGGAAGAGGGTTGGAAATACCGTTTCCTGATGCAGGAAATCTCACTGACCGCCATATTTGTCCAGCCGACGCTCAGCTATCGCATCGGTGACCGTATCGGCATAGGCGCCGGATTCATTTTTGCCTATGGGGCCGTGAATGTACAGCGCGACCTTCCGGTCGACGCCCAGGATGGTGTGACACCCATGGTGGAGCTTGACGGGACAACCACGGCCATCGGCTTCAATGTGGGTGTTCATGGAAAGATTACAGACCAGTTCTCCTTTGGCGCCTCCTACCGGTCGCAGATTGATATGGAAGTCTCCGGCGGGGATGCTGATTTTACCGTCCCGGTTTCCCTCAGCGGAACGTTTCCCGCGGGTAACCGTTTCGATGCGGCCCTGCCGCTGCCGGCCGTGCTCAGTTTCGGACTGGGATTCAGGGCCACCGAAAACCTGAGATTGAACGCCGATGCCAACCTGACGTTCTGGAGCGCCTATGAAGACCTCAGCTTTGAATTTGAGCAGAATCCGGAAACGCTGAATTCCGTTGGTCTCCGCAATTTCAATGACCGCTGGATCTTCCGGATCGGCGGCGAATTCGATGCCACCGAACGTCTGCAGCTCCGTCTGGGAAGCTATTATGACCCCTCACCGGTAGATGAAGGGTATATCACACCTGAAACACCGGACGTTGACCGCTTCGGTATTACCGGTGGATTCGGTTATGCCTTCACCCCACGGACCGATATTAACGCTACCATACTGCTCATACTTTCAAGTCCTAGGGAGCAGACAGAACAGGATGCCATTGATGCCGGAACTTTCGGCACCGTCCCGGTCGGTGAATTTGTCACCCGCGCCTGGATTCCCGGCATCTCCATTTCTCACCGTTTTTGAGGTGACATTCCAATTTTTGTGGCTGCCGTTGCATACCACACATCCTGAAGGAAGACTTTTTTCAAACATTTAATCTTTACGACTATGAAGCGGTTATCTCAATTTTCCATGATTGCGCTTGCGGTTCTGTTTCTTGTTCAGTGCGAACCGACACTTAACGAGCGCACACCGGATTCCGGTCAGGCTGATTTCAGCAGCTATCTTGCTGTTGGCAATTCCCTGACGGCCGGCTATGCCGACAATGCCCTGCACCGTGACGGGCAGCAGAACTCATTCCCGAACATTCTGGCCGGACAGATGATGCAGGCCGGCGGCGGTGAATTCTTCCAGCCCCTGGTAAACCCCGGCGTGGGTTCCAATGCGGCTGGACAGGCCCGCCTTGTTCTGAACGTTACCATTGGCCCGGATGGCACTCCTGCACTGGCCCCCGGTCCGGCTGCCGAATCCGGTCAGGACATATTCTCCCGCCAGGTTGAGGGACCATTCAACAATATGGGGATTCCCGGCGCCCGTTCTTTCCACCTGGTTGTACCGGGTTATGGAAATCTCAACCCGTTTTTCGGTCGCATGATGAGCGATCCCCAGGCAACCGTGCTGGGTGATGCCATGATGGTGCAGCCCTCATTCTTCACCCTTTGGATCGGCAACAACGATGTCCTGGGATACGCCACCAGCGGCGGAACCGGTCAGGGTTTTGCTGAGATGGGTGATCCTGAGGCCGTGGCCGGCAACGACATCACGCCAATGAACGTTTTCAGCGGAAGTATCGATGCCATTGCCGGAACACTTGCAGGCTCCGGCGCCCAGGGTGCCGTAATCAACATCCCTGATGTAACCAGCATCCCGTTCTTCACAACCGTGCCGTGGAACGGACTGGTGCTGACTCCAGAGCAGGCACAGCAGCTCCGGGCCGGTTATGCCGCCCAGGGTGTGCCCGAACCGCTCATTCCAGACTTCCAGCCCGGACAGAACGGCTTCATCATAGCAGATCCCGATTCGCCGATTGGATTACGCATGGCTCAGCAGGGTGAACTCATACTGCTTTCCGTTCCTCAGGATTCGCTTCGTCAGGCCGGATGGGGAAGTATTACACCCATCCCAAACCAGTTTACTCTTCGCGCCTCGCAGATCAACGAAGTACAGCAGGCAACCGATGCCTTCAATGCAAAACTCCAGGAAGCGGCCAACGCCTTTGACCTGGCATTTGTCGACGTCAACAGTGTGCTGGAACGTGCACGGACCGGCCTTGTGTTCGACGGGGTGCAATTAAGTACGGTTTTCGTGCAGGGAGGCGTATTTTCACTGGACGGGGTGCATCTGACACCGCGTGGATCCGCCGTGGTCGCCAATGAGATGGTTGAGGCCATTAACGCCAAGTATGGCTCCACGCTCTCACCGGTCAACGTGAGCGCCTACCAGGGAGTGCAATTTCCCTGACATGACATACTGATGCATCTGCTTTCTGATATTAGAAGGGATGCCAGACATCCCAAATCACGACCCGGTAGTTACGAATGGTGGTATTTCGACGGAATGTCCGAAGATGGTGACTATCAGGTCGTGATTATTTTTTATGAGGGGTGCCCATTCTCAACCCGGTATATTCGGAGTGTGGAGAAGGCACCGGAAGGGGAGGATGCACAGGCTGCACGTCATCCCGCCATCAGCATTTCCCTGTACCGCAAGGGAGAACCCATATTCTACAGCCTCAGCGAATATCCGCCGGATCAGTGCTCCTTCGACGAAGACCAGGCTGTTGTCAGCATCGGGGAGAACTCGTTCCGGTTCAGCGAGAGGGAAACGCATGGCAGTGACGGATTCGGAAGCTACGATATTCGCATCAATGAGCGGCTGCCGTCCGGTGACGAGCTTAAGGGAATTCTGACATTCAGCGGAATGGATCCGAATGAACGGCTTTTTTCAGGCAATGGAAAGTCGGTTGCAACCATGGGTGTCACCGGTCCGGATGGGGATGCCGGACCCGGTCATCTCTGGAACCTTGTCATGCCGCGTGCTGTCATGCAGTGCCGTATCAACCTGCTCCGGAATGACCTGATGAAAAAGGAGCTGAAGTTTGAGGGTCCGGGTTACCATGATCACAATCTTGGAAGCGAACCCATGAAGGAGACCTTCCGGGACTGGTACTGGGGACGGGTGCATTTCCCGCACGCTACGCTGGTGTATTACATCATGAACAAAAACGGGAAGGAAGGGAGCAAACAATGGGTACAGGATTATCGCGCCTGGCTCATCAGCACCGATAACCGGCGGCTGCTGAATACGCTGGAATTGACCGGACTGAAAAAACGATCAGCAAACGGTTTTTTGCTGCGACCGGCCCGCCGTCTTCATTTCAAAGAGAGAGAACTGGGAATCGAGGTGCGACACAAGATACTTGCCGACTCCGGACCTTTTTACTGCCGCTACATCTCGGAGGCGAGGCTCGTCCATCCGGCCCTGGGGTCGCAACAAGCCACGGGAATTGCGGAATATATCCGTCCGGACCGTATCCACCGCCGGTTATTCTGGCCGCTGGTGCACATGCGGCTGCGTTACGTGGACCAAAAACCGCATTGGGTGCAGAGATCACCCCGTCTGTTCCGCTGGACCTGGTAGTGATCACTCTCTGAGATACCGTGCAACGGCCGCGGCCAGGGTGCGGGCTGCCGGCGGATGGTTCCGCAGCCACAATTCCGGTTCGATCAGCTCCAGTTCCATCACGCACCAGTCGCCGTGAAGGTCTCTGACCATATCCACCCGGCCATAAACGGGAACCGGACGGTCGCCTGTCCGGCAGGCGGCAAGGGTTTGCTCGGCCAGTTGAATTTGTTCCGGGGTCGGAAAGCAATGGTGCACGGTGCCTCCGTGGTCGTCCTGGACGCGAAAATCCCCCGGCTTGGGCCTTTTTGTGACGGCGTGCGTGAATTTCCCGTCGATCAGGACCAGGGTGTCTTCGCCGGAGTGCAGGATGTCGGGCAGGAATGGCTGGAAAAGGAAGGCCTCGAAGTCAAGCAGTGGCTGCACTTTTGAATTGATGAGGCCGGCATTACTGCGGTTTACGCGATAAGTGTGCCGGGCGGCACCGGATATGCAGGGCTTGATGATGGCTTCTGACCAGCCGGTTTGATCAAGCAATTCGGAGAGGGTGGCTTTGGATCCCGCTTCCATGTAGCGGGTGGGCACAACCGGGATACCCCTGGCCTGCAAGTCGGCAAGATAGTGCTTGTCCAGGTTCCACCGGATGAGTTCGGCATTGTTGCACAGGCGGGTAAGCTTCTTCACCCGTTCCAGCCACGAAGTGAACTCAGTGATGTGCTCGTAGTAATCCCAGGTGGTGCGGAAGACGGCACAGGAAAAAGACGACCAGTCGATGTCGGGGTCGGCCCAGTCCACCCGGACGGAAGAGAATCCGAGCTCCGATAGCGACTCGCGAAGCAGGTTGTCGTCATGCAGGATGTTACCCAGGTACCAGTCGTCCTTGCCGGCTTGCAAGGAGGTGTACCGGTAATCGGTCAGCAGGGCTATGTCCGCTTTGCTCCGTGGTTTGGGTGGACCGGCAACACGTTGTAAACCTGTGTGGCCGTCCGTTTTCGGATCGGGTAAAGAGCTATGGGTCATTCGGGTCATTGCTTCCGGTGTGCGTGTTGACCGGTTGATCCGGGTTGCCGTATGTGTGAATGGCGTCCTTTGGTGCACTCCCGACGCCGGTTTTGGCCGCTATCAGGCCGATTGCGGCACCGAGAGCCGTGGGGATGATCCAGGCGAATCCTGCTGTGGCAAACGGGATCATATCCACCAGATTCATAATAAAACCGACGGGCAGGCCGATGATGTCCAGGGCTTCCGGGATGCTGGTGATGAGTGCGCCGGTGACCGCACCGATGTAGACGGGCCGGTATGCGAGCGGACCGCCGATGAGTGTGAGTATGATCAGGGCGATGGCAACGGGATAGACGGTTACCAGCAAGGGATAGGCCACATTCACGATGGTGGTCACGCCGACAGTGGCAAAAACACCGCTGAAAATCACGGTAATGATGGCAATGGACCGGTAATCGAAATATTTTTTGGAAAGGCCGCTGAAGAAGTCGGCCACCGTGGCGGTGAGTCCGATGGCGGTTGTGAGACAGGCCAGACTTACGGCCAGGCCCAGCGCAATTTTTCCGGAACTGCCAAGCAGGCCGGCGGCGATGGCGATCAGCAGGTCGGTGCGTTCCACTTCCGGGGTGAATGCGGAGCTGGCGGTGGCGCCCAGGTACATAAGCCCGCCATAGACAACACCCAGCCCAATCGCGGCTATCAGTCCGGCCATTGACGCCATTTTGACCTGTTCCCGCACGTTGCCGTAGCCTTTGAATACCAGGGCCGCGATGATGATTTGTGCGAAGACCAGTGAGGCAAGCGCATCCATTGTCTGGTAGCCTTCACGGAATCCGCGTCCGGTAGGCCCCACCAATTCCGCCCCGGTGATGGTTCCCAATGGTGTGAAAATACCCTTGAGGATGATCCAGGCGAGCGTGATCACCAGAAAGGGGGTAAGGAATTTGCCGATTTTGTCGACAACCCGGGAACGGTTCAGGGCAAACCACAGGGTGATTCCGAAGAAGAAGGCGGAAAACAGGGCGATGGGAAAGTCGGGGAAGCTGGGACGAATTCCCAGTTCAAAAGCCGTGGCGCAGGTCCGGGGAATGGCCAGAAGGGGACCGATGGCCAGGATGATCACGATGCTCAGAATGCGGCCGAACCAGGAGCTGACACGCCGGCCCATGTGCTCGACAGTCCCGCCGGCCCGCGCCGCCGCCATGATGCCCAAAAGCGGCATGCCGATCCCGGTAATGAGAAATCCGAGCAGCGCCCATTTCCAGTCGACACCCGCCAGCAATCCCATGTAAGGTGGAAAAATCAGGTTCCCGGCACCGAAAAACATGGCAAAAAGGGCCACACCCACCACAATGACATCCCTGTTGGTTTTTTGCATCCGTCGACTCCCCCTTCATTGATTGGTCAATACAACCGGCATTGCATGGAATAAAAGAAATTTCCGTGAAAGTTATGGGGAAAAACTGTAAAAGGAGCAGTTTTTGCAGGCGAACAAGGAAAACGACTAATGGAGTGTTTGCCAAACTGTCAAATTTCATTAAAAAACAGTATGTTGTGAATGCTGTGGTTCTGTTCTGACGTTCATTCAGATTCCGATAATTGGCGACATACAGGGCGAGAGTAGATGAACAAGCCGTCTTTTTATCCGAATGCCTATGCATGGATGCTGTTGCCGTTTCTGGCCACACTGGCGGGTTTCGGTCCATCCTATTTCCTGCGGTTGACAGAATTGTCACTCGCATTCCATGTGCACGGAATCAGTGCGACACTCTGGATGCTGTTGCTCGTTACACAGCCGCTTTTATACCGGCTGGACCGGATGTCCTGGCACCGCATGATCGGACGCAGCACGCTGCTCCTGGTGCCGGTTGTGGTCATCAGCGGACTTGTAATGGTCCACTATATGCTGAACGATCCGCGGTATCCAGAACAGGTGGCATACCGGCTGGCCTTCCTGGATTTTTCCATACTGGTGCAGTTTGTGGCGTTCTATATCCTGTCCCTCAAAAATATTGCAAGATTTGAAATCCATGCACGATGGATGATTTGCACCGTATTTGGGCCGTTCATTCCTGCCGCCACACGGTTGTTCGCTTGGACAGGGATCGCACCATCATTCATCATCTCACTGCACATGAGTTTCATTGCAGCGGAATTGGCTTTGATTATACTGATTATCGATGATTTCAGAAAAGGAGGGTTCAAGTGGCCCTATCCGGTTGCTCTAGCAGCGATAGCAGTGCCACACCTGCTTATGGGGTTTATTTACGACTGGCCATTATGGCAGATGGTCATGAGAGCATATGCCAGCCTGTGAGATGCTACAATGTGTTTTTTATGATCTTGAAAATGGCACTCCCTGCAGCCGCATGGCCCGATCCGTCAATCTGATTCGTGGTGCCGGTGAAGTACAAATCCGTTTCGGGATTGTGCCAGGCAAAAGATCCGGTTTGTCCCCAGAAACCCAGCACCTCGCGTATCGGTTTGAAGGGTGAGATGATTCTGGGGGTCCACAGTTTTTCCAAACCGACACCGAAAAGAAACAGTCCGGGCGGCGGTAAGATCCACTTCCAGTCTTTCATCTCCTCAATGTGTTCCTTCGGGAAAAAGCGCCCGTCGAAAAAGGCTTTCAGAAAGCGCATGCATTCCTGCGCGGTGGAAACAATTCCGCCTTCCGTCGTAACCGATTCCATATACTTTGGGATCCACAATTTTTTCGACCTGTAATAGAATAAAGCCGGGGACTTGTCGCTGGCATCCGAAAAGGTATAGGTATCCGTCAAACCAAGCTCATCAAATAGGTACTCCCTGAAAACATCGCCAATAGTTTTGCCTGTAACCGTTTCGATGATTTTTCCCAGCAGTTGGTAGTTCGTATCGGAATAGGCCGCTTTTCTTTTTTTCCCGGGAGGAAAATTGGGTTTCAGTGTTTTGACCGTGGCAACTGTTTTCTCAAGGTGCCACGACTCATCCGCGCCATCCAGAAGTGTTGCCGCGGCGGTTTTCCCGTCAGGCTGCTTGTGGAAGAAATAATCGGGCAGGCCGGAGGTATTGGAAATGAGATGCCGGATCGTGATTTCATTGGAATAGTCTTTGCCGCCCAGCAAGTGAAGCCCGTCCATGAATTCAACAGGCAGATAGGCAGCTATTTTGTCGTTCAGAGCCAGTTTTTGCTCCTCGATGAGCCGCATGACAACTGCTGTGACGTAGAGTTTGGTGACACTGGCAATGAAATACCGGCTTCCGGCCTGCATGCCACCCGCCGCTCCCGTCCAGGAAAAATGTCCGTCCCCACTCTCAACACACAGCACCGCACTGTAGACATTTTTTTTGCGGATGATTTTTTGCATGATGTTATCCAGAAACGCCTCGTTCACTTGTGCCATGGCATCCTCCCGGTGGATTGTTTGCTGTGTAATAAATTCGTGATAAACCTGCCGGAGACCGGTTGTTGATTCTAGTACGGCTAACCTTCAGCACAGTCGCTGACAGGGTTTTGAAAGCAAATATAGCACTTCCGGACATCCAATCTGTGGTATTGCAAGGAATTTATTTTCAATATTCCTTAGTATGACAGTGATGCAAGCAGATCCATGTACAGCGCAGATGCGCCGGATTCTATAACTCTCCAGACAAATTATTTCAGTGATAAGAAGCGTATCCAACAGAACAAAGAGCAAGTACCCAGACCAGAACCGGGACCATGCAGACCAGCGGGAAATAGCCTGTCGTAATCATCCATCCGACGGATTCAACCAGGGGATTGTCAGGTCGGTCGTTATCCTGCATTCGATTGTTGTTCTGATGCTGTTGATACCGGCATTCTTTGCAACCGCACAAGCACGGCCGGGGGGATTTGAAACCGGCGCTGACGTCCGGTCCGACACGTCATACGGCGTCATACGCTTCGTGTTTGGATCCGACAGCTCCACACCGGGCATTCATCTTTACACCAAAACGGCGAACTACCAGAATTCCCGGTTCGACCTGTTCCGTTCACCAACCCGTCAGACCGCCCGGATCATGGACCCGGATTTCCGGGACCGCTACAGGGATTCCTCAGGTGAACCTTTCCGGTTTACCTGGTGGATGCAGGGTGGATCCCTTTACCGGTACGCAACAAACACAAACCTGCCGTATCCCAGTCTTATGTCGCTCTACCTGATGAACAAGTTCCACAAGGAGAATATGGAACGGTACGGCGACGAATTCACCTATCACTACCATACCTGGGTGTGGTCGGATGCGACCGGCGACGGCATCTATTTCTGGAATCAGACGTATGACTATGTCAACTCCCGGGAGGATTTTTTCCGCAACATGGCCGAGGCGCTCATAGAAGAGGATATGTTTACGGTCTCGTTTCGCAGCGGATGGCACTTTATGGACAATGACTGGCAAGCCGACCTTGACGACTGGATCCCGTTCAGCATGCACAATGACTGGCCCGCCAACCGCACGGAATCGCCCGAACCGGTCAACAACATAAACGTATGGAATAAGGCGCCATCTGACTGGGTGCCTTTCAGGCCACGGTCAGACAACTACATGCTGCCTGGAGGCGACCGGGGATGGAATACGCGGTCAATCCATTTCACCAGGGTGAGTGAGGCGACCATCCGGCAAATTTTCGAAGCTGCCGACAGCGGGATCGACCAGGTTCCATGCATCTGGTCGCATGTAGCCGAGAACACTTTCATAGAGGATCTGGAACGGGTCTTCGGCCTCATTGAAAAAGTTGCAGAAGAATATCCCCACATCGAGTATTATTATGACACGGCCATAGAGGCGATGCAGGGCTGGCTACAGACCGATGACACTACACCGCCGGAACTCACGGTAGAGGCCATTCCTTCAGGGGATGGATATCGCATCCGGGTGCAAAGTGACAAGCCTCTGTTCATGTCCAGGCCATTCCTGGCAGCCAAGGATGTCTATGAGAACCATCGGCGGGTGGAGATGATCGGATCGGGCCCTCTGACCTGGGAATCGGATGAGATCCTGACGTACCAAAAAGCCGCAAGCTGGTCGGTGGCCGCGACCGATTCTTCCGGGAATCTTGCCAAATACCATCGGGACTGGCTGCCGCGGATCACATATGTTGACGATGATGAGACCGGCGATGCTGCCGTCGCATTTTCCGTTACGGGAAACTGGCGTGTGGCTGACTACAATGAAATAGATGCCGTCTGGGGCTCGCAGGCACATGTATCCGAAGAGTCTGAAGAGGCCGCGTCCGCCCGGTGGAGTACGACAATTTCGGAACCGGCCCATTATGATGTGCAGATTCGGTTTCCATCCGGACCGGAACTGCCGGGGGGAGTGCCTTTTTCCGTGATTCTTAATGGCACCGAAGTGAAATCAGGTACGATAGATAACATTGCCTACGACCGCTGGATCCATCTTGATGATCTGGAAATGCGTGCCGGAGATGACATTGCTGTGGAGATCCGGAGAGAAGGGGGAGGAGCTCCATCTGTGTTGACCGCCGATGTGGTGCGGATAACGGCGTATCGTCCGCCCGTGTTCCTGGCGACATCGGCAGAAGTTCCGGGCCTGGGTTATCTGCAGAGGGGCGAAAAGGAGACATTCAGCATCATTTTTGAGAACAGGGGATATGAGCCCGCCGCGATCACAAAGGCCGAAAGCAAAAATGGCAGCGTGACCGTTTCGTCCGCCTTGCCCATGAGCATTTCCGGCCGCAGCCATCAGAAGATGGAATTGGAATTCAAAGCGGCTGGATACGGCATCCTTCGCGATACGCTGGTTCTGAAAACCACCGATCCCGGCAATCCGGTATTTACAATACCGGTTGAAGCATTCGGCAAGGGACCGTTTCAGCTGGTCGACAATGATGATGAATCGGGATACGAGGAATCCGGAGCATGGAACTACAGCGTTACCCAGGCACACGGATCCAGCAGCCGGTGGATTGGTATATCTGAAGCCAATAAAGAGGCCTATGCGCGGTTTTATTTCAGCATGTACGAATCGGCACGGTATGCCCTGTCGTACATCGTGCCGGGAGCTGAGAACAGTGCGCTCCGGGCAAAATATAATGTCATGATAAATGACGAGGTGATCCTTGAGCGGATCGTCGATCAGAATTCGGAACGATCGGTATGGAAGTGGCTGGGATCGTTTGATGCCATCGCCGGCGACGAACTGACGGTCACGGTTTCCATGCCAGACACCGATCAGCCGGTAAGGGTGCTCCGGTCCGACGCCATGCAGGTCGAGCAGCTGGGCAATGACCGGAAGCAAGTGATTATCGATAACGAGTCGGAAGACTACTCCGAGACAGGAACCTGGCTGAACAGCAATTCGTACGCATGGGGAACATCCAGCCGGTACGCAAGCTCTGCGGATGCCCGGGCCACTTACACCGTCCGCAATGCCGGTGCCGGATTGTCCGAGCTTGAGATTTTGTTGCCAGCTACTGAAAATGCGGTAAGAACGGCGCGCTACAAAGTGTTTCGGGAGAAAAGGCTGCTGGGCGAGGCAATCATAGATCAGAACCTGAACAGTGGAAGCTGGGTGCCTGTCGGGGTGTTTCAGGTTGATATGGCCGGTGATATTTCTGTTATTGTTGATTATGCCGGCAGCGGCGGCATGGATGGTGTATTACGCACCGACGCCATTCGTTGGACACACAGCCGCGAAGCATTTGAAACAGATGCGCAGGATATGGTCGATCTGCCGGTAAAGGCACGACTGTATCAGAACTATCCCAATCCATTCAACCCTTCCACAACCATCCGCTTTGAGCTCACCGGGAACGACCAGCGCACCCGGCTCGCGGTTTATGATGTCCTTGGCCGGCGCGTTGCGGTTCTGTTGGAGGGTATGTTGCCGGCAGGCATGCATTCGGTGCCATTCGACGGATCGGCGCTGGCATCAGGGCTTTACCTTTACCGGTTGGAGACAGCCGGGGTGATCCTTCAGCGCAAGATGATGCTGATAAAATAAGGCACTGTTTACTGCCTCTTGGCATACAGTTGAAATTTGAGGGGAAGTGGGCATAATCAAGCATATTCTTAGCGCCGAAACAGGAAGAATCCGGTATCCGGCACAGCATGTTGCAAGCATAAAAGTAAGAGGCACAGGACAAGGGCTAAGTGTGCCCTTGGTTCCTGTTTTTGAAAGAAAAAAATGGTTTTTTATATTTTTTTTAACTACTTAAAAGAAAGAGGTTTGATGGGATGTTGTTTATTCATTGTCCCATAGAAGGTATTGCCATTTGTTGTTGTCTTTTTCTCAATGATAATCTGTGGGTGTTCGCCAGCTCATGGGGTCGGTTCATCACCTGACATCCTGTAGCTATGATTACAAAATAAAATCCTGTACATATGAAAAACTTCTACTTGACTACTCCTGTTTATACCTTCGTACTGTTTTTTCTGGCTTTTTTCTTTTCAGACGATCTGACAACCTATGAAGTGACCGGCCGCCTTATCGACAGTGACAGCAGCGCGGTTGCAGGCCATAACGTGCTTCTGCTCAATGAGCAGGACCAGCCTATTGCCTCCGGCCAGAGTAACGACCAGGGGTATTTTGTGCTCACTTACCAGGCAGATGCTACTTCTGCCGATCCATTTGACGACCTTCAGACCCCGTCGGAATTCCGTCTGGGTTCGTCATACCCCAACCCCTTTAACCCGGTGACGACTATTCCGTTTTACGCTCCCGAAGCAACGCAGGCTGTGATCGGTGTCTATGATATTCTGGGCCGGCAGGTGATTCAGACTCAAACCGGGGTGAGCCAGGGTTCGCACCATATTGTAGTAAACCTGGGTACGGGTCTCTCACAGGGCCAGTACCTGTTGCGGGTTCGCGGAAACGGGTTTTCCCTTGTGCAGGCCATGACCTTCATCAGTGCGGGGGTCAGCAGCGGCAGTGCTGGCATCCAACTTCGTCCGGCGGGCGGACAGGAACGAGCGGGTATATCGTCACGTATGGGCAACATTTATGAAGCCTCGACCGTGCATCTGAGGGTGGAGGACACAGATGATTTTCTGCAAAGACAGGTTCAGGTCCCTTTTGGCCAGGATTATGACAGTGGAGATCTGATACTGATTCGAAAACGATACTCCCTGGGAGACGGGGTGACTGATATTGACGGTAACGAGTACCGTACAGTAATCATCGGCGATCAGGAGTGGATGGCCGAAAACCTTCGCACTACAAGATACCGGGACGGTGAGGATATTTTAAGCGGCCTGAGCAATGCCGATTGGCTAAATACCACCAGCGGGGCAATGGCAGTGCAACCTCACGGCTCGCTTGCCGGGCTGGACAGCGATGAGGATGTTTTGGAGGCCTATGGACCTCTTTACAATTGGAATGCCGTATCAGCCACAGCCGGTCTGTGTCCGGCGGGCTGGCGGGTACCGGCAGAGAATGACTGGAACGAGCTGATGGATTACGCAGACTCACTGGGCTATCCGAACTCCAGTATAGCCAATGGCGTGGGCAATGCATTGAAATCCCGTCGGCAAGAGGAAAGTCCGGTCGGAGCGCCATGGGCCACCTTTGAGCATCCAAGGTGGCGTTTTCATTTCACGCATCACGGAATGGATGTGTTCGGGTTTTCAGGCCACCCGGGCGGTTACCGTGTCTTCAATGGTTCCTTTGACTTCGTGGGAACTTATGGTTACTGGTGGAGTTCGTCGGAATCCGGGGCAACAAGTGCCTGGAGCCGGAGCATATTCCATGGCAGCGGGGATGTCACCAGGCTTAACCTCTCTAAGCAATTTGGCTTTTCTGTGCGTTGCCTGCGGGAATGATTTTCTTGACCCTTTGATGATATCGGCGGAGCCGTAACGGGCGCAAGCCTGACTCAATGGAAACTACTCATCTGTTTTTGGGTGGCATTTCCTTGATGTATAGGTCTTGCTGCGGGAAGGGGATAGTAATGCCCTCTTTCTTGAATCGGCGCCAAATCTCCAGATTGATGTCAGAGCGCACGCTGCCGAAACCTGCTTTCGGGTCCGAGACCCAGACGCGCGACTCCAGATGGATGCCGTGATTCCCGAACTCGATCAACCGGCAGGACGGCGGCGGGTCCGAGAGCACCCGGGGATGCTCGCTGACGATCTCCAGCATGATTTCCATGGCACGTTCCACGTCGTCACCGTAGCTCACCGAGACCGGGATTTTCAAGCGCACGTTGGGGTCAGAATAAGACCAGTTGATTACCTCGTTGGTAATGAGGTTTTCATTGGGAATGAGCGTGTCTACACCGTCCCGGTCCCGCACCACCACGTAGCGCGCGTGCAGCGCTTCCACCCAGCCGAACTTGTTGCCGATGCTGATGACATCACCGGGGCGGATCGAACGGTCGAACACAATTATAAAACCGCTGATGAAATTACTGGCAATGCGTTGCAGGCCGAAGCCGAGGCCAACACCCACGGCGCCGCCAAACACCGTGATTGCCGTGAGGTCAATGCCAACCACATTGAGCACGAACAGGAAAGCGAGGGTGATCAGCACGAACTTGCTGACTTTGGAGAAACCTGCGGCCACGCCGGCACTCAGATACGGAAACTGCTCCACCCTCCGGTCGATGATTCTGGAAAGCCACATGGCTACCAGCAGCAACAAGCCCAGCAGCAGGATCAGCTTGACGGTCGCCAGCAGCGATATGTGGACGTTGCCGAAGTCGACGGCCAGGCTATCCATGGCCTCAAGCAATCCGGGCAGCCAGCCCAAAAGATGCAGGCCGACCACCAGCCAGATGATGGTGCTGATCAAGTTTTCCGAGGCCTTGACCAGCGGCCCGCCTTGTATCCCTTTGCGCAATATATAGACCAGGATGCGGATCACGGCGAGCGCAATCAACAGCGGAACGGCCAGGTCCAGGACCCAATTCACCAGATTCAGTGCGGCGAGTACCACACGCCCAACCAGGACCAACAGGAGCATGGAGATGGGGAAGGTGATGCGCTGGACAGCGCGCTCCGTCAAGCGCCGCATACCCTGCGTATCGGCGGCGGTAAGCCTGCCGATGAGATGGTGCATATACAGCGCGACCAACGCCGCAAGAACAAGTACAGCTGCCTGCGGGATCACATCCATTAATCGAATTTCCTGCAAGGCCGCCAGAAAATCCTGCCAGTTTTCCGCCATCGATAACTCCTGGGTAACGAGGGTTAATGCCTGTATGTTAAACGCTTCAGTAGCTGGCTGCGCACATTACACCCGCCAGCCAGCCCTCAAAGTCGTGCTAGGCGACAATCATTATCCATAATAGCGCCGGAATCATCTCACATGCGCAACCCGAGCTTACGTTGTGGGCGATCGCTCAAGAATGAAAGGTATAAAAAGGCCGGTTGGAATTAAAATAAAAAAAGACAGTGAGTTAAGTCACTCATGCAGCTTGTTTGTGCTTCAGTTTATTTTTGAGCAGGAATATTCATGAGTATAGAGGATACGGTTGCCTTGGTTGTTATTGAACACTGTCCAGCCACACGATAAAATCCTGGACCTTCTGATCGTTCTCGTCAAGCCATCTTTCGACTCCCTCGAGACCGAGGCCCTGAAAATTCAAGTAAGTGAGGGCCTCTGTGTGACCAGCGGCCTCAAGCTGGGACAGAAAAGGAACGTAAATACCCCAAACGGCTCCTTCGGCGTCTGATTTTTCAGCCACTTCACCGCCAATTCTGAAGATCGTCGAGAGTTGATGATATAAGCGCTCTGCCTCCGTCCAGTTCGCTCTCTCGGGCAGACTATGGGAGACAGTGGATAACCCTAATGCAAGTTCGGCTGCATTCATCGGATCATCGGGACTTGTCAAAATGTTCAAGTTGATATTGACGGCCGTTTGGTCCCCCTCCTGCGATTTTCTTACTGATGAAAGTAGTGAATAGAGGCTTTCACGAACCGCAAAAGACCTGTCGGTGTCCCGTTCGTAGAACAGGAAGTACGTGTATGCCAGTGAAGCAGCGAACTTGAGGTTCATTGCTTTATAAACCTGCGCGATTCCGAGGTGACTGGAGGCATGGCTTACATCGATGGCCAATGCGCTCTCATATGCCCTTATGGCTTCATCATGGCGCAAGAGATTCTCCAATGTGACGCCAACACTGTAGTTCAGTCGCAAATAGTCTGGGTTTTCACGAATCCCGGCTCTGAATGACTCCAATGCTCTTTCGGGTTGACCCGACATATCGAGGCATATACCGTGCAAATGCAGCAGTTCGAAGCGCATGGTGGATCGGATGCGGAATCCACGTTCCGCAACTTCCACGCACGCCTGGAGATTACCCTCCTGTTGGTAAGCGTACGCCTTCTGGTATAATGCTATCGGGCTGTTTGGCTTGTTAGCAAGAATAGAATCGTAGAAGGAGCGGGCGCCGGCAAAATCCCCTTGATCATGTGCTCGGACACCACGACGAACCTGCATAAACTCTTCGTCAGAAAGGGTATCTTCGGGTAAAAGAGCCTGAGCAGGGCCGGTTTTGGCCATATGGGACGAAGCGCAACCCGCAAGTAATAATAATGCAAGTGCGCATGCGGTGAGACACGAACGCAAGATGTACATAATGTGCGGGGTAGAAGTTTTACAACAAAGCAAGGTATAACGGCTTTGTGTCATACCAGTTTGACCACTCTAGTCGCTAAAGTGCCTAAAAACAAGATCTTTTACCAGATACTTGACTCTTAGCTAAGAGTAACACATGTTAATTTGTCAGGGATAGTTTTTCGGATATGTATTGATTCAGACTTTTACCTTCTTTCTTTGCCCGGGCATACACCCTGCGATGAACGTCAGAAGGAAGACGAAGCATCAGCCGGCCGGAAAATGGCTTGTCTGGCTCCTCGTTCCGTTGTTGGCAGAAATCCAAATAATCATCAATAGAGTCACGGAAGGCTTGTTCCAGTTCGTCAACACTTTTCCCTTGAAATGTAATCACATCGCGCAAATCCACAACCTCACCGTGAAAAAGGCCGGCTTGTTCATCAAACTCAACTTGTCCGTGATATCCTTTATACTTTAACATAATTACTTCATTTTGGATGGTGTA
>SKNT01000016.1 GCA_007120385.1 Balneolales bacterium
AACAAAGTGAACTCACAAACTTTTGAATACGTAACTGAAATTGGTGGAGAAGAATTCCGGTGGACCACCAACATCATTGATGATCTGCGTAATACCCGTTTTGCCTGGATCACTATTAATGGTAATCTAAATCAAACCGGAACTATTCGCTTTACCCCCCTGAACAACGGGTCCCGTACCAGGGTGGATTTCAGTCTCGATTACCGGACGTTCTTTGGTGAACCCTCATCTGATATGGCGAAATTCATCGAGGAACTGCCTGATCAGCTTATGGGCGATCTTGAGAAGTTCAAAAATCTCGCCGAGAGCGGCAGTTTCAAGGATGAAAGTGAAAAGGAGGAAGTTACTTCTGAGAAAAAAGAAGAAGTAACAGCCTGATAATCCGGGCAGGTTTTAAAAAAGGGGTGCTTGGGCCCCTTTTTTTTTTATCCGGAACCACCCTGTTTATCACACGTTCATGCTCCTCTCCGAGTTTATTGAAAGCGAACACGCCACCAATCCGTTTGCTGCCGTACTGGGGTATCCGGTCTCACAGAGCCGGTCACCCGGAATGCACAATGCCTCACTTGCCTATCACGGTATTCCCGTGAAGTACCATGCCCTGGCGTGCCCGCCTTCCGAGTTCGACCTCCTGCACAGGCTTTTTTCCTCCCCGGGATTCAGGGGAGCCAACGTAACCATTCCGCTCAAAGAGAAAATCGCACCGGTGCTGAATGATCTGGATGAAACCGCGCGCCGGATCGGAGCCGTGAACACTGTTGTCATCAATCCCCGAAACCGTCGCCTGACCGGATTCAATACCGACGCCTACGGCTTCATGAAGCCGCTGGAGCCATTTCCGCTAATACAGACCGCTGTCATACTGGGAACAGGAGGCGCTGCCCGGGCTGCTGTCCATGCACTTGTTGAGCACGGCTGCCAAACCATTTACCTGGTGAGCCGCCGGTCCGGCCCACACGAACTGTCCGCCCGGCACCCGGATACTATACATACGGTGACATACGACCGTCTGGATGATGCCATTCGCAGATCGGAGCTGATCGTGAACACCACACCCGTCGGAATGTATCCCGATACAGACCGTTCGCCCGTACCCGAGGACATGCTTCCCCTTTTCAATAACAAGATTTGCTACGATATTATATATAATCCTCCTGAAACCAGGCTTCTGGAGCAGGCGGCGCGCCACGGAGCCAGGGTGATTGGCGGACTGGAGATGTTTCTGCATCAGGCAGCTCGTTCTTTCGAGCTTTGGTTCGGCAAATCCATGCCGATGAACCTTGCAAGGAGCGTGGTGCTGAAATCACTGAACGAACAAGGAGAATAGGCCTGATGCCCCGCATCTGGACAGATAAAAAAGAACTGCAAGCGGCATTCATTACGCGTGAAATAGAGCACCGTGGAGACACCTTCCATTCGGTAACTAATCCCAGGCATGCCGATGAAGTTCGAACTGCGCTTGAAAACAATCGTCGAATCGTCTCCGGTTATTTCGGCGATCCGGAGATCAGGATGTGCATGGCGAGGCAGGTTCATGGGAACCAGGTTCTCCATGCAGTGAAGCCGGGCATTGCCGGCGATGCAGACGGTTTGGTGACAGACAGACCCGGACTGGCCGTTGGCGTGCTTGTTGCTGACTGTGCGGCTCTGCTTCTGGCAGACCCGGCTAACAAGATCGTAGCAGCGGTTCACGCGGGCTGGCGGGGCGCAGTGGCCGGAATCATTCCTGAAGCAGTTCTTCAGATGGAGAAAATCGGGGCCGAACCTGATTTGATCCATGCCTATGTAAGCCCCTGTATTTCCACTGAGGCTTTTGAAGTCGGGGATGAAGTGGCATCCCGCTTTCCGGGCCGATTTGTTGACCGGTCGCGGGAAAAGCCCCATGTGGATTTGCGCGGTTTCATCATGCTGGAACTGTTGAAAACCGGGGTTCCGGAAACATCCGTTATCCGTGACGATTCCTGCACATTTCGTCATGAGAAATCACTTCATTCACATCGCAGGGACGGGCACCGCAGCGGACGCATGCTGGGCGTGATCTGTCTGCCGGGTTGAAAGCCGGTCGGATACACCGGATATAACAGCGCGAACAGAATAAAACATCATGCGGCGGGAACAATTTCAGGCCGGTTTTTTTTATGGTATCTTACTTGGCCGGTTTGTCTGCCGACAAGCGTCCATTCGATGAAGGCATGAAAAATCGCGGCTGTTATATAAACTTCAGAATTCAACGTGAACAGACAACGCTTACTTATTCTTGGATCCACCGGTTCCATAGGGACTCAGACGCTGGACATAGTTCGCGCACATCCCGACAAGCTGGAGGCGTTCGCCGTTACTGCGAACACAAACTGGGAGACACTGGCAAAGCAAATTAATGAGTTTCGTCCGGCAAACGCCGTACTCGTTGATGAATCGAACTTCCACAAGTTGCAGGAAGCTGTTAGTCACACGGAAACCACGCTTTTGTGCGGCTACAAAGAACTGCAGGGACTTGTAACGGCAGATGAGGTGGATACCGTTATCAACAGTCTGGTCGGTTTTTCGGGATTTCTGCCTACCATGTCTGCTCTGAAGGCCGGGAAAAAGGTTGCACTTGCCAACAAGGAGTCCCTGGTTGTGGGAGGGCAGCTGCTAGCTCCCTACCTGAACGGCAGCTACGACCGGCTCATACCCATCGATTCCGAACACAGCGCCATTTTGCAGTGTCTGGCCGGCGAAGATATCAGGAATATTGAGAAGCTCATCATTACTGCCAGCGGGGGCCCATTCCGCACCTGGAACCACCATCAAATAAGCAAGGCAACCGTCCGGGATGCTTTGAAACACCCCAACTGGGACATGGGAGCCAAAATTACGATTGATTCGGCAACAATGATGAACAAGGGCCTGGAGGTCATTGAAGCGCACTGGCTGTTCGGGCTTTCGCTCAGCCATATCGAAACCGTGGTGCATCCACAGAGCATTGTCCATTCCATGGTGCTTTTCAACGACGGTTCCATGAAGGCGCAGATGGGGCTGCCGGATATGCGTCTGCCCATACAATATGCGCTGACGTTCCCCGATCGGTGGCCGCTTCCATCCCGTCAGATTGACTGGTCCATATCGCATCAGCTGACCTTCGAACCGGTCGATCCGGAACGATTCCCCTGCTTTGAACTGGCATTGCAGGCAATCGAAGCGGGTGGGTACGCCCCGGCCATATTGAATGCCTCAAACGAAGTGGCCGTAGAACGGTTTCTCAAAGAAGAAATTTCGTATATTCAGATTTCGGAAATTGTAGCCAAAAGTCTATCTCATATAACAAATCCAGATACGTTATCAGTAGAGTCGCTGGAAGCGGTTGACCGGGAGGCGCGCGCCTACGCCCGGACTGTCTGATTTTAATCCCAATTTTTTTTCATGGAAGTGATTTTTAGCATACTTCAAACCATTCTCATATTTGTTGCGGCCATTTTCGTTCTTGTGCTGGTGCATGAGCTCGGACACTTTCTGGCAGCAAAATTGTTCGGGATGCGTGTAGAGCGCTTTTCCATCGGTTTTCCTCCGCGGCTATTCGGCATAAAAAAGGGGGATACCGACTACTGCGTTTCCGCGCTGCCGCTCGGGGGCTATGTCAAGATTTCCGGCATGGTGGATGAGAGCATGGACGACAGCTTCACAAAGTCTGAACCAAAACACTACGAGTACCGCAGCAAACCGGTATGGCAGCGCATGATTGTCATAACGGCCGGGGTGATATTCAACATGCTGCTGGCCTACGTCATCTTTGCTGTTATTACCTACTCGCATGGCGTCAACCAGATTCCTGCCGAAAATATCAAAGGACTGTATGTAGCGGAAAGTTCTACGGCTGAGAAAGTTGGGTTTGAGACAGGTGACCGCATTGTGGCTGTCAACGACAAGGAGATCGAATACATACGCAGGGGACAGTTTTTCTCCATTTCCGAGATCACGAGCAAATCACTCAGTTTTACTGTGGATCGGAATGGGGATTTGATCACCATCCAGCCACCGGAAGACTTTCTGGACCATCTGGCTCGGAATCCTGAGTTCATTGAACTTCAGAATGCCCTGCCCAGCAAAGTGGGTGCTGTTTCGGAGGGATCTCCTGCAGACCAGGCCGGACTCCAGCCCGGCGACGAGATCATCGCTATTGACGGGGATGAAGTCGGCTTCTGGATCCAGATGGTGAACAAAATACAGGCCGGCGGCGATGAGATGACCTTCACGATCCGCCGCGACCAGGAAGTATTGGACGTGGCCATAGCCCCGGATCCTGAACGGCGCATCATCGGCATTGCCATTGTGGACCCGCATGAATACTTCGGTTTTGAGACGATACGGTACAGTTTCTTCGCTTCCATCAGGGAAGGTGTTTCCCAGGCGCATGATACACTTTTTGGAATCATAAACGGGTTCCGGCAACTGCTCACCGGCGCCATTTCCATTCGGGAAAACCTTGGCGGGCCTGTTGCCATAGCCTCCGTTACGGCTGATGTGACCGAGCGGGGAGGGGCGCTTGGCTTTTGGAATTTTACCGCCTTTCTGAGTATTACCCTGGCACTCATGAACATCCTGCCCATTCCCATGCTGGATGGCGGCCACCTCATGTTTCTCATCTATGAGGCGATTACCCGAAGAGAACCTTCGGTCAAGGTGAGGATGGCGCTGCAGCAGATCGGATTCATCCTGCTGATCAGTCTTATGATTTTTGTTACATTCAATGATATTCTCCGGCACGTAGTAAACTGATATATGAGATTTGCCAAAGACGGTGTTCCCGTAATAATAGCCGCGCTTTTCCTGGGACTGATACTGGTAGCCATAGGATGGCTGCTGAATAACAGCGCATCCATTCTGCTTTACCTGGTTGCTGTATTCATTTCGGGTTTTACACTGTTTTTCTTCCGTGATCCGGAGAGAAACGTACCGGAAGGACCCTATGTCCTGGCACCTGCGGACGGGAAAATTATTTCAATCGGACCGGTTCGCGAGGAAAAATATCTGGTTGGATCGGCACTGCAGATCAGCATTTTTCTATCCGTTATGGATGTGCATGTCAACCGGTATCCGGTTTCCGGCAAGGTGGAGCACGTAACCTACCATCCGGGCAAATATCTGGTGGCATGGCATCCCAAGGCATCAGAACTCAATGAACGGGCCGAGTTCGGCATCCGCCACGAGTCCGGGATCCGCGTGTTCTTCCGGCAGATCACGGGGCTGGTGGCGCGAAGGATCGTATTCCATACCAGGGAGGGAGACAATGTAAAGGCCGGCGACCGGTTTGGGCTCATGAAGTTCGGTTCTAGAATGGATATTCTTCTGCCCGATGATACGGAGCTTCTGGTGAAGGCAGGTGACAGGACTGTTGGAGGGGAGACCATTATTGCAAAACTGGACTGAGCCAGTTGACTTCGGAGAATCCATGACCACTGAAAAACGACTTTTACGAAGGCAGCTGCGAAACCAGCATTTGAGGCGAAAGTTCAGGAAGCCGATACCCAGGACGGTCGTTCCCAGCTTTTTTACGCTCATGAATCTGTTCTGCGGTTTTGCTGCGATCATTCAGATCTACGAGGGGAAGCTGGAATTTGGGGCATGGCTTATTGTCATCGCAGCCGTTTTTGACATGATGGATGGTTTCATGGCCCGTTTGGCCAATGCCAATACGGAGTTCGGGATTGAACTTGACTCGCTGAGTGATGTCGTCTCTTTCGGAGCAGCGCCCGCCTTCCTTTTTTACAGTTATTCTCTCCATGAAATGATGTTTATCGGAATTGTAATTTCCGCTTTTCCTGTTTTATGCGGGGCTGTGAGGCTTGCGCGGTTCAATGTGGATGCCAGGGTAGAGGACCCTGATTATTTCAAGGGAATGCCCATTCCGGCCCTGGCCATGATGCTGGTAGCCCTGTTCCTCATATTCCATACCAGCCCGGAACTTTTTGAGGGCTTTAAATACGGATTCAACAGTCTCATTGTTCCGGCAATACTGTTGCTGTCGCTGCTTATGGTAAGCACGGTTCCGTTCGACAAAATCCCGAAATTCAAGAAGCAGCATTTGCAGCAAAACCGAGGAAAGGTCTATCTCTTTGCTTTCTATTTCGTTGCCGTGGTGGCGTTGCAGGAATACGGGCTGATTCTGGTGTTCAGCATATTCATAGCCAAGGGAGTCATCATGGCAATGGTCCGTTTCTGGAAAGAGATCCACGAAGAAACGTTGTGATCAGAAATAGTACTGAAGACTGAGGGCATGTGCCACTCCGAAACCGTCCTGATACGGGAGAAAGGCGTAGTTGAAATAGAAGTCACTGATGAAGATACCGGCTCCGAAACTGAACCGCCGCTGGGTGTCGCCGGTGCGGAATCCTGATCGCAGATCGATGATATCGGCGATGTTCACTTCTATTCCGGCATTGAAATAACCGTTATCTTGCGCCAGAATGGACCCGTCACCCGGTTCCGATACTTCATTTAGAGGTATATTGTAATCGGCGCTTACAGAAATCAACAACGGAATCTCATCTTCAATTGCTGATGTGGAGAACTGAAGCAGCTGTATGTTCGTTCCGATGCTGAGCATGGCAGGCAGACGCGTGGCTGTCTCGGCAAGATCCTGCATGGATCCGAGGTTGCGCACCGAGGTGCCGAGGCGGACTCTTTCATCCAGAAGGTTCAGGGCCATACCTGCATTGGCGGCAAAGCCGGAAGCATCCTGCCGGAAAAACTGTTCGTAGAGATACATGCCTGTCACGCCGAACGCCAGAGGACCGATGCTGCGGGAGTAGGAACCGGCCAGGGAAAAATAGCGAAGGGCAAAATACCCATCCGGATTGGATGTTGCGCCGCTTCGAGCGGGAATGTCGTCGTTGAGGGATGAAAGCAGTGCCACGCCAAACGCCTGGCGGTCGCCTTTGTATATCAGGCCTGCGAAACTGTTCTGGGTGTCCGTCGCCGGCCAGATATAATATGAAAGGGTGGCGCTGCTTCTTTTTTCCAGGGAGAGCAGGGCTGGATTCAGGTATATGGCTGAGGCGCCGGAAAGTGTTGCCGTGTGACCGTCCGATGCTCCCATGTTTTGCGCCGATGGTCCCACGAGCAGGAAATGCATTCCTGTTGACTGCTGGCTGCGGGCATGGTGCGGCTGGACGGCAACAAGCAGGAGTATCCAGGTCGATGCAAGAATGATTTGGGTGAATGGGTTCATCTGCGGATATGGGATGGATTTTGGTTCTAGAGGGACAATCGGAGCGTGAGAACATGCATTCCGGCGATGCCCAGAGGTTCCCGGACGAATGCATAATCTACGGATGGACTCATGGCGTCATAGGGCAGATGTACCGAAAAGCCGGCACTTAATTTATGGGTCTCCTTGACGTACTCCAAATCCATGATCTCCCAACCGCCACGAAGCGTGATCCGTTCATGTGCACTCCAGGCGGCACCGATCCTGAAAAGCTGGCTGCTGGTCGTAATGTCTTCAATGCGGGAGCTGTTCCGTGGCGGGACGACACCTCCCATGTGACTTCTTTCCATCAATTCCGCCTCCTGTCTTTGCACTTCGTATTCGCTGCTTACAATAAGACCGATATCCGGGAACTGGTAGGATGTGCTGAAGCGGAACCGTACCGGCAGGGGATCGCTGCGGTTGCGTCCGCCCAGTGTGCCATAAATCGGATTGGTGTTCCAAGTATAGGAAGATATCATGTCCTGGACAGTCAGGCCGACCCGCCAGTTGCGAACCGGGTTCACGATAAGACCAATGTCAAAGCCCGCTCCCGTGGCATTGTCGATATCATCAAAGAAGCTGGCGTAATGGAGCTTCGCGGAGATGCCCAAATGAACGCGCGGACTGATACTGAGCCCGAAAGCGGCAAAGAGCTGGAATTCATGAGTCGAGAGCATTTCGGTGTGGTAGCCGCTGGATGTGCGCCCGTCAATGTCGTACACATTGGCATTGAGAAGGCCGATATTTAGTCCGGCACTTGGAGGAAGCGGGAAAGTGACGTTCAGCGAATGCAGGCTTCTGTCGAAGGACATGAGCGCCGTGCCGATGTCTATCTGGTTTCCGGTTGCATAGGCAGCAAGTGCCGGGTTGTAGTGTGAAAAAACGCCCTCCTGCGAAACCGTACCCATGGCGTTGCCCATGGCCATTCCCCTGGCGCCGAATCCCATGCGGGTGTAGGCACCGCTGAAACCGCCGCTTTGTGCCATGGTGTCGTGGACCGGTATCCAGGCCATTACGGCAAACCATAGGGCCAGGGTCAGCGATTTTCCAATCCGGCGGCGGCTGCCGGCCAGTTTGCGTGAATCGTCCATTTTATTTGCCATGCCCGTCATGATCATTCGAGTAGAAGTATTTTGCCCACGGTCCTGCGATCGCCCGAATCCACCTCGTAGAAGACGGTTCCGTTGGCCACTTTACGTCCCTGCTGGTCGGTTCCGTCCCATACGGCCTCATAGGTGCCGGACTCGAGCTCGCGATTGTCGTCAAGCACGCGAATCAGGTTCATGCCGAAATCGTACAATCTCACGGTCACGGAGGAAGCATTGCGGTTTTCAAACTTGATGCGCACCAGGTCGTGCTGACGCGGTGAGAAAGGGTTTGGGTAGGCATAAGCCCGGACATCGGGAGCATCATCCTGATACTTGTTCTTGCCATCCAGGGGGAAATCGACCCGTGTTATTTCCCAGGTTTCTCCTGAATCGACCGTAGATGCCAGCCCGTCGCTGGACCCGATCCAGACCCTGCCGCCCGCATTGCTGACGGCATAGTAGGTGGTTCCGGGCTTCATCATGGCATTGGCGCTCCGGATTTGCCGGATCTGCCGCCATGCATCTCCGTTACCGGTGCTGACGAACACCCCGTTGTTGCCGGCGGCGAAGATGGCCGGGCCGTGAAACCCGATATCATAGATGCGCTCGCCGGCAAGATGCTGTTCAAAGGTGACCCCGCCATCCCTCGTAACCACAATGCCTTCGGTGTCTTCGCCCGAAATTGCGGTCCAGTTGGTCATCCAAACCGCGCCGTCATGCGGATTTTCCCGGATGGATGTGATCCAGTTGCCCAGCAATCCGTCCGGGCTGCCGGCCTGGCGGACGTGCCGCCACCGGATGCTGTCGGCCGGAGCGGTGAGCGCATTTTCGGAAATGTTCAGCCCGCCCGCCGTACCGGCATATACGTTGCCGTCGCTGCCTATGAGTACGGAAAAACCGAGGAAATTCAGAAAATCGTTGGACTGGCCGTCGCCGCGCGGATCGATCCGAAAGCTGTACGTTTCCTCCGGATTGAGCTCATCCATACTGAAGGGAGGCAGCACAATCCGTTCCCATGACTGGCCGAAATCGGTGCTTCTGCGGATGCCTGAGGCCCATCCCGCAAAAAATATGACATCGTTCTTGAAATCGACCATGTAGGGAGGCGACTGCTGGGGGACAATGACGGGGATGACCTCCAGGTCCTGTCCGCCATAACGTACGGTTGTGGTTTCCGGATGGTCCAGGGTGCGCGAGGTGTCGATCAGTTCCCAGTGGAGTCCGCCATTAGTCGTGATATAGAACCCCATTTGTGCCTGGACGGATTCCTCACCCACAACCTGGCTGTATCCGATGCCGGCAACAACCGTATCGGGCGCGAGTGCAATGGAGAAAAGCCGTCCGCGACCATCGGTGACGGAGTCGGCACCTTCTGCAAGCCGCCAGTCCAGTTCGTTTGCGACATTGAAATTCATCCTTGGTCCAATCCAGAGCGTGTCGCCAAGGGCGCCCATGTTTGAGACCGAATTCTGTGAGATGGAAGCGAAAGGTGAGGGCACTTGTCCGGGCAGAATCTGCCCCTGAGCCTGCGGCGTATGCAGCATCAGGAAGAAAACGAAAGTGAGGAACGGAAGAAATCTCATCGGGTAATGATCAATGTGGAGCTGAGGGTGTCGCTGACGGTTCCGGCAATATCGGTGGCGTGAACTTCAATCCGGTAGTTTTGTGGTGAATTTCCGGAATTGATGCTGAAATCCTGCTCATAGAGCCGATAGGGGGGCTCGGAGTCGCTGCCGTTGCCGTTTTCTGCGCGGCGCATGGTGGATGCGAAGATGCGGCTGTCTGTGCGGTCGAAAAGCTCCAGACGAACCGTATTGATGTTTTCCAGGGATATGCTGTGGGTGACCCTGGCAGAAATGGTGAATCGATTTTCCGGTTCACCGGGCATGGGGATAAGAACGGCATCGGGATGGAGAATTTCCAGCACTTCGGGCCGGCCCGTGTCGATGCCCCGAACGGTGATGGTGGATTCAACCCGGTCGGAAATGGTTCCGTTGGGTGCCAGCGGAAAGACATATACCACCAGATTTTCAAACCGGTTGGTATTCATGAGCAGGTCGAGTGACCCGCTGTAGCGGCCGGATCCCTCCGGATCGGCACGGAGGGTGTCGCTGGTGCGCACCTCACGATCGCGGATGCCGGCAATCTCTGCAACAAGGCGATAGTCATCCGGAATATTGCTGCGCACATTTATGCGGAAGGTAACAAGTGTATCACCAATTCCATCCTCGGCGGTAAAACGGAGAACGGAAGGATTGATCTGAAAATCGGAAACGGAAGGGCGCTCCATAACAATATTTGCCGGGCCGTCGGCTTCATCGCAGGATGAAAGTCCGAGTGCAAGCGTCATTGCCAGGACAAGGAAAGGGATGTACCGGTAATAGTGTCTCAAAACAGATTGCAAACTGTGGGTGGGTAATCAGAAAATAACGTCAAACGAACAGTAGAAGTATGTCATGCAGTCTGTTTTGAGCTTTGCGGATTTCATGCGGACAAGGTCCAATATTACCTCAAGCATGCATGAATGTCAACATGTAAGCGGATTCCATGGAGTTGACTCACGGATCCGTTTTTTTTTGAAACTTATGTTGCATTGCGAATCAAACATCTTTAAATTTGCGCTTATGTTCAACAGTAACACACATATTTCCATTTGGTGGTGGCCTTTCTGCTGAAAGCGGATGGGTGCCCGTATGTGTACTGTACAAACAAACGAGTTTACTTCAACCCGCTTTCAGTTATTCTGGATGCGGGTTTTTTTTTGCCGAAACGTGTCCAGGACTGCCCCCCAAATAAAATGTACAATATACCCGGCATAAATGAACTCCGAGACCTTTAAAAAACTTGCGAAACGCTATACGGCCATACCGGTACACCGGGTGATGATGGCGGATACGGTAACTCCCGTATCCCTGTTCATGAAAATCAGGGAGCAGGGCCGGTATCCCTTTTTGCTTGAGTCGGTTGAGGGAGGCGAGCACCTGGCACGCTACTCGTTTATCGGCCGGAATCCCTACCAGGTTCTTCGCTTTCAGGACAACAGGGTTACATTGACAAAACTGCGCGACAATGGCTGGAATCTCCATCCGGGATTGGCGGGACGGGATGACGCGCAAGGGGTACCAGGCAACCGGCAGAGTGAGAAGGTGTTGGACGAGTCCTATTTTGATGCTCTCAGACTGCTGTGCCATACTTTTGATGAGCCGGAAATTCCTGATCTTCCGCGCCTGACGGGCGGAGCCGTTGGTTTTTCATCATACGATACGGTCCGGCAGGTAGAAAAACTCCCGGATGTCCCGGGTGATGACCTCAACCTGCCCGAAGCGCTATGGGCTTTCTACGATGAAATTTTCGCTTTTGACCATGTAAAACATCGTGTGATACTGATCAATACCGTTTTTACGAGCCCGGATGACGATCATGACAGGCAGTACCGGAAAGCGCTGGCTTGTCTTGATGGCATGGAGAAGATCATGAAACAACCAGTGTCGGAAGGGGACAGTTACCGCCGGACATCCGACCGGCTGCAGAGCAATATCACCCGTGATGATTTTTGTAAAAACGTGGAGAAAGCCAGGGAGTACATACACGCCGGAGATATTTTCCAGGTAGTGCTTTCCCAGCGGTTTGAAAGCCGGTTTTCCGGAGACCGTTTCATGCTCTACCGCGCTTTGAGAATGGTAAACCCATCACCTTATCTTTTTTATCTGGATTTCGGAGATTTTGCACTGGTAGGTTCTTCGCCGGAAGTGCTGGTGCAGGTCCAGGACCAGACAGTGCGGCTACTCCCTATTGCCGGTACACGTCCGCGTGGCCGCACCATGGAAGAAGATCAGGCGTTGGAGAAGGACCTGATCTCTGATCCGAAGGAGCTGGCTGAGCATATCATGCTTGTTGATCTGGGAAGGAATGACCTTTCCCGGGTGTGCCGCCCGGATTCGGTCAGGCTAACGCGTGACCGGGTCATCGAGCGCTACTCCCACGTAATGCATATCGTATCGGATGTCAGCGGCGAACTTGCCGCGGGAAAGACCGCAGTGGATGCACTGGAGAACTGCTTTCCCGCCGGGACGGTTTCAGGCGCCCCGAAAGTGCGTGCCATGCAGATCATCGATGAAATGGAAGCGACGAAACGGGGTCCATACGCCGGAGCGGTAGGATATTTTGATTTTTCAGGCAATATGGATACCTGTATTGCAATTCGTACGATGATTGTCACCGGCGATACCATCTACATCCAGGCCGGGGCGGGTATTGTGGCAGACAGTGACCCGGACCGGGAGTACGATGAGACGGTCAACAAGGCCAAGGCACTGGTTGAAGCACTGAGCATAGCGTTGCAACTGGAGTAATATCCGTGAAATCACGGAAAAAAGGCAGGGTGAACCGCCATGAATAATGACGAATTTAACACACATATTGTAAATGCCATTAACATTATAATCAACTAATAAGTATTTTAAACAGCATATGAGCAAGCAGAAACAAACAGGTGAGATGACTTCCTCAAAAAAGAAAACCATTCTTTCGGGCATCCAGCCTTCAGGAAGACTTCATCTTGGCAACTATTTCGGGGCCATCCGCCAGCATCTTGACTTTCAGGAAAAGGGGGATGCGTTTTACTTTATTGCAAACTACCACTCACTTACATCCGTGCAGGATGGTGATCGCCTGCGGCAATACACCTTTGATGTGGCACTGGATTATCTGGCACTGGGGATGGATCCTGAAAAGTGCACTTTTTTTGCCCAGAGTGATGTGCCCCAGGTTCTGGAACTGGCATGGATTCTGGGGACGCTGACCCCTGTGAGCATGATGGAGAAAGGTGTGTCATTCAAGGACAAGGTTGCCCAGGGGTTGCAGCCCAATATCGGATTGTTCACCTATCCTGTGCTGCAGGCCGCTGATATTCTCATTTACCACTCTGATATCGTGCCTGTGGGTGCGGATCAGAAACAGAACATCGAGATCTCCCGCGACCTGGCCGCCCGCTTCAACCGTGTCTATGAGGGTGATTACCTTCGCATACCCGAGCCCTACATTGTCGAATCGGTGGCAACGGTTCCGGGCATCGATGGAAGAAAGATGAGCAAGTCCTACGGGAATACCATCGATATCTTTGACAACGGCAAGACTTTGAAAAAGAAAGTAATGGCTGTAGTCACTGATTCCACACCATTGGAAGATCCCAAGAATCCTGACAGCTGCAATGTCTATGCATTGATCCGCCTGTTTGCCGGCACGGAAAAAAACCGGGAAATCCGAAAAAAATACCAGGCGGGTGGATTCGGTTACGGGCACGCCAAGAAGGAACTTCTGGCTCTGGTTGATGATTATTTCCATGAGGCAAGGGCCCGCAGGGAACAGCTTGTCCGTCACCCGGACACGGTCAGGGACATGCTGCGCGATGGCGGCAGGAAAGCCCGCGAGCGTGCGGAGAAGGTGATGGAGCCGGTGCGGGAAGTTGCCGGAATTGTTCGACATTTTTCCACGCTTTAATATCGCACGTTACATGGTACTGATCATCGACAATTACGATTCATTCACCTACAACCTTGTACACCTGGTTGCCAGACACACCGATACGTACCGTGTTGTACGGAATGACAGGATTACCGTAGAAGAGGTCAAAGAACTTGCTCCTGACAGGATCCTGATCTCACCGGGACCGGGAAGGCCGGAAGATGCCGGGATCACCGTCTCCCTCATACGGGAACTTGGGCAGAACATTCCTGTTCTTGGAGTATGCCTGGGGCACCAGGCCATTGGCCATGCTTACGGGGCAAGCGTAGTTTCGGCTCCGTCGCTGATGCATGGCAAGACATCATGCATATTGCATGACGGGCGTACAATATTCAGGGATGTCCCCCAGTCTTTTGTCGCCACAAGATATCATTCCCTGGTACTTGAAGCGTCGACCATTCCCGGGGAGTTCGAGATCACATCCCGCACAGACGACGGGGTTGTGATGGGGATCAGGCATACTGCCTACCCGCTTGAAGGGATCCAGTTCCATCCCGAAAGCATATTGACTGTAGAAGGCCCGCGTCTTATCCAGAACTGGATGGAACGGGATATCGCCAACCAATAACATACATATGGAAGACTTTACTTACATTTTGCAAAAAGTATCTGCTGGAAAGGATCTTCTTGCAGAAGAAGCCGGCTATGCTCTGCGTGAAATAGTCACCGGAAACGTCAATCCGTCCCGCACTGCGGCATTCTTGTACGGCATGAGCTGCAAGGGGGAAACGATAACCGAGCTGACGGCATTCGTCCATGTGATGCGGGAAGCGGCGGTACAGGTGATAGTGGATACCGATTCTGCCATTGATCTGTGTGGTACCGGAGGGGATCATTCCGGCACCTTCAACATTTCCACGGCGGCCATGTTCGTCGCAGCCGGAGCCGATGTTCCTGTGCTCAAGCACGGCAACGCCGGAGTGTCCAGCAGAAGCGGGAGTTTTGACGTACTCCGCTGCCTTGGGGTGCGTCCCGATCTGAACAAGGATCAGGTAGAGACCTGTTTCCGCCAGACCGGCATGGCATTCATGTTTGCACCGCTGTATCATCCGGCCATGGCCCATGTGATGCCGGTACGCAAGGAACTTGGCATTCGCACCTTTTTTAATATCATGGGACCCATGCTCAATCCGGCAGGTGTACGCCGGCAGATCGTTGGCGCATTCAGTATCGAAACGGCAGAACATATCATTCGAATTCTGGGCAATCTGGACACGGAGTTCGCTTATGCCGTTCATGCAGAAGACGGATTGGATGAGCTGTCCACCACGGCTCCTACACACATATACCAGCTGATGGACGGAAATCTGGCCAATAGCCGCAAGTTTGATGCCGGTGTTTTCGGCCTGTCGGCTTCCACCATGGAAGATTTGCGGGGCGGTTCGCCGGAAGATAATGCGGCAATCATCCGGGCTGTACTGGATGACACGGCAACCCGTGCTCAAAGGGAGGTCGTGCTGCTAAACGCCGCCTTTGCCGTTCATGCATCCGGCATCCATGATGATATACAGGAGGCCTACTATGCTGCTGAGGAGAGCCTGGAAACAGGAAGTGCGAGGAGTGCACTTGAGAATTTCGCATCCTGTACTTCCGATTTGCACAATAGCAGGCAGTAAAAAATGCAATTGCACCATAATTATCGGCATATTGCAAACGCAGTAGCGGTGAGAGGTGCTTTAACAAACAGGTTTATCTGAAATGTCGGTTAGAAGGATACTTGATACCATAGTGGCTCAAACGAGACGGGACCTTGTTTTGAGGAAGAGAAACGTATCCGCAAGTAATTTTTCCTCGTTCGGGGCGTATCATCGTCCGCGCAGGGATTTCAAGGCGGCTCTGGAGAAACCCGGCTGCGTCTCGATCATCGCTGAAATTAAAAAGGCCTCACCTTCAAAGGGTGTCATCAGAGAAAAGTTCAATCCGGTGGAAATTGCCGATTCATACCAGCGACACGGCGCATCAGCTCTATCTGTGCTGACTGACCAGCCTTTCTTTCAGGGTTCCCTGACGTACATGCAGGAGGTCTCATCCTCATCCGGAATTCCCGTTTTGCGCAAGGATTTCATCATTGATCCGTATCAGGTAACAGAAGCGCGTGCATACGGCGCCGATGCCGTGCTGCTGATTGTGAGAATTCTCGGTGACAGCCAGATGCAGGAGCTGCACTACTGCGCGCGGGAGGAAGGACTGCAGGTGCTTGCAGAGTGTTATGATGAAGATGACTGGAATCGGCTCGACTTTGACGTGGTCTCAATAGCCGGTGTAAACAATCGCGATCTCGATACCTTTGAGGTAGATATGAACCGGGGCATGACATTGCTTGCACGTGCCCCTGAGGGTGTCTTGCGTGTTTCCGAGAGCGGCATATCCTCCCGCAGCGATCTGCGGCTTCTCCAAAAACATGGAATCCACAGCGCGCTGATAGGTGAAACGTTCATGCGGGCGAAGGACCCCGGCAGGGCGCTGTCAGAGCTGTCCGACGAATGATTCGGCAACCATATTGATATTTCTGTAAATCAGAATAACAAAGTGACAATTTAATTTGATGCATTACATGAATGAAAGACCATTTCCAAAATTGAAGGTTTGCGGTATCACAACCCTGGAAGACGCACGATTTGCCGCCGGTGCCATGGTGGATTACCTTGGTTTTGTTTTTGCAAGTGAAAGTCCCCGAAATATTCCACCGCGAGACGCGGAAGAGATATGCAAATGGATCCAGGGCCCGGAAAAGGTCGGTGTGTTTGTCAATCAGTCCCCGGATGAGGTGAATGCCATTGTTGAACGGGCCGGACTGGATCTGGTGCAGCTGCATGGCGATGAATCCATTGCCATGGCAAAAGAATTAAATGCTCCCGTGATCAAAGTATTCCGCATCAGGGAGGAATCCGACCTTCCCGAAATCAGAAATCAGATCGAATTGTGGGATAGCGTTGCAAAATTCTATCTTTTTGATAGTCGCAGTGATAATATGTATGGTGGAACCGGGGAAACATGGGACTGGAGCATGCTGAGTACACTTTCTCCTGAAAAGCCTTTTCTTCTGGCCGGGGGCATTTCAGCAGTGAATTTTACCGATGCCATCCGGTCAGCATCCCCCTACGGAATTGATCTTTCCAGCAGTCTGGAGGAGTCACCCGGTGTAAAGGATTTTGACAAGATGCACACTTTCTTTGAGGCATGGAACGCTCTGAGAGATACATACTGATGATTGATTGCTGCTATTTTTGATCAGTAAGTCAATTTGCGCGCAAAATGCATTATATAACTACAAAAAACGATAATGAATCTAAAAGCTAACGTTAATTACGGGAACAGTGTCATGCCGGACAACCGCGGTTTTTTCGGCAAGTTTGGGGGCAGGTACGTTCCTGAAATTCTGATCCCGGCACTTGATGAGTTGAGCAGGGCATTCCTGGAGGCCACTCATGACCCTGCTTTCCAGCAGCAGTTTGCCTCACTTCTCCGCGAGTATGTTGGCAGGGAAACACCGCTGACGTATGCGGGAAGGCTGAGCGAGCATTATGGGAAAGCCCGTATTTATCTCAAACGTGAGGATCTGTGCCATACGGGTGCACACAAGATCAACAACGCTATCGGGCAGGTGCTGCTGGCCAGAAAGATGGGAAAAACTCGGATCATAGCCGAAACTGGCGCAGGCCAGCACGGTGTCGCAACGGCCACGGTGTGTGCCTATTTTGGGATGCAGTGCATCATTTACATGGGTGCTGAGGATATTTCCCGCCAGAAGCTCAATGTAGACCGGATGCGGTTGCTTGGAGCAGAGGTTCGTCCCGTGGAATCCGGTGCCAGAACGCTCAGCAATGCGATCAACGAAGCCATCCGTGACTGGGTGAGTAATGTTGGGGACACTTTTTACATCATCGGATCGGCTGTGGGGCCGCATCCGTATCCCATGATGGTCCGTGAGTTTCAATCTGTAATAGGCAGGGAAACCATAGACCAGTCCCTGGAGCAGGAGGGACGGCTTCCGGATTATGTCCTGGCCTGTGTTGGTGGAGGCTCCAATGCCATCGGCATGTTCCACCCGCTGCTGCCATTTGAGGAGGTGCGCCTGTACGGAGTTGAAGCAGCCGGTGAAGGTGTACAGACCAGCCGACATGCTGCAACTCTTTCTGGTGGTTTGCCCGGGATACTGCACGGGTCTCTGAGTTACCTGCTTCAAACGCAGTACGGACAAATTGCCGAAGCGCATTCTGTAAGTGCCGGTCTCGATTATCCCGGTGTTGGACCGGAACACTCGTTTCTGAAGGATTCCGGCAGGGTGGTTTACGCCGCCGTTACGGATGATCAGGCGCTGGAAGGAGTCCGGATGCTCTCATCAAAAGAAGGGATAATCCCTGCCCTTGAGACGGCTCATGCCATTGCCTATCTGGACACCATGATGCCTGAAACGCAACCAGATGAATTTGTTGTGATCAGCTGCTCCGGCCGGGGTGACAAAGACATGGAAACCATCTCCAAACACATGAAATGTCCATGACC
>SKNT01000238.1 GCA_007120385.1 Balneolales bacterium
ATTTCGGTGGATACGGGCTGTTGCGCGGTGATCACAAAACGGGGCTCGCTGTCAGCGGTCACCTTGGCGGTACCGTCACTGAGCAGATCAAACGGATCCGCCACAACCAGTTTCGCTGCACCGTCCAGATCAAACTCGTACAGCATATTCTTAGACAGCTCAACGGAGCTGTTGGCCACCCGGTCAACCAGATACAGTTCCTGCCCGTTTGACATGGACATGTCCGTGACCCCCAGAGTATAGGTTCCCGGAATGGTCGTTTCCACTCTCAGCGGCAGCTCAAAGTCCAGATCGGGCTTCGGAAGAATGCTGATATCCAGCAGAACATCCCCTTTCATGGCGGCCAGCAACGCATAGTTCGGTGAAAGCGGTGCAAGTTTCAAAGCATCGCCATCCAATACGTCCATCGATCCATTCTCGCTGAACGTGAGCCAGGCCGAGTTGCTCATCCCCTGTCCGGACAGCTCCAGGCGGACCAGCTCGGGCTGTGCCTGTTTCCCGATAAACTGTCCGCCGGTAGTTTTTGCGGATGCATGGAAGGTCACCTCACCGTTTCCGGTTTCTGTGTTCTGGACAAAAAAGCCCTGAAAAGCGGGAATGATGCCACCGGCAATGTCCCCGACACCGGCGTCAACGGACCAGGTTTTCCAGCTGCCAGCATCCTCATCCCAGACATAGATGACGTCGGTCAGTTTGTCGCGCTCCAGCGCTTCAAAACTGACGGGCGCGTTGAAAGGATTGCCAAGCAGAGACCATCCCGCTGCATTGGCATTGACCGGCGGGGCAACGCCGGTGAAATTCTCCACTCCCCGGACCGACAGGGTTTTCGGGAATCCTCCGACCACATTCTCGGTGTTGCCGTCATCATCTTCGAAAATATAAGCCAGGAATCCGGTTCCCGGAACGATGCTGTTTTCCATGTCAGGAACGGGTTCCCAATTGCCGGAAGTATTTGTGGTGGATGAGTTGTCCCAGATCCAGACGTTGGGATCCGCATCGCTAACCGGGTCAATGGCATTGGGGATGCCCTGCGTCCAGACACTTGAAAGGATTTCGGAGAAGTCGGTGGCGATCGGGCTGGCAAGCATGCGGAAGCCTTCCGGCCCGGTCAGTACCACGGTCTTCTCGGCGGGATCGAAATCGGCCAGGCTGCGTGCGGCCAGGTTCATGCCAGCACTGTTCTGCTGGATCACACCCGTGACATTCACCGGGTCCTGCGGTATGATCGAACCCGTGATATCGGACTCCCCGATAACGTTTCGGAACAGTCCGTCGAAACCGGCGAGGCTGGGATCGGTGATGGATGTCGAGAATCCGCCGCCGCCGAACGTAGCGGTTCCGTCGCCGTCTTCAAACGCGACACTTTCAACAAGCACCAGCCGTGCCTGCTCATCAAATCCCAGCTCGTCAAGAGTCCGGGTCACCGGCAGCACCATGTTGCCGCTCGAAACGGCATCGCCCGGATCGAGGGACGGTGTAAGGCGCAGCTGCCCCTCGAAAACGCCAAGCGTTCCGACCAGGGAGGATACGTTGTCCCCCGGATCGTATTCCGTGGTAATTGTCGGCGGACCGGGATCGTCAATCTGAATCCCGAATCCGGAATCGTCCTGGAAGAATTTGGTATTGCGGAAGCTGGTTTGTGCGGTCAGAGTGGCTTCATTATCCACCCGGTAGATGGTGGATCCGGTCGCCTGGCTGCGAAGCGCCTGAATATCCGCCACGTTAAGCGGGAAGGTGTAGGTCGCCGAAGTGATGCCGCTCTCCTCTGAACCGTCAATGGCGATGGCTTTGAGCGTGATGGCGCCGTTGCCGTCCTCAAGGAGGATTCCCGTGGCATCGGAGTATTCGGCGTCCTGGTCATCCGGATCGCTGCCATCGGTTGTATAGTAAACAGTTGCAGTAGCTTCATAATCCCCGGAATTGCTGATGAATACCGTCTGGTCTTCGAAATAGGTGCCGGCCGGAACGGAAAAGACCGGATCAGGAACCACAGACGGTTCAAATTCTGCTATGGCAAGGTCACGGAAACGGATTTGGCCTGTACCATCCGTCATTTCAAAACGCAGCAAGCCGTCCGCAACATTGTTGACACCAGTCAAATCGATGACCAGCGAATTGTTATCATACGTGCTGCTGGCAGGCTCGGCAGTAAAGAGCGAAGCAAAATTATCTCCACCATCACTGGAGATCAGTAATTCCAGTTTCCTGCTTGATCCAGCACCAAAAGTGGCCGTGCTGAAATCGACTTCGATGAAATCAAGCTCGGTAAAGTCGATTGCCGGTGTCTGGACAAAACCATCTCTGAAGATCTTCAGGTACCCGCCGGCGGCAGTTTCCTGATCCGCATCCTCAATTAAAAATCCCTGAATAACTGCTCTTTCGTTCTCTTCATTGGTTCTGAAGGTATTGCTGTAAGGAACGGCAAACGGATCCACAACTCTTCCCGATAATGCCACTGTTTCACTGGAAGCCCCTCCGCCTGAAACAACAACATCACCAGAATAAATGCCTTCATTCAATCCGCTCTCAAGCCGGACCCATATGGTTTCGGATGAACCGTCGTATGAACTGAGGGTTACGGATCCGGAATAGGTGCCTGCTTCAGTCCCGGATAATTCGAAATTGTCAGGCGCTGTAATAGTCACATCAGATTCATCCAGATTGATTCCGGTTATTTCAAAAAATCGGGGATCTGACGGACCGCTATTTTCCACGTAAGACAAACCTGTCAATTGACCGGTGGATACCATTAAAACAGGAACTTCTTCAAGATTGACGCTTCCGTGCAGGCGGACATCGTCCAAACGAAAAGCTCCGCCACCCGTTGTAGTTCTTGAATCATTATGCCATCCAATAATCCGTACTTCTGCCGAAGTCAAACCGTCCAGGTTTAAGGATTCGTTGTATTCCAGGGTCTCGTCCGCAACAACATCAATTGTGCTTACCAGGCTGCCATTGACGGTTACAGTCATAGCCGATGGTCCGGCTCCAGTAGCCCTGTACAAGAAACTGATCCCCTCCAGATCAAAGTCATCGGCACTGTCTGTGTTCAAGGTAAAGCTGAAGTACTTCCCTTCTTCAATGCTATCCTGTGACCATCCACCATTGCCTTGCACATATGGTACCCCGCTGCCCGTCCAGGTAGCTTCCTGAGCAGTTCCGTAAGATAAACTTCCCGAACTTACCGAGAAATCGGTTGCTGATAATCCGATAGCCACATCTGTTGGAGCAGGTGAATCCCCTGTAAATGGATAATCAACGAGCACCGTTTGGGCATGGCTGACGCCAAACAGCAACACCAGAGACACTACCCCGCTCAATCGCCTGAGACCTCTTCCGTATCTATTCCTCATAATGTTTTCATTAGGTTCCGGACAGCATGTTCATTGATTTGTCATAACAGCAAAGTAGTCATCATCCTTAAAACTGACAACCGCCAGATCGGTTTTTTCCGCTGACAGGCAAAGCATTTTACAGGCACCCGCAGCAATCATGCGCAGTAACATAACGCCCTTGCCGAAATACGGCCGAATCATGCAATTGAATCGGCAGAACCCGCCTTTCAATGCGTGCTACTTGACCAGTGTAAGCCTTTTTGTGCTCACATGCGTGGCCTGGTCAAAATGCTCATATTCTTCGCCCAAAGTGCCTGCTGCCGAGGAGAAAGTCTGGATACGGCCTTCCCCGGACATTTGAAATTCAAATTCCATATCCGTGAAATCCCAGACCTGGTCGGCACCCTTCGTTTCCAGAAGCGCAACGATCTTCTCCTCGTCAAAACTCATCGCCGTGACAACGCTGAACTCCATGTTGAAAAACCCCTCGATGGAGCTGCGATTCAGTTGGATCTGGCCCGTTGCCGGATGAACAGCCGCGAACGTAAAAAACAGCCCCAGTATAGCGGTAACAATCGTTTTCCCCATGACGTCCCTTGTTTTTAGCAGTTTGCAGTTTTGGCACTGATTACACTGAACTTACTAAACTAAAAAACAAGATTCATCCGCCGCATGTTATTTTTTCTGGTGGATGCGGGTCCGTGCCCGTGCCGGCGGTTCACCCCGGTCGGGGCAGACCAGCCGGGTTATTTCACCAGGGTCATTTTGCGCGTGATGGTTTGTCCGCCCGCTTCGACGCGGTAGATGTAGACGCCGCTGGACAGTGTGGATGCGTCCCAGGTCACGTCGTACCTGCCCGGGGCCTGCGCCTCATTGACCAGCACGGCGACGGAGCGTCCGAGCATATCGTACACCGCAAGCCGCACCTGCGCCTGCTCCGGCAGCGCGTACGAAATCACCGTGGACGGGTTGAAAGGGTTCGGATAATTCTGGTGCAGCGCCAGGCGGGCCGGCAGCTCGGGTCCGTCATCGGTGCGGGTTTCATCAAGCGCCTCGACCCGCAGCGTGAACCGCGGAGTGCCGTGCGGCGAATCCTGCTGCTGAGTATACTGATGGCCTTCATACCCTGCGGATTGCCCCTCAGCGGCCGCAGCACCCCCATCCTCCCATTCAAATTCGTACTCCCCGGCATCGCGGAGGTCGATCTCAGCGCCGGACTCGTGATCCACAAGCGTCACGCGGCGCGACTCCGGAACCGCATCCACCCCGCTCCAGGCCAGCGTGAAGGTGCCGCTCATGCCGGATGCGCGCACATCAAGGGGCACTTCAAAAGACGGCGAGTCGACATGGCGCGATTCCTGCGCCTTCGGGATCAGCGACCCGGAACCTTTCCCGGTCTGGCCGGAGCTTGCGGCCTGCGCAGAGATTGCCTGCGCAGAGACGGCCTGCGCAGATGCCGCAGCCTGATCTGAGGCGTCGGCGTCCGGGCCGGCCGATCCAAGAAACACGGCCTGCGCGTACCGCTCGCTCAGCGGAGTGAGCTTGCGCATGTCGAACCGGTCGTAGCCCGGACCGGCATCGGGATGAAAAAGCAGGGAGAGGGCGTGATCTGCCGTCCTATGGCCATCTTGCCCGTCCACCCCGAGTAATGAAAACCGGAGGCGAAACGTCGTGCCCTCCCCGGCCACGCGTCCGTCCTCCGGTTTATAGCGGAGATGACCAGCACCCAACGTGTGATGAGAGTGGTCGTCTCCAGCTTTGAAAAAGGTGCCGCCGTCCGTGACGCCGCCGACCCGGAACCGCAGCGCGTCCGCGCCGTTGTCCTCGGCGAAAAAACCCTGCCAGGCGGCAAGCGGCTCGCCCGGGTCGGGGATGATCCAGCTTTGCGATGCGGAGTCCCAGATCTGCACGGCCCCGACCGGCGTAATCTCGCTGCCGGCCTCGTCAATATATATGATGTCATCGTAACCGATGGCACCGGCAAAGGGATTTCCCATCAGGTTCCAGCCCGGCGAAAGCGGCGCTCTCACATCCTCCCCGAACGGAATGCCGGTAACCTGCAGCTCAAAAGGGAGCGGGCGGCTCGCACCCACATCGTTGTGGAAGAAGAACCACGCGAAGCCCGTGCCCGGGGCCACGGTTGCAAAAATATCATCCGGGGGGATCCAGCCGGTGGCGTCGATATCGGTGGTGCTGTTGGCCGTACTGCCGGCCGTGCTGCCGGATGTCTTGCCGGTTGCCCCGCCGCCGGAACCTGCCTCCTGGCCATACCCCGCGCCGTAACGCAGCACATTCGGGGCCTGCCCGTGCTCGAATTCAATGCCGGGATACTCATCGGCGTAGATCTCGCCCAC
>SKNT01000098.1 GCA_007120385.1 Balneolales bacterium
CATCCAGGCCGGATCAATGAGAGGTCTGGCGTTCTGGATCAGCCCTGGATGGATTTTATCCACGGCATCCCTCAGGGAACTGCTGACAGGCCGCCAGCTGGGGCCGGCTGAAATAACTGAATGATTTAATTCTGATTTTGTTGCATATTGTATCTGTTATTCTGCTGAAATCTGCATAATCCCGATTATCCACACAACTGGAACAAAGGGGTTTAGTGATTGTAAAATCAGAAATTATTGCGTAATACCACCAATAATGGTTATTTTTAACGCTTTGTAAAGCCCAACTGCATACAATCTAAATGGCCCATTCCGATCAAAGAATCAAACCTGCTGACATCTTCGCCAAGGCATACCAGTTCACGGCAGCTGATGAAGTCAAAGCGCAGGGTCTGTACCCTTACTTCAAACCACTGACTGATACGGATGGCAATGTCGTCGTAATTGAGGGGAAAGAAGTCATTATGGCCGGCTCCAACAATTATCTGGGACTGACCAACGATGTCAGGCTGATGGAAGCGGCACAAAAGGCTATAACTAAATACGGAACCGGTTGTACCGGTTCCCGTTATCTCAACGGTACACTGGATCTGCATCTGGAGCTGGAAGATAAACTGGCGACCTTCATGCGGAAGGAGAACTGCGTCCTGTTCAGCACCGGATACCAGACGAATGAGGGAGCCATCCAGACCATCGCCGGACGCAACGACATCATCTTTTCCGACAAGGACAATCATGCCTGCATTGTAACGGGTACGCTGCTCTCCAATGGCCGCACGGTCCGCTACTACCATAACGACATGGATCATTTGCGCAAGCTGCTGGAGCGCGAGGGTCCATCCAACGGCAAGATCATTGTCAGTGACGGTGTCTTTTCCATGTCGGGTTCCCTGGCAAATATTCCCGAGCTGGTGGCACTTTCGAAGGAATTCAACGCCCGGCTCTATCTCGATGATGCACATGCCATCGGCGTGCTTGGTGAAGGCGGACGCGGTTCTGCCTCGGCTTTCAATCTGCTTGAGGAAGTTGATCTGATTAGCGGCACATTCTCCAAATCCTTCGCATCTCTCGGCGGATTCCTGGTGGGCGACCGCGAAGTGATCGAATATATCCGCCACCACTCGCCGGCACACATTTTCAGCGCTTCCATGCCGCCGGCCAATGTGGCCACCGTGTTGAAGGCGCTTGAAATCCTGCAGGAAGAGACATGGCGGCTGCAGCGGCTCGAAGAGATTTCCAATTACATGCGCAAAGGCCTGAAAGAGCTTGGCTTCAATATCTGGACCAGCCAGTCACCCATTATTCCGGTGGTAATCGGAGATCTGATGGACTGCCTGCGTTTCTGGCGGGATCTGTTCGAAGAGGGGGTGTATGCAAACGCTGTGGTTCCGCCCGCCGTGCCGCGCGGACAGTCGCTTCTTCGCACCAGCTACATGGCAACGCACACCAATGAGCAGCTGGACAGCATACTCGATGCCTTCCGAAAAGTTGGAATTCACCGGGGTATCATCGACCGTAACGGCCATTCCTTAATCCAGGTCTGATCACGTGGAAAAGACCATCTCGGATGCTGAAAGTGACCTCGGAAACCTCAAGGGGGTGGCATTTGTCTCCACGGAAGAGGAACGCCGGCAGTTTATCGACTTTCCCTACCGCCACTATGCGGACGATCCGGTCTGGGTGCCTCCTCTGAAGATCCAGCAGAAAGATCTTCTGGATCAGAAAAAGAATCCTTTTTTCAAAGATGCCGACATAGCCCTTTTCCTTGCTTACGACAACGGGAAAGTGGCGGGAAGGATTGCCGCCATCCACAATCACGCTTACAATCGGCATAACAACGATACAGCCGGTTTTTTTGGCTTTTTTGAGTGCAGCCAGAACCAGTTTGTCGCCGATCTTCTTTTCCGTGTTGTTCGGGACTGGCTTCGAATCAGGGGATGCACCAAGCTTTTGGGGCCCATGAACCCCGGCCTTCTGGACGAGATCGGGATACAGATTGATGGGTTCGAGCACCGTCCGGCCATCATGATGCCCCACTCCAAGCCGTGGTATGATGAGATGATCCAAAAAACGGGCCTCAGGAAAGAAATGGATCTGTTTGCCTACAGGGTGCTGTCCAGCACCGTGCGGGTTGACCGCATGGATCGCGCACTGGAGATCGTGAAGAAAAGGACACCTGGTATCCAGGTGCGAAAGATTAATCTCCGCAAGTTTGATGAGGAAGTGCGGATTATTCACGACCTTTTCAACAAGGCCTGGGCAAAAAACTGGGGTTTTTACGAAATCAGCCTGGAAATGTTTGTCCATCTTGGCAAGGAACTCAAGATGATCATTGATACGGACTTTGCCCATGTCGCCGAGGTCGATGGCAAACCGGTCGCTTTTTCGATCGCCCTTCCCGATTACAATCAGGTATTCGCGAAGATGGACGGTACGCTGTTCCCTACCGGGCTGATCAAGCTGCTCTGGTACCGTCGCAAGATCAATACGATCAGGACGGCACTGATGGGAGTCATTCCGGAGTACAAGGGGCGGGGAATAGATGCGCTGCTCACAAGAGAGTCCATAGTGAATGGCCTGGGGCGTGGTTTTGTTTCTTCTGAAGTAGGCTGGCTTCTTGAAACCAATACCGATATATTACGTGTGGCTGAACGCATAGGTGGCTATAAAGAGAAGACTTACCGTATGTATGGCCAGTCGCTGGTCTGATTTGTAAAAGACCTTTTTTTTCCCTTTTTTATCCGACCTGCACCTCCCTTGGTGATGTATGTTTATCAACCAGATCTGACCTATGACTGTAAAGACATTGACCAGGCTGCCTTCTCTGGTCAGGAACAAATCGGATTTCAGGATTCGCTCCGCTCCCATATCCTCCTATTCCCGGGATGAGCTTCTGGGTGTATACCGGAACATGCTCCTTGTAAGGAGGCTTGATGAGAAGATGCTGATCCTGCTGAAGCAGGGCCGCGGGCACTTTCACATCGGCTGTGCCGGGCATGAGGCCATTCAGCTTGCCGCCGCCATGGCGCTAGAAAAAAAGAAGGACTGGGCATTCCCATACTACCGCGACCACGCCTTTTCGGTCGGGTTTGGCCTGACCTCCAGGGACATCCTCTCGGCACATCTGAGCAAAGCCACCGATCCGTCCGGAGGCCGCCAGATGCCATCCCACTTCAACAGCCGCGAACACCGCATCGTCTCGGTTTCAAGTGCCATTGGAGCGAATTTCCTGCCCGGACTGGGCCAGGCCCAGGCTTCCATGTACAAGGGAGCCGATGAAGTCACTTATGTGTCGACGGGTGAGGGCGGAACTTCCCAGGGTGTCTTTTTCGAACTGCTCAACTGGGCAACCCGCTGCAAGGCGCCCGTAGTCATTGTCATTCAAGATAACAAATATGCCATCAGTGTGCGGGTGGATGAGCAGACGAGCAACAAGAGCATTTCCAAGACGGTACGGGGTTTTGAGAACCTGGAAATCTTCGAAGTGGACGGCACGGATTTTTTCAACTCCCATGCTGCGATGAAAAAAGCGGTGGAGCGGGCACGGAACGGAGGGGGACCGTCAGTGGTGCACGCACATGTGGTGCGGCTGGTACCCCACTCATCGTCAGATGATCAGAAAAAATACCGTGACTCGAACGATCTGGAAAACGATTTGCGGCACGATCCGGTGGAAAAAATCAGGCAACGCCTTCTGGCATCGGAAATGGCGACACAAGAAGAACTTGATACCCTGGCCAGGGAGGTGCATGAGCAGGTGGAAGAAGATACCGGGTGGTGTCTGAAGCAGGCTGATCCGGATCCCGGGGATGCCCTTCGCCATGTGTTGTCGGAGAATCCGCCCGAACTGGAATACGAGAAAAACACCCCGTCAGGCAGTCCGATTGTGCTGGTGGATGCCATCAACCACGCCTTGAAAGAGGAGATGGAGCGGGACGAAAACATCGTGGTGTTTGGTGAGGATGTCGCCGGCGGCAAAGGCGGTGTTTTTACGGCAACCCGCGGGTTGACCGAGCAGTTTGGAAGTCATCGCTGCTATAACTCGCCCCTCTCTGAGGCATCCATTCTGGGCACGGCATGCGGACTGGCCATCCGGGGCGTCAAACCCGTCGTCGAAATCCAGTTCGGCGATTACATCTGGCCGGCCATGGAGATGCTCAAGAACCAGATTGACTCCCTGCGTTACCGGTCCAACAACCATTTCAGCTGCCCTATGGTTATCCGGGTGCCTATCGGGGGGTACATCCACGGCGGGCTGTGCCACAGCCAGAATATCGAAGCCACATTCTCTCACTTCCCCGGATTCAGGGTGGTCATGCCCAGCAATGCCGCCGATGCCAAAGGCATGCTCAAGACGGCTATCCGCAGCGATGACCCCATCCTCTTCCTGGAGCACAAGGGATTGTACCGGCAGGGTTTTGCCCGGCGACCCGAGCCCGACCGTGACTACCTGGTTCCCCTGGACAAAGCCGCCATTGCCAGGGAAGGGCGTGATCTGACCATTGTAACCTGGGGCGCGCTTGTCCAGAAGGCGCTGAATGCGGCAAGGATATACGAAGAAAAAGGAGTTGAAATCGAGGTTGTTGATATTCGTTCCATGCTTCCGCTTGATATCGAAACCATCCTGGAATCGGTATCAAGGACCAACCGGGTCCTGATTCTGCATGAAGACCAGGAGTTCATGGGGTTTGGCGCCGAGATAGCCGCTCTTCTGGCCGACAAGGCTTTCCATGAGCTGGATGCTCCGGTGAAACGGGTGGCTGCAAAATTTGCACCCATACCGTTTGCTCCGGTTCTGGAAGAGTATGTGCTTCCGCAGACAGCTGACATTATTGAGGCGGTGGATGGGCTGATTCATTATTAATTCATGTGCGTTTTGCATTTTCCATTGATCTAAGAGATTCAAGTAATCTGTTCACAATTAAGGACTTTGACTATGACTAAATACAGAATTGAAAAAGACTCGATGGGCGAAGTGCAGGTGCCTCAGGACGCGTTCTACGCAGCACAGACCCAACGGGCCAAAGAGAACTTCCCTATCAGTGACATGCGCTTTGACCGCGCCTTCATCCAGGCGCTGGGATATGTCAAACAGGCTTGCGCCCTGGTCAATGAAGACCTTGGAATGTTGCCTGACAAAGTGTCGAAATACATTGTCAAGGCATGCCAGATGGTGATTGACGGGGAGCTGGACGAGCATTTCGTCGTGGATGTATTCCAGACCGGTTCCGGCACCTCGACCAACATGAATGTCAACGAAGTGATTGCAAACCGGGCCAACTACCTGGCTCAGCAGGATGGTGTGGATGTGAAAATCCATCCCAATGACCACGTGAACTTCGGCCAGAGCTCGAATGACGTTTTCCCGACCACCATCCGTGTTTCAGCGCTGCTTGCTGTCAAACAGCAGCTCATACCGGCACTGGATCATCTCCGAAAGGCATTCCATGACAAGGGTCAGGAGTATGCCGATGTCGTGAAAACCGGCCGTACCCACCTGATGGATGCCATGCCACTGACCATTGCACAGCAGTTTGGCGGATACGAGCGTCAGCTTCAACTGGGTGTGGAGCGACTGGAATCCGCCCTTGAGCGGCTTCGCGAACTTCCCCAGGGCGGAACGGCCATCGGAACCGGAATCAACACCCACCAGGAGTTCGGCAAACGTTTTGCC
>SKNT01000220.1 GCA_007120385.1 Balneolales bacterium
CACCCGAATCCGCTTTTCCGATCATTCGATATCCCAGCCGCTCGATCTGCTTTTCAAGCACATACGAAGCGATAAAGTCGTTTTCGACGCAGAGAATATCGATCATCGGTAATGTTTTGTATTATGTGGTTGTAAGGAATAATAGTCCGAATAAATGTATAAAAAAGAAATTAATGACGGGATCAGGACCTTCCAAATTAGAAAATCCGAAGAAATGGCAATATATGTACGGTTTTGATTATTAATCTTTAATAATTCCGTTTCAAATGACCTCATCAGATGAAAAACCGGTGCTGCTGTTTGACGGTGTGTGCAACCTGTGCAACCGATGGGTCAATTTTGTGATCGACCGGGATCCGCAGGCTCAGGTCATGTTTGCACCGCTTCAGTCGGATGCGGCCGCAAAGCTTCTTGATAAGCATAAGCTTGACCGGAATGCGTTGGACACCGTGGTGCTGATCGACCGGGGAGACGTTTACCGGCGGTCCGACGCCGTACTGCATGTTGCCGCTTATCTCAGGGGGCCGGTCCGCATGATCCGGATCGGATGGATCGTTCCGCGCAGGTTGCGTGATGCGCTGTATGACCTGGTTGCAGGAAAAAGGTATCGCTGGTTTGGCAAGCGCAGCGAGTGTCGTGTGCCCGAACCGGGGATAAAAGACCGATTCCTGGAAATGAGTCCGCCTGACGCAAAGGGAGGCTGACCTGCTGTCGGCAGCCGCGCTGTTCAGCCGCGTTGCTCATCTGCACTGCTCAGCGCTCTGAAACGCGCCGCACCTGGATCATGCGCTGTTGCCAGTAGGGCTCGCGAAGCCGGTCAATCGTCACGCCGCGCGATGTTGAAGCGTGCATGAAGAAGTCGTCTCTCATGAGAATGCCCACATGGTAGGTGGTGCGTCCCGTCTGAAAGAAAACCAGGTCTCCGAGCCGGGCCGATCCAGGTGGAACCTGACGGCCGTGTTCCATCTGCTCTCTGGTAGTGCGGGGGATGATGATTCCGTACGCATCCCTCATGACAATCTGCACGAACGCGGAACAGTCGACGCCCCGCCGTGAACCGCCGCCCAGACGGTAGGGCGTCCCCTCCCATTTCCGGAACTCCTGTATAAGTCGTGTTTCAGCCGGATGTGCCGCTTGCCGGGAGGGTCCGCAGGCGGACGCCAACAAGGCTGCCAGAAAAACACAGAGCAGTGACCAGTGACTGATGGACCGGAAAGGCATTTCAATATTTGGATATTGGGCGGTTTTGCGCCAGCTATGACGAGGTTGCCGGCACGACATCAAGCTGGTCGATGACCCGGCTGGCCGGCTCCGGGTTTCCCATCACGTAAAAATGCAGGCCGGGAACACCATAGTCAAGCAGCTCGCGGCACTGCTTTACGGCCCACTCCACGCCAATATCCCGTGCGCGGTCCGGGCTGGAGCTGACTTCCGCGGTGAGCTCCTCCGGAATGCTCAGGTGGAAAACCTGGGGCAGTGTGGTCAGATGGCGCGGCGTCGTCAGGATCTTGAGTCCGGGCACGATCGGCACCAGAATACCCGCATCCCGGCACATTTCCACAAACCGGAAAAAGTATTCGTTGTCAAAAAACAGCTGGGTGACAATGTAATCGGCACCGGCGTCCACTTTTTCCTTCAGGCGTGCGATGTCAAACTTCAGGTTGGGCGCCTGGATATGCTTTTCGGGATAACCGCCAACACCGATGCAGAAATCGGTCGGCTGCGCGTCCATAAGCTCCTCAAGGTAGACTCCCTTGTTCATGCGCGTGATCTGCTGAACCAGATCCACGGCAAACTCGTTGGTGCTGCGATCTTTCTGGACCGGCTTGGTGTACCCGTGATCATCGCCCCGTATGGCCAGCACGTTCTGGATGCCCAGATAGTTCAACTCAATGAGGGCATCCTCGGTTTCCTCTTTTGTGAAGCCCTTGCAGATCAGATGCGGGACCGGATCCACATTGTAGCGGTGCTTTATGGCGGCACACAGGCCGATGGTGCCCGGACGCTTGCGGCGGATGTGCCGCCTAACCGAGCCGTCGCTCAGCTCCTCGTAATAGGCCTCGGCGGCGTGGGAGGTCACGTCGATGAAGGGAGGATGGTACTTGCGCAGCCCGTCCAGCGTCTCAAATACCTTTGAAACCGATCCGCCCCGTTTGGGAGGAATAATTTCAAAGGAAATGAGCGGGTCCTTGGCCTTGTCGTAATGTTCTGTTACTTTCATGGTGTGTGCAACACTTCTGTGGACAAGTTTGTAAATTACAGATATTATCTGAAATATGTCATAATAACTCGGCTCACCATCATTTAGACTGAGAATGAGAACTCTTTTAGTAAACATTGACCATGTTGCGACACTGAGAAATGCCCGCGGCGAGACGGTCCCCGATCCGGTTGCGGCTGCCGTTGTGGCTGAAAAGGCCGGGGCTTCCGGTATCGTATTCCACCTGCGCGAGGACCGGCGCCATATCCGCGACGAGGATGTGCACCGGCTGCGCAAGGTCGTCAAAGGCCTGTTCGATTTCGAGATGGCCGCCACCGAAGAGATGATCAGGATATGCATCGATACGAAGGCCGACCTGGTCACCCTGGTGCCCGAAAGCAGGGAGGAACTGACGACCGAAGGCGGACTCGATATGAAGAAGGTCCGCGACGATTACCGCAAGCGCGTGTTCCCGCGCTTCAAGAAAGCCGGAATCGCCATAAGCCTTTTTGTGGATCCGGAGGAAGAGGACATTGCCATTGCTGCCGAACTGGAAGCCGAGGCCGTGGAGCTTCATACGGGCACCTACGCCAATGCCGACACCAACGAACGCCGCCGTGTGGAACTGGACCGCTTGCGGAATGCCGCCATCCAGGCCCATGAGCTGGGCATGAAAGTGAATGCCGGCCACGGTCTCAATTTTGACAATATCCAGCCGTTTCTTGATCACGTGCCCCATCTTGCCGATATCAGCATCGGGCACGCGCTCATTGCCGATGCTGTGTTCAACGGCCTCGAGAATACCGTGCGAAGGATGGCCGATATCATAACCGGGTGACAGCAGGCTGTCCGGTCCGGCCGGCGTTCCTTCCGGACTCACCCTCCCGCACAACCACTTCATACGCTGAACCATGTCGGAAGAAACGAATACAGGGCAGCCTCACCGATCCGGTTTTGTCGGTATCATCGGCAGGCCGAACGCCGGCAAGTCCACTCTGTTCAACCGGCTGCTGGGACAGAAACTGTCCATCATAACCCACAAGGCGCAGACCACGCGGCACCGGATTCCCGGATTCTACTCCGATGACAACTGCCAGATCGTGTTTCTGGATACGCCCGGCATCATCCAGCCGGCCTATCTACTGCAGGAAAAGATGATGGACCAGGTGCTCCGGCTGCGAAAAGATGCGGATCTTCTGGTCCACATGGTGGATGGAAATCGTCCGCCAGACGCTGATGATGTCGTCTGGGAAACCCTTGGCGAGCTGAAACTGCCGGTGATCCTGGCCGTCAACAAGATCGACCTGATGGGCGACAGCGCTGCCGCGATGGAGGTCCTCGGCAGCTGCCGGAAACATTTTGATTACGTGGATGCCATTGCCATATCGGCCCTGGACGGTAATGGTGTCCAGGAGCTTGTTGAAAGGATCAGGGACCGGCTGCCACCCGGACCGGCATTCTATCCCAAGGACCAGGCCAGCGATCTTTCCATGCGCTTTTTTGTCTCTGAACTGATCCGGGAACAGCTTTTCCTGCTGTATGACAAAGAGGTGCCTTACTCCTGCGCGGTCAATGTGGTCGAATACCGGGAAGAGGAGAATATCGATCATATCGATGCGGAGATTGTTGTCAGCCGCAACTCACAGAAGGGCATTCTGATCGGGAAGAAAGGAGCGCACCTGAAAGAGCTTGGAATCCGCTCCCGGAAAGAGATCGAGCAGCTGACCGGGAAACAGGCCAACCTGAAGCTTTTTGTCAAGGTGCGTGAAAAATGGCGCGAAAAGGAGACTTTCCTGAAGAGTTACGGATACCGGTGAGGTGTTCCGGAAGCGGTTTTCCATAACACAATCGGCTGTTCTCAGACCTGTTTTGTTGCAACAGACAGTAAATATTACATTTAGTGTTGACAAGGGATGAAGAAAATGGTAAACTTGGATTCATTGTTGCAACGTACCGTTTTACAGTAATTTGAATACGCTATACTTTAGTACATGCTTTTGATTTGCGCATATATGGCCATGTGTTGTATGCCTTGCTTCGGCAGGTAAAGGGTCATGATGCGTAAGCAGTACGAATTTGCAGGCCCTTTCCGGAATCTCGAAAAGGGCCTTTTTTTGTTCTTTGAACTGGTATGAAAGTCTCTTATCGAGAAAGGCGGAGGGATCAGGCCCTGTGAAGCCTTAGCAACCGCTCCGGCACCCCCGGAGGTCAGGTGCTACATCCTGCTCTTGCCATGCCGTGTGCATGGAAGGGAAAGATGAGGGAAGACGGTCTTTTCATAAAAAGAAAGCCTCTTCCGGCATCGGCCCCTGAAGAGGCTTTTTTTTTGACTTAATATCAAATGACAACGACAAACAACAGCTAATACAGCAGCTGACACATCAACGCAAAACCAATCACAACCAGCAAATGAGCAATAACACCGAAGAAAGACAATACAAGTTTGAAACGCTTCAGCTTCACGCCGGGCAGGAGAAAGATCCGACTACCAATGCACGGGCAGTGCCGATTTACCAGACCACGTCGTACGTGTTCGACAGCTCGGACCATGCCGCATCGCTTTTCGGTCTCAAGGAATTCGGCAATATCTACTCCCGGATCATGAATCCCACCAATGACGTGTTCGAGAAGCGGATTGCGGCGCTTGAAGGCGGCGTGGCCGCCGTGGCGACCTCGTCGGGACAGGCAGCGCAGTTCCTCACTATCATCACCATTGCCCAGAAGGGGGACAATATCATATCCACCAGCAATCTGTACGGCGGGACCTACAACCAGTTCAAGGTATCCTTCCCGCGGCTGGGTATCGATGTCAAATTTGTTGAGGATGATGACCCTGCCGCATACGAAGCCAAAATCGACGACAACACCAAGGCGATTTTTGTGGAGACGATCGGCAATCCCAGATCCAATGTCCCCGATCTGGAAGGCCTGGCCGCCGTAGCGCAAAAAAACGGGATCCCGTTGATCGTGGACAACACCTTCGGTGCCGCTGGCGCCATTGCCCGTCCCATAGACTTCGGGGCCAACATCGTGGTTTCATCGGCAACCAAATGGATCGGCGGACATGGAACGTCCATCGGCGGTGTGCTTGTGGATGCCGGAAACTTCAACTGGGGCAACGGCAAGTTCCCGCTGTTCGACCAGCCGTCCCCCGGCTACCACGGACTCAATTTCTGGGAAGTGTTCGGAGATAAGGGTCCGTTCGGCAATATTGCCTTCGCCATCCGCGCCAGGGTGGAAGGGTTGCGTGATTTCGGTCCCTCGCAGTCACCGTTCAACAGCTTCCTGCTGCTCCAGGGCATCGAAACCCTGTCCCTTCGTATCGAGCGACATTGCGATAACGCGCTGGCGCTGGCCAAGTGGCTGGACGCCAACGAGAATGTGGAGTGGGTAAGCTATGCCGGACTGCCCGGACACAAATATCACAAACTCGCAAGCAAGTACCTCAACCCCGGAAAATTCGGAGCAGTCGTGAACTTTGGCATCAAAGGCGGGTACGAAGCGGGACGCAAGTTCATTGACAGCACCGTACTTGCAAGCCATCTGGCCAATGTCGGCGATGCCAAGACACTGGTGATTCATCCGGCTTCCACGACCCACCAGCAGCTGACGGATCAGGAGCAGCGATCCACTGGCGTCACCGAGGATCTGGTCCGCATATCGGTCGGACTCGAGCACATTGATGATATCATCCATGATATCGAGCAGGCTTTCCGTCAGTCTGTTCGGTAACAGATAAAAAAAAAGAGCCGCCGGCTCTGAAACAGCCGGTGGCTCTCAATCAACAACCAAATCCCGGATCAACCAAAACCCCGGATTCAGTAACAGACAAACAACATTGATAAAATGAGGAGAAATTCGATATGAATCAATCGAAATATGTCAACTAAACAAGAAAATCTTACTTTTCGCGACCGCACATCCTTTGTGACCGAGTCTGGTTTCGAGTTTCCGGAGCTGGAAGTTGCCTACCAGACCTGGGGGACACCGAACGAAGACATGAGCAATGTCGTGGTGGTTTTCCATGCGCTTACCGGGCATGCCGCCGCCGATGAATGGCTTGCCGGTTTTTTCGGCAAAGGCCGCCTGCTGGATCCCGATGAACACTATATTATTTGCAGCAATGTTCTCGGGAGCTGCTACGGCACCACCGGACCGCTCAGCATCGACCCGCGAACGGGCGAGCGTTACAGCGGGAATTTCCCGGTTGTCACCATCCGCGACATGGTCCGGGTACAGCAGCGGCTGCTGGACCATCTGAAGGTCCGGCGCATCCGGTTTGCCATCGGTGCGTCCATGGGCGGCATGCAGGCGCTGGAATTCGGCATCATGGACAAGCGTCCCGAACAGCTGCTGCTGATTGCCATGGGCAAGGCGCACTCGGCATGGGCCATTGGCATCGGCGAGGCCCAGCGCCGCGCTATTTACGCCGATCCGAAGTGGCTGGACGGACACTATCCGCCCGGCGATCCGCCCGCATCGGGCCTGGCAGCCGCCCGCATGATGGGCATGATCACCTATCGCAGTGCCAGCTCGTTTGAAAGGCGCTTTGGCCGGGAACCGCAGCAGGACAAGCCCTGCTTTCAGATAGAATCCTATCTCAATTACCAGGGTAAAAAGCTTGTCGAGCGTTTTGATGCCGTCACCTACATACGCCTGACCCAGGCCATGGACAGCCACGATGTCTCGCGGGGGCGCGGATCCTTTGAAAAGGTTCTGGATCGCATAAAAATCCCGGTGCTGGTCGTTGGCATCAGTTCCGATGCGCTTTACCCCGTGGAAGAGCAGAAAGAGCTTGCCTCACTGCTTGGAAACGCCCGTTATGTCGAACTCTCCTCGGATAACGGCCATGACGCTTTCCTTATAGAATTTGAAGCCATTCAATCACTTGTAAAAAAAAATTTTCCCGAACTCACACAAAAGTACCAGTTAGTATTTTCTGAATAACAATGCTGCGAATATTGAAATTTGGCGGGTCATCGCTCTACGATGCCCCCCGCATCCGTAATGCCGTCTCTATTGTAAACCGGCAGCGGAAAGATGCCGACGTAGCCGTGGTTGTGTCTGCCCTCGGCGGCGTCACGGATGAAATTATTGCACTGATGAACCTGGCATCCGCCTCCGATAATGCCTGGCGCGAACGGTTTGAGCTGCTCTTGCGCCGTCATCACAACACCCTGCGCGAGTTTACGGGCAACGAGGCAACCGGCGGACAGGCGGCGCGGGTGGATGAACTTCTTGGCAAGCTGGAGACGGAACTTTCCGGATTGCAGGGCCAGTCCGGCATTACGGACCGCCAGAGTGACCGCATCCTTTCCTACGGAGAGCGGCTCTCATCCAACATTTTTTCGGCGGCCATGATCGACTCGGGAACCCCGTCCGGGGCCTTCGAGTCGCACCGCCTGGTCCGGACAAACAACCGGTTCGGGGATGCCGACGTGGACATGGTCACCACGATCCGCCAGGTCCGCGAGGCGCTGCTGCCGATGAACGGCACGGTCCCGATCGTGACCGGTTTCATTGGTTCCACAGCCGAAAACGAGATCACCACGCTCGGTCGGTCCGGGTCCGACTACTCCGCCAGCTTGCTGGGCGAGGCCCTGGATGCCCACGAGGTGCAGATCTGGACGGATGTCAACGGCGTGCTGACCGCCGACCCGGACATCGTGCCCACGGCCGTGACCATCCCCCAGCTTCACTACTCCGAAGTGGCAGAGATGGCGCATTTTGGAGCCAAGGTGCTGCATCCGCGTACCGTCCTGCCCCTGCAGGCGCGCAACATCCCGATCCTGATCAAAAACACGCTGCAGCCCGATGCCACCGGCACCATCATCACGCGTGACTATGAGTCCACCACGGGCCGGCTGCGGTCTGTATCCGTGAAGAAAAACATTATTGTCATCGCGCTTCGAAGCAAGGGGCTCGACAAGATCCACGAGTTCAGCTACCGGACCCTGATGGCGCTGCGCAAGCACAAGGTCGCCGTGCTGTTCAACACGGCCGCATCGTCCGATTACGGCATTACAGTGGTGGTGCAGGCCGCACAGAAGGAACAGGCCCGGGCCGCCTTGCTCGAGGAATATGCGGCGGAGTACGATTCGGGCCGCATCGATACGCCGCAGATGCTCGATCAGGTTTCCATGGTGACGGCCATCGGCGAAAAACTGGAGCGGGACCTGGGCATCAGCGGAGCGGTGCTTTCGGTGCTCGGGGAGAACGGCATTGCCCCGCTGGCCATGGCCAAGGGTCTGGCCAACCGGCATCTGAGCCTTCTGCTCTACAATCGTGAAGCGGAAAGGGCGGTTCGCCTGCTTAACGACCACTTCTGCATCCACCCGCACCGGGTGCGCCTTTTTGTGGCCGGACTCGGTGCTGTGGGCGGCAAGCTGCTGGAGCTGCTGCACGATCTGCGTGATCCGAAAGTGGACCTGAGCATCATCGGCGCCTGCGAGACCGACAAGATGGCCTGGCATCCGTCCGGCATTCCGGCCGGTGAGGTTGCGGGACGGGTGAGTCAGGGACAGAAAACCGACTGGCCGTTCATCATCAATCACCTGTCCAAGGAGTATCCCTACCGTACCGTTTTCATCGATGCTACCGGCGACCCCGACGTGGCCCGAAAATATCCCGAGCTTCTCAAGGCGGGAATTCATGTGACAACCCCCAGCAAACGGGCCAACAGTTTTGAGCAGGAGTTCTTTGATACGTTGATGGATTTTACGGTGAACAAGAACACTCACTATCTCTACGAGGCAACCGTCGGCGCCGCCATGCCGGTCATCCAGACGATCAGGGACCTGCAAAGAAGCGGAGATGTGATCCATTCCATTTCCGGAGTGGTTTCCGGCACCATGACCTACCTTTTTGCCAAACTGGAGGAAGGCGTGCCGCTGGACCGGATCATCCGCAAGGCCAAGGAGCTTGGAATCACCGAACCGGATCCGCGCGATGACCTTTCCGGGGAGGATGTCGCCCGGAAGTTTATGATACTGGCCCGTACGGCCGGTTTTCGTGTGGAACGGGAGGAAATATCCGTTCAGGATCTGATCCCGGATGAACTCCGGAACATTTCCCTGGAGGAGTTTTTCGAAAAATTGCCGGAACAGAATGATTACTGGAAGAAAAAGGTGGCCGAAGCCAGGCAGAGAAACGAAGTTCTGCGCTATACGGGACATCTGGAAAACGGAAAAATCAAGGTAGGCATGCAATCCGTCCCGGTGAAATCGGCCCTTGGCACGCTTACCGGCACCGACAACCTGCTTTCGTTCCGGACAAAACGATATGCACAGAGTCCGCTCATCATTCAGGGACCGGGAGCCGGACGGGAAGTTACGGCCGCCGGCGTGCTGGCGGATATCCAGAAAATCAGCCGTCGGCTTATGATTTAGCGGCGGAGAACAGCGGAAACCGGCACCATTGTTTTTGCGCCTCTTTGCGACCACCGGCACCCCTGTCCGGATTCCGGTTTAAGAATTTGTGGGATTTCTTCCCACTTCCCGTCGAACATATATTATACATATGTTTTGGCATGTACTTCGGCCCTTCAGCATAGCATTGTGGATACTTCTGTCTGTTTGTCCATGAAAACGTTGAAAAATTTCCTACAAATAATCCTCTTTTTGCTTGACTTGTAATTGCAAAATAACCTACTTTGTGGGACAAGGTGGGAAGTTGTGGGAAAAAGTGTAACTTTCTGCCGCAGGCAATCAAAAAAAACAGTCTCATCAGAACGGGCAGAACCTTGGCAAGCTTCAAAGGCGAATACGATCATTCCATAGACAGCAAAGGTCGCGTGAGCTTCCCGGCACGGCTGCGTAAATATTTGCCGCCGCAAAGCCAGGACAGTTTCACCATCCTCAAGGGATTGGACCGCTGTCTTCTGCTGTATCCGGCCGAGTACTGGCTTGGGGTTGAGGACCGGCTCTCTGGAATCAATGAATTCCAGCAGAAGGGGCGGACCGTGCTCCGGAACTTCCTCCGTTCCGCCGACGACCTGACGCTCGACAAGCACAACCGCCTTGCCCTGCCGCCGAAACTGATGGAATGGGCCAATATTACCAACAGAGTGATATTCATCGGGATGGGGGACAGTATTGAATTGTGGTCGCCGGAGATGCTCGAGAAAGCCGACCAGGAGCTCGACCCCGACACCTACCGTGAATTGTTCGAAAATGTAATGGGAGATGGTTTTTCACAATGACCCCTGTCACGTATCACAAACCCGTATTGCTGAATGAAGCGATACGATACCTGGTTACCGATCCGCATGGTATCTATGTAGACGGCACTTTGGGTGGCGGCGGGCACAGTGCGCACATTCTTGAACATCTCTCGGAGAAAGGGCGGCTTTTCGGAATCGATCAGGACGATGATGCGCTGAAAGTGGCATCAGAAAGGTTTCGGGGAGAAGGCCGCGTTTCACTGATCCGCGGCAATTTCGGGTATATGGATGTGCTGCTTCCGAAGGAAACGGACGGGAACCTGTCCGGAATTCTGTTGGATCTGGGCGTCTCGTCGCACCAGATTGATGAGCCGGAGCGGGGATTCAGCTTCCAGAAGGACGGTCCGCTGGATATGAGAATGGGCGAACTTCAGGACCTGACCGCCGCCAACATTGTCAACGAGTACGAATACGAAGCCCTTCGCGATCTGTTTTTTACATATGGAGAGGAACGGGAAAGCGCCCGCATTGCCCGAGCCATCATCCGTGACCGTCCGCTGGAGACCACCGGTCAGCTTCGCGATACCGTGTCATCGGTCATTCCGGAGCGGTTTCGGAACAAATCCCTGGCCCGCATCTTCCAGGCCTTGCGCATCGAGGTCAATAGTGAACTGAACATGCTGAAAAGGGCGCTCGAGAAGGGAACGGCACTGCTCCGGGAGGGCGGCCGTTTCGTCACAATCACATACCACTCGCTTGAAGACCGTCTCTGCAAACACTTTTTCCGGTACGGAAACTTTGAAGGCAAACCTGTCAAGAATTTTTACGGCGATACTATTACTCCATTGCAAAATGTGACCAGGAAGGTGGTCACAGCCTCTGAAAACGAGGTTGCCGTAAATCCGCGCGCGCGCAGTGCAAAGCTGCGCGCCGCGGTTAAACTTCAGATCGACCCGGATGCCGGCACCGGCATGGGAACGGGCGCCGCGGACAAGAGCGCGGATGCCGGCACGAATCACAAATCGGGGAAAAAGGGAGGAGCGACATGATCATTCAGACACAGCTTGCCAAAAACGCAAAAACGCTCTACCGATCCGGCCCTGCCGTCCGTGAACCCCGCACCCCCGCCACCGTCCGCCTGCCGTCACGCTATTACGGTCCCTCCGTACAGCGCGGAAACGGCAACAGCCAAAATGGCAGCAACGGCGTCCCAAAGCCATCGAACGGACGCAAAACCCGTAAAAGTGCGAACCGCTCTACCCTCTGGTCACCCTGGAAACTGATCCTCCTGTCCATTCTGCTCGGTATTGCCGGTTCGATCTACCTGACCCACGTTTTTCAGACACAGAACACGCTCCGCGAGGTGCAGCAGCTCCGCAGGGAATACGAGCGGGCCCACCGGGTCCACACCGAGGTGCAACGAAACTACGACCGGATGACCGGTCCGGCCGAAGTGTACAACCGCGCCGCCTCCCTGGGCATGATCTCCGGCGGTGCCGCAGATCCCGTGATCGTAATTGAACGCTGACCATGGCAGAAAACAAAGAGTTCATATTGAACCGCATGTTTGTGGTATTCGGGCTGATGCTCCTGATACCGCTGGTCATAGGTCTGCAGATCATCCGCATCCAGATCCTCGAGGGATCGCAGCTTCGCGCCCTCTGGAGCCAGCAGGCCATGGATGTGCTGCCGATCCCGGCACAGCGCGGACTGATCCTGGACAACAGCGGCCGCGAACTGGTCGGGAACACGGTGACCTATAACATTGCGGTGGATCCGCACTTCCCCGGGTTTTCTACCGAGGATATGCGGACCTTCACCCGCAAACTTGCATCCGTGGCCGGCGGAACGCCTGCCGCTTATCAGCAGCGCATCCGTTCGGCCCATCCGCGTTCGCGCTATATCGTCCTGGAACGGAACCTGAGCGCCGAGGCGGCCGAGCAGCTCCGTGAACTCGGCATGCGGGCCGTGATACTGGAGGAGCAGTACCGCCGCCGCTACAATTATGAAACCCTTGCTTCGCACGTGGTCGGCTATGTCAACCATGAGCTCAGGGGAATGTCCGGCCTCGAGTCCTCCTACAACAGCTATCTGAGCGGGGTGGATGGACAGCGTCAGGTTCGCCGCGACCGCAGCGGGCGCATCCGTGCCTATGTCGGAGCGCCGCGCCGGCTGCCGCAGCAGGGCCACACCCTGGTCACCACCATCGATGCGCACATCCAGGCCATTGCCGAGGAAGAACTCCGCAATGGCATTCAGCGCGCCATGGCCCGTCGCGGCTCCATCATTGTCATGGATCCCAGGACCGGCGCCATCAAGGCCATGGCCTCCTGGCCCGATTTCGACCCGAATTCCCCGGCGGCATCTCCGCCCGAAAACCGGCGCAACACCATCATCTCGGACATGATCGAGCCCGGCTCCACATTCAAGCTGGTCACGGCCGTGGCCGCAGTGGAAAACGGACTGGTGGATTTTGACGAGCAGTTTGACACCGGCGACGGCCGCCGGCTCATCAGCGGACAGATGATGCGCGACCACGATCCCCTGGGCACGGTCAGCTTCCATGAAGCCATCCAGAAATCCTCCAATATCGCCACTTCGGAGGTGGCCGGACGTCTTTCGTCCGACATGCTCTACCAGTACGCCCGCAATCTCGGCTTCGGATCGCAGACCTACATCGACCTGCCCGGCGAAGAGGCCGGCCGCCTGCGCAAGCCCTACCAGTGGTCGGCAGTTTCCAAACCCTGGATTTCCATCGGCTATGAAGTGCAGGTCAACCTGATGCAGCTTGCCCAGGCGTACGCCGCTTTTGCCAACGACGGGGTGATGATGCGGCCGTATGTTGTGGATCGTGTGCTTGATGAGCGCGGACGTGTGGTGCAGCAGAACCGTCCCGAGGCCATCCGCCGCGCCATTCGCCCTGAAACCGTCGAGAAGCTCCTTCCGGTTTTTGAAAGCGTGGTCTCCGATTCCGGAACGGCCGGGTTTGCCCGAATCGACGGATTCCGGATCGCCGGAAAGACCGGGACCGCCCAGAAGTACATCGACGGCCGCTACCGCGCCCGGTACATCGCCTCCTTTGCGGGCTTTTTTCCGTCAGAAGACCCCAAATATGTTGCGCTGGTCATGATCGATGAGCCGCGCCTGAGTTATTACGGCGGATTTATCGCCGGACCGGTATTCCGCAATGTGACCATGCGCCTGATCGGGCTGGATAACGAACTGCACCTTGCTTCAAAAAAGGACGAAACCCTGATCCCGCCCGCCGTGGTGCCCGATGTCCGCGGCATGCACCGCGATGAGGCGCGGGCCGTTTTCAGCGATCACAACATCCGCCATCGCTTCACCGGGGACGGTGAATACGTCGTTGAGCTTACCCCGGGTCCCGGAGAGCAGATCATGCGCTCCGACCCCGTCCGCGCAACCCTGTCGCCCGGCATCACCCGCGACACCACACGCATCAGTGAAGACCACGCCAGTATCCCGGATGTACGGGGCATGAGCATGCGAAAAGCTTCGGCCTGGCTGCGCCAGTCGGGTTTTGACGTGGAGATGGTCGGCTCGGGCACCGTCTACGCCCAGTTCCCGCTGGCCGGACAGCAGTACCGCACCGGACAGACCGTGACCATCCGCGGACGTGCACGCGATCTTCCCACCATTTTGTCGCACCGGGGACGATGATGAAAATCAGCGAACTGCTCCATATCATCCACCCATTGCAGCAGGCCGGTACCTTTGACGGCCCGGCGGGACGGTTGCGCCTTGATTCCCGTGCCGTGCGGAAAAACGACGTGTTTGTCGCCCTTCGCGGAACGGTTTCGGACGGACACCGGTACATCCGTGAGGCCATCCGGAAGGGTGCCCGTGTCGTGATCTGCGAGCACATCCCGGAAGACCTGGCCGGCGGCGAGGTGCTGTTCCTGCAGGTGGCCGACACCCGTGCCATTCTGGGCGACCTGGCCCAGACCTTCACCGGTTTCCCCGCCCGCAGCATGAAGATGGTCGGCGTCACCGGCACCAACGGCAAGACCACGGTATGCACGCTGGTCTACCAGGTGCTGCGCAAGCTGGGCTACAATGCCGGACTTCTTGGAACCGTTGAAACACGCATCGGCGACCGTGTCACCGAAAGCCGGCTCACTACCCCCGATGCGGTCAGTCTGGCAGAAAGCCTGAGTGAAATGGCCGCCATCGACACCGCATTCGCCGTCATGGAAGTCTCTTCCCACGCACTCGAGCAGCAGCGCGTCGGAGGCATCCGGTTCGATGTAGCCGCGTTTACCAACATCAGTCAGGACCACCTTGACTACCACCGCGACATGGCTTCCTACATCGATGCCAAAAAGCGGCTGTTCACCATGCTCGACGTCAGGGCCGTCGCCGTGATCAACAGGGACGATCCCGCATCCTTCAAGGTAACCGAGGGCTGCCGCGCCGATATCTGGGACTTCAGTTTCCGGGAAGATCGCGATTTCCGGATCCTGGATGAGGGTCCGGATGGACTGGTGCTCGATCTGGACGGCTCCATCGTCAGCACTCCGCTCACCGGACGCTACAATGCCAGCAATGTGGCCCAGGCCTACCTGATCTGTCTGGCGCTGGGCTGTGCCAAAAGCAACGTGGCGGCGGCGCTGGGTGAGGCCCCCGGCGCGCCCGGACGGCTTGAGCGGGTGATGCCGGGAATTGACGCCGGTCCCTCCGCAGATGCGGCGTTTTCCCCACCCTCGCCGAAAGTGTTTGTTGACTACGCCCACACGCCCGATGCCCTGGAGAATGTGCTCAAGGCGCTTGCGGCCGTACGGGGCAAGGGCGATACGCTTCATGTTGTTTTTGGATGCGGCGGCGACCGGGACCAGTCCAAAAGGCCCAAAATGGGACGCATTGCCGATAAATATGCCGATGTGATCACGCTCACATCCGACAATCCGCGCACCGAGGATCCCGACACCATCATCCGCGACATCCGCGCGGGCGTGGTGCGCAGTGACAAGATCTTTGTGGATGCCAACCGCCGCAAGGCCATCCGGTCCGCCATTCTGGAAGCCGACACCCGGACCATGGTGCTGGTGGCCGGCAAGGGGCATGAGCGGTACCAGGAAGTGCACGGACGCCGGAACAAGTTTGACGACCGGGAAATTGCCGAAAAAGCGCTGACCGAGTGGATCGAACGGCGCATCCACAAGAAAAGGCGCCGCTCCGGAAAACCAGAGAAGGAGGTGGACTGATGCTGTATCTGCTTCTCGACTGGATCAACCAGACATTCAATCCCCCGGGTTTCGGGGTGTTCACCTTCATCACGGTGCGCAGCGCCCTTGCGGCCATGACGGCCTTCTTCATGTCCGTTTTCTTCGGGAAAAAGGTGATCCGGCTGCTGAACCGGATGCAGCTCCAGGAGAACATCCGGGAGGATATCGGCCTGGACAATCACAAGGAAAAAGCCGGCACGCCAAGCATGGGCGGACTGCTCGTCCTGCTGGCCATTGTCACCGGCACGCTCTTCTGGGCGCGGCCCGACAATATCTACATCTGGCTGATCCTGATGGTGACCGTGGTCCTGGGCGGCGTGGGCTTTGTGGACGACTACATCAAGATCATCCGCAAGAACAAGGAAGGGCTGCTCGGCAAGTTCAAGATCATCGGCCAGGTAGCGGTGGGCGCGGTGCTGGGCATGGTCCTCTATTTCCACCCCGATTTCCAGGAATACAACACCCTGAGCACCATCCCGTTCGTCAAGGACGCCAACATCGACTACGCGTTTCTCGGCGAGGCGCTCGGCTGGGCCATCTACATACCGGTCTGCATCTTTATAATTACGGCCGTGAGCAATTCGGTGAATCTTACAGACGGGTTGGATGGGCTTGCCAGCGGCACCACGGCCATTGCCGGACTGGCGCTGGGGATCCTGGCCTACGTCTCGGGACGCGTCGACTACTCCGGCTTCCTGGACATTCTCTACCTGCCCGGCACCGGCGAGCTGACCATCTACTGCGCCGCCATGGCGGGGGCCTGTTTCGGCTTCCTGTGGTACAACTCCTATCCCGCCGAGGTGTTCATGGGCGATACCGGCTCTCTGGCACTGGGCGGGGGCATCGGAGCCGTGGCGCTGATGATCCACAAGGAGCTGCTGCTGCCCATTCTGTGCGGCATCTTCTTTGTCGAGGCACTTTCGGTCATCATCCAGACCAGCTATTTCAAGTACACGAGAAACAAATACGGAGAGGGCCGGCGGTTTTTCCTGATGGCCCCGCTGCATCACCATTTCGAGAAAAAGGGATGGGCCGAGCCCAAGATCGTGGTCCGTTTCTGGATCATCGCAATCCTGCTGGCCGTTCTGACCATCATCACCCTCAAACTGCGGTAATTACACACATGACACTTGTCGAAAACCGGCATATTGTTGTTGCAGGAGCTGCCCGGAGCGGGGTGGCCGCCGCCTTGCTGCTCAAGCGCAAGGGCGCCCGTGTGTTTGTCAGTGATATCGGGACCATTGCCGAAGAGTACCGGTCCCGGCTGGAGCAGGCCGGCGTTCCCTACGAGCAGCAGGGCCACACCGACCGGGCGATGGAAGGGGATCTGCTGGTGCTGAGTCCGGGCGTGCCCGGCGACGCGCCGATCGTGCGCGCCTGGAAGCGGGCGGAAAAGCAGGTGGCGGCGGAGATCGAAGTGGCTTCATGGTACTGCAGCAGCCGCATCATTGCCGTGACCGGATCCAACGGAAAAACGACCGTGGTCAATTGGCTGGCGGATGTGTGGAAGCGGGCCGGACGCGGTTATCTGCTTGCCGGCAACGTCGGCACCGCGTTCTCGGAAGTGGTGGAGCAGACCTCGGAGGAGGTGGACGTGATCCTGGAAGTCAGCAGTTTTCAGCTCGACCATATCGACCGGTTCCGCGCGCGCGTGGCCGTGCTGCTGAACATCACGCCGGACCATCTCAACCGGTACCACAACCAGTTTGAGGAGTACATCGCATCCAAGATGCAGCTGCCCCGGCACCAGACCAGGGACGACATCCTGATCTACGGCTTCGACGATCCCGTGGTGAAAGAACAGGTCGAAAAGCTTGCCGGACATCCGGATGCACCCACTGCACTGCCGTTTTCCAGCGAGGTGGAGGTCCCGGGGGTTTTCCTGCGCAATGGCATCATTTGTATTCAGACCGACCGATATGACGAAGAGGTAATTCCTATGAAACAACTGGCTCTTCCAGGCAAACACAATCTCAGAAACGGTCTGGCCGTGGCCCTGGCAGCACGGATCTGCGAAATCGACAAGGGTCCCATCCGCGAAAGTCTCAGCGGGTTCGAAGGCGTGCCGCACCGTCTCCAGAAGGTGCGCGAGATGGACGGCGTCACCTGGTACAACGACAGCAAGGCGACCAACGTCAACGCCGTGTGGTATGCGCTTACGAGCTTCAGCCGTCCGGTGATCCTGATCATGGGCGGACGTGACAAGGGCAACGACTACAGCGAGCTGGCACCCGAAATCCGCAAGAAAGTGAAGCTGATTGTGGCGATTGGCGAGAGCCGTGAGACCATCCGCGAGCAGCTCCGGGGCGTGGCGCCGGTCATCTGGTTTGCCGACACCATGCAGGATGCGGTGCGCAAATGCTTCATGAAGGCCGAGCGCGGCGATGTGGTGCTGCTGAGTCCCGCGTGCGCCTCGTTTGACATGTTTGAAAGCTATGAGGACCGCGGACTGCGGTTCATTCAGTCCGTGATGACACTGTGACGGCGGCCGTCCCGGAATGTGAACCCGCCTGAACAACCAACCGACAATAAGAAAACCACCGAGCAAACCAGCAAGAAG
>SKNT01000037.1 GCA_007120385.1 Balneolales bacterium
CCTGTGTGTCAGCCGGAGGCTGTCCTGTTCGTTTCATGTTGGAGATACAATTAGTTGTTTGGTAAACAATGTGTTACATGTTAATACTGTTCCACCAGCTCAGAAAGATCTGGTAGAACTGTTCGGTGTGCTCCCTCCCGGCGTCTCGCATCTCGGAATCCACCTCGGCGATTTCACCCCCGATGAATCCAACCTGGCCAACACGCAGATAATTGGACTCCCGCTGGAATCCGCGGTCAATGAGGTATATGGCGTTATTGCCCTGGACGAGTACGATGTGAACCTCCTTGAGCTCCTGCCTGGTCATGAGCAGGAGTTTGTACTCACGGCCGCCAACATGAAAAGAAGTTCTGGAGGTGAGGTAGCTGTCATCCCAACGCCCGTCGGTCATCATCCTGCGAACGGCAACCGGAAGCTCTGCGGTGTTCTGTTTCATCCAATCAGCCAGCGGAAAGTAGAAGCTGCCGATATCGGAATAATCGGCACCGAAATCAGCCAGATCGCGGACATCCACTTCGGTGACATCTTCCTGATCTTCCCGGGCTCTTGGTCCGCCCAGCAGGCTGCCGGCATCACCTTCATCCGAAATGCCTCTGCGTCCAATGCTGATGTCCGACCGGTCATCTATTCCGATTCCCGGTCCGAGATCATCACCCAGCCCGGACCTCCTGGCAGCAATTCCTGACAAGTCGCCTCTGGAGAGCGATCGAGATCGGTCGTGAAGTGCAATATCGGTATCTTGCATGGCCAGGCCGGGGCTATCATCAACATCGGGTGACCTCTGGGCTCTTGTCTCGGGCGCCCTGGTCTCGGGTTCGAGCCGCAATCCTTCCGGAAGTACATCGCTCAGATCAACTCTGGCCGGTGCGCGCTCTTCCATCTGCACTTCAGCGGCGGGCTCTTCCTCGATTTCGGGCTCTTCCGGACGCGCCTCTTCAGGCCTCGGTTCTTCGACAGGCGGCTGGAACCGGGTAAGGTTGATCTGGGCCAGTTCTCTCATTTGTATCTGCCGGGTGTCCGGATCCGATACCGACGATGATATCAATATCAGATACGCTGCCAGGCAGAAAACGGCTGTGAAAAGAACCGAATAGATACTTTTTGAGGGGTCCTTTTTTTTGGGGGGGATAATCATCTAAAGTGACATCGATTTGACATTGATGTTTTTCGGAATGCCCAGCCGGTCGCAGATATCCATGACATCGATGAGACTCTGCATCGTGATATCTTCATGGGGCTCTATCAGGGCCACCGGTGATTCTCCTTCATCCCTGAGATGGTTTTTCAAATCCTCCAGCACCATCTCCAGCATCTGAAGATCCTGATATTCACCCCAGAATGTGGATGTGTGATAGTCAGAAAGCCGGAATTTGTCATCCGCATCTATATTGATCACTATCAGTGACAATTCGCTTTCCTCATTGAGTTCCTGATCATCCGGATCAGATGAAGGCAGGTCAATGTGCGACCTCACGGTAATGTCACTGATAATGACAAATCCGAAGAGAATGATCAATCCGATATCAATAAACCGGATCAGGAACGAACTGTTTCTCATAGTCTAGTTACCGGTAAGTCTTACGTCTATTGCTTTGCTGACATTCAGGTCGTCGCATATTTCGGCTACCTGGATGGTGTATTTGGCCTTGGTATCGTAATTGGACCTGATACGCACCTTGGCCAGATCACCGAACCTGCTCTGATGGTTCTGGATGTAACGGCGCAGCTGGACGGTATCTTGCAGATGGACATTTTCCCTTTCATCGATGAAATTGCCGTCACTGGTTATGCCGATATACAGGACCACCTCGGGACCGAGCGGGGGGAGCTCCGTCTCGCTGCTGGCAGGAAGGAGGATCATGGAGTCCTCATCCATGTCGGATATTACAATGAATCCGAAAAGCAGGATGAGCACCACATCGACAAATCGTAATAGGAATCGACCTCTTCTCATAGTGATTTCTGTTTAATCCTGACCCACTGCCTGAAAAGCCTTGCCCAGATCCGAGTCCGGTACGCGGACATCAACGGCATTGAATCCGGGTTCTTTTCCAAGTATGAAGTTCATGGTGATTTCACCGTTTTCGTCAGTATGTTCGGTAATCTCTTTGCTGCTGTTGTCGAACGTCCCGTCGCCCATGGTCACCCGGAACGAGACGGGTATCTTGCTCACCGGGTTTCCAAACCGGTCCTGAATCAACACCCGTATAGGTTTGGGCAGTTTTCTGCCTGACGGATGCGCCTGCAAATTGTTGTGAATTTCAAGGCTGTCTGGTTCATTGGCCACGATGAGCGTTTGGAGTTCGGTGGATATGTGATGGTATTCAGGTTCCCGGCAACGGAAGCGGACCTTCAGGGTTCCGGTCTTTTTACCGGCCTTCAGGTCGAAATATGCGTTGCCTTTTTCATCAGTTGTTATGGCTGTTTTTCCCGGTTGATTGTTGACCTCACCGTTTCCGGCGAGGATCACTTCCAGGGTTTGACCGGACATGGGTTTGCTGTCTGTTCCGATCAGCTGGATACCTATGTTTTTCTGTGTTTCAAATGCCTGTATTTGTTTTTCATAAGGTTTGAGCAGCAGGCGGCCCGGCTTTGGTGCCGGCTGGACCGGGCTTTCATCCGCCGCTGCGACTGACTGCTGCCCGGGGCTCAGGGATTTTTTTTTTGATCCTGCTCCGCCGATGCAGTGTCATGTTCCTGATAGGAGCGGGGGCTCACAGGTTTGCTGCCTGCAGCCTGGGCAAAATCAACACCGCGTGAGTTCTCTCCCAACTCAATAAGCCGAAAACGCATCTCATCTGCCTTGGAGGATATCCGTTCCAGGTGTTTGGCGAAATATCCTTCCGTAATGGTGGAAAAGAAGTTGAGAGTGATGCTCACAACGAGTCCGAGCAGGGTGGACATCAGGGCAAGGCCCATACCGGCAAGAATCACATCTTTTTCAAGGGCGCCGGAGGAAAACACAATAAACATTCCCCAGACAGTGCCAAGCAGTCCGAGTGCTCCGGCTGTATCCGAAAGAAAGTCGATTCTGTTTTTGAAGGTGTTGTATTTGTGCTGCTCGTTGGAGTAGTAGTTGGAGATCTCATCGTGCAGATAATCAGCATTTCTGTTGGTCAGGAAAACGTTGAGCAGCTTGGCCATGAGCCGTGAGAGCATATGATCGGGCTCGTTGGAAACTTTCTTTCTGATATCCTTGATGGAGAGGTTTTCGAAACCGGTTTGCTGCAGGTTTTTTGTGAGCCGATTATCGCTGAAAAGCTCAAAAACCTTCAGACTGATCAGAAAGACCCCGATGATAAGTACGCCAAAAATGGGATATTGCATCACCCCGGCCTGTCCGATAAGGTCCCAGAGATTCGCCGTGGCGATGCCACCGGTCAGACCTTGCAATCCTTCCGTTGCGGCTGCTGCGGCATTCTGGTTGTTTCCCTGAGCATGGGCGGTGATCGGAATCCATGTCATCAAGCTTCCAAGTGCCAGGCCTGAGGCAACGTATTTGTTATTTATCATTTCGCTTTGCTTTTATTTGTTTTTCAGGATCAATTCAATTCTGTCAGGATCAGAGTGAATTTTTTCCAGGTCTTTGGTGATGTCGATAGTGATATTTCGGGTAATTTTCTGAACGTAAAGATAGCGTTTTCTTGACTCCTTCCAGAAGCCGTTATCGTCCGCCCAGTACAAACGGTAGGTGTAGAGACCGGGAGGAATGATGGTGCCGTCGTCAAGGTGCCAGTCCCACTCTATGATTTCAGGGAGATCCGATGAACTGAGGATTTCGTTTACTGCCTGGTCATTGCCGTCGTAGATTCTGAGAGCCCATTCACTGACCGAAGCATCAGCCGCCTTTACGGGCCTGATTCTGGCTGTTTCAGGAGTCAGGACTACCATATGCTGATCCATCAGAATTTCAGGACTTACCATGGTGGCATGTTTTGCGGAGTCGGAGATGGCGGACTGGTATGCAACCGAAACCGGAATGTCTCGCCCGCTCTGCCGGCGGAACTGCTCACGGATTCCGGAGGCGCGCACCTGAGTTCCATCTTCAACCACCAGTTCAACTACCCTGTCGCGTGACAGGATGTGATCCCGGATGAAATCCAGGGTGTGGCGGTAGTGATCGGTGATGACCGGCTCGGGGGTGGCACCGGCTGGAAGCGGAGCGGTTTCGGGCCGGCGACTGCTGTATGGCATCCGGAAGTAATCCTGTTGCCGTTCGAGGTTCCCGATATCGTAGGCAGTCAGGTGCTTCAGATCTTCTTCGGTGACCGTAGTTGTGTCAACTCTCCGGGTTAGGGTAACATTCGTGTATTCCAGGTGGTCGGTGGTGGAAGTGAGCACTATGGCAGATGGAAGTACGGCCTCCGTGCGGGTGCGCACCACTTCCGGCATCACGACTCCTGCGGTTCGCCTCTGTGGCAGCGGCGGCACCCTGTTGAACTCATAGACAAGGGAGAACATGTGGGAACCGTACGTTTCCGGCAGCACGTCGTTGAAGGGCAGTTCAAACTGATAGTTAATGCTCACACCGCCGTATACGTGCATCTGTGCCTCGATATAGCCTCTGTCGAAGCTCATGTTTGTGCCCATTCTGGCAAAGTATCCTTCCGTTGAAAACGCCTCAATGTGCATTCTCGTGTCCAGGTCATATCTGCCGCTTACCAGTTCCACAGTTCCTTTGAATATATCATAACGGTAACTCAATGCTCCGAAAAATTCAAGGGGTTCCTTCACGCCGCTGCCGGAGAGGGAAATATCGGGTTCGTTCAGGTTGCGGGCGCCAATTGCCATTTCCACGCTGGATACCGGCCGGGCGTAAATGCCTGCTGCAGAGTTGAAAGTGTTGCGGGAAAATCCATTCTGAAAAACCGGATCGCCGAAATCGAAGTCCACGAAATTGTCGCGGTTGTAACCGATATGATACAGGGATCCGGTTGCCCCGAAAGACACTCTGTGCCACAGACGGGCTGAAAAGGATGCGCTGAGCTGGCTTCGGGTGAATAGCGGACTGTTGAAATACTGGGCGTGAACCCCCGCGCCAAACCTGCTGCCCCTGATGCCCGGAATGGAAGCGACAAAGTAGCCCTGGTTGAATCCCGACCCAGAGTCGTCTGAGAAACCGCTGTAATGAGTTTTTATACCCAGAGCTACCTGCGGTCTCTGAAATGATATCAAAGCAGGATTGGCAAGCAGGGCTTTGGTGTCAAGTGTGCTTGTTGCCGGCCCGATTATGAAATCCTGGGACTGCACCTCGCTGATGCCAGCCGTGGCAGCCACTAAAACTAATATGCATATAAGGATTCGCCGCATTGAGTGCATGTTACAGTGCCAGTGTTACAGAGCCGCGCCGGACGACACGATTGCTTCTTTCTATGATGTACAGGTAAACTCCGGGCTTGAGTACCGTGCCGCCGGAGTCGGTACCGTCCCAGATGATTTCGGACTGCCCGTCTGCCGTCAGCGTGCGCACGCGCTTTCCGTTCATGTCGAAAATCCGGACGATATATCCGGTTGACGCCTCGGCACCGGTAAAGTCGAACCTGACAAAGTCATTAAACCCGTTGTTGTTCGGAGTGAATGGATTGGGCCCCACCCTGATGCCATCTCCGTTAATCTCAATTGCTGTTCCGGCAAGATGATCGTACATATGCTCCCCGGCCACATGC
>SKNT01000231.1 GCA_007120385.1 Balneolales bacterium
ACGGATTCGGTTTCGCCCATGAAGGACATTTCCGTTTCGGCGTTAAGAATGAACCCGGCATAGGGTCCGGCCACGAAATGCGGACTGAACGGACCCGGGGGGCCGAAATTCACCTTGGCCAAGACCGGAATTTTCAGGTAGTCCAGTTTCATGGTCGCATCCGCCGTAAACGTCATTCCTTCAATTGTCTCGCTAACATTGAAAGTCGTTCCCTTCTGGGAATAGTACAGTCCTGTTTCCAGTCCCACCGGGACCATGGGAAAACCGATATCCAGCACCGCGCCAATAGTAAAGCCGGTCCGCGGATCATTGTCGTCAAAATCGTCGAAACTGATATTGGCGATGTTCACCCCGCCTTTGATTCCAAAATTCACCAGTCCCTGTGCATGGGAAGCGCCCGGTGCCACGGAGAACAGAAACAGTCCGGCAAGAACAATGGTTAGCGTAATCTTTTTCATAGTCTGAGGATTTTAGGGTGGGGGATGACGGCATCCCTGGGATCTTGCGTCATCTCGATAATCATATAGAACATGGCGTTAACAACGGCCACCACGCAGGATACATCAATACCATATTTATGGCAAGGGGAAACTGAGCAACCTGGCAGAACGATTCTATCATGAGAATTGTAACTATAGAAAGAACAGTGCGTTCTGTTCATCAAAGTCTACCCAATGGAAACAGAAGGCTGGCAGGCAGTTCAACCGCAACAAAACTGAGAATATCATGAGAGATCTGAATCTGAAAGGCAACATGAATGTCCTGAAAGGTAAACTGAAGCAGAAGTACGGGGACCTGACCGACAATGACCTGGCCTATGTTGAGGGCAAGGATGACGAGTTCATCGGAAATCTCCAGAAAAAACTGGGAAAAACCAAAGAAGAGATTGCCGGCGAGCTGAGAAAATGGATGGAGGAGTGACGGCCTGATCCGTGGCAGAAGGCCTGTTTAGGCCGCTGAACTGACACAGGAGCTTGCTCGGCATCAATGTTCTAGAGGTAGGCCCCGATCGTTCTGGCGGTCAGCCATCCGTGTATCTTGTGCCGGAGGGGACGGCCTTGCCAGTCCTCATATTCAATGCGAAGTGAATTAAGAAGGTCGTTATCGAACTCACCGGCCATTTTTTCGGCGAAAGCACGGTCCAGGATGTTGACATTGGCCTCGTCATTAAGCCGGAACGACCGGTTGTCGAAGTTGGTGGACCCGATGGTGACGAAATAGTCATCGACGATCATCAGCTTGGCATGGTACATGACCGGCTGGTATTCGAACATCCGAATGCCGGCTTCCAGAAGGTCCCCCCAAAGGGTGTGCGAGGCTCTTCGCACGTAATTCTGATCAATGTTATCTCCCGGAGTGAGAATGGTGACGTCTACGCCCCGATGTGCGGCCTCCACCAGGGCGTCAAGGAAATCGTTGTCCGGGAAAAAATAGGCCGAACCGATCCGGATGGATTCGCTGGCCGATGCAATGGCGTGGAGCAGCATTTTGCGCACCCTTTTCTGCCCTTCGCGGGGATGGCTGCTCGTGACCTGCATGGAGACGGTTCCGGTGGTATCCGGGACGGGATAGTATTTTTCGCCAACGAGCAGCTCCCCCCTTGAGGAGACCCAGTTCTCGGAAAACGCGCCCTGTATGTCATTTACGACCGGACCGGTGATTCGGAAATGGTAGTCTTTGTAACCTCCGTCGTCGATGTCCGGCATCCAGGGATCGGCCGTGTTCACTCCGCCGGTGTATGCCGACCTGCCGTCGACGACCAGCAGCTTCCTGTGCGTGCGATGGTTGAAGCGGGCTATCTGGTACCATGAGGGCTTCCGCCACCGCTCCACGTCGACGCCTGCATCGCGCATGGTCTCAAGCTTATCGCCTGATGCCAGGACCGAACCGATATAGTCCATCAGGAAATGGACGCGGACACCCCTCCGTGCCGCTTCCGCAAGTGCCTCCGAAAAGGGATTGGCTACTTTGTCGCCGTAAAACACGAACGTCTCCTTGGTGATGCTATTCTCCGCCTCCCTGATGTCGGCGAGCATGGATCCGAAGACATCCTCACCGCTGCGCAGGATTTCAATGTGGTTGCCATCCACCCACGGGCGCCCGGCAATGATGCCGCTGACCCTCCGGAACTCCGGGTCGGATACGCTGTACGTGATCCGGATCGGTTCCTTGACCCGTATTTCCTTGGGCGTTGCATTGAAAAACAGAATGGTACCCAAAAGGTACAGGGCCAGGAGCCCCAGCACCGCGAGGATGGCCATTTTGAGGCTGATTTTTATCATCGGGACAATTCCGGTGGATGGTGTTCGTGTCCGGTTAAAATATCACCCCTTTGTGATAACCGCCAGAATGCAGTTTTTGAGCCAGTTTTGGGCTTCGGGCGGCAAACCTTCGCCTATTTTCCTGGTAGCGTCATCGGTGATGAGGAGTACGCCTTCACGCTCGTTGCTGCTTCGCTCGCGTCCGATCCGGATTGTCTCAATCTGACGGGCATCCATCGTTTTGCCGTCCGTGTCACCCCAGGGGGTTTCGTGAAAGATCCGCACACGGTCCCGACCGATAAGCAGGACCTGCCGGGTGACCCCGGACCAGGCCAGTCCACCCAGGATCAGCAGGAGGAACAGCAGTCCGATGATGCCGAACGCAACAGGGGCGTCATCGATCCCGAATCCGATGAAAATGAACACCCCTGCGAAAGCGATGATGAACAGGGAGCCGATGAGGGAGGATTTTGTTTTCGGCAGGGTCACGCGCAGCTGGTCACCATCCACCCGCAGGTCGAACCCGGCAGGCGGCGGCTTGCGCGGATCGAAATCCACATCCAGTTTCCCCTCCCGGGCCAGGTCACGCACCGATTTGTCGAGGTCCTCCACCGCACGGGAGATCATGTTGCCCTTGCCGCCTTCCAGGGCCGGTTTGTTCAGCTGGCGGCAGTAGTCCTCCCATGTCTGGCGGAACCCGTTGGGAGAACGGGATTCGTACAGCGTAATGCGTTTTTTCTTGTCCTCGTGGTGCAATTCCACGATGTGCAGGGTGTAGGAGGAGCTGTTCTTGCCACCCGAACGGCGCTCGGTGCGCTGGAGGACACCGGGGTAGCGCTGCAGCGGCTCGGTCCAGTATTTGTAGCCGAAAATGGATTGCGACTCCCGGGTGACATTGGTCGCGTCGATCCGGATGGTCTCCCGGAAGGTCAGGTTGTACACCCCGTAAAACAGGATGCCGATCCCGATGACCGGGAACAGCAGCATAAAAAGCATGGCCGGATCGTATTCGCCGCTGCTGATCATATTGATGAGGATAAGCCCCGGAACGCCGCCCCAGATGAGGGCAAAGATCACCAGGAACAGACCCATGCCCCGGCTGCCGCTGCCCTGGTGCACGGCCGGCAGTGAGGCCACGTCGATCCTGCGGCTCACCGCTGACGGAACCATCCCCGATAAATCAATTCTCATGGTATCCCTCCACATTTACAATTGCCCTATTATTTGCGGCGTGCTGCCCTGGCGCACGTCCATCCTGCTGTTTTGCGTGAAGATAACGATACTTTCATAAATTCTGCCGGGAAAAATTGCGCCGGCCACGGTCAAGCAAACGGCTTGTTATCAGCAAGGCAATCGGCCAGCCTGCCGTAAACGGCCGCCAGCTCCGTCCGGCCGGGATCATGACCGAGCGCCTTGCGGATGCGGGTGGAGAGGTTGCCCTTTTCCAGGAACAGCTGCAGATATGCCGTTTCCGGTTCTTCGAGAATTGATGTTCGCCCGATTATGGTTTCCCAGACCTGGAGGGCGCTGCTTTTCTCCTTGGGGATTCCAAATAACGCCAGAAATCCGGGATCTTCGATCATCTGCCGGCTGCCCCGTTGCACACCTTCCTGGAAAATGGCGTACAGCGGCCCGGTCTGCCACTGCTTCTGGGCGGTGTAGCGTGCATGCCGCTCATCCACCAGATCCCGGATTGCCTGGACGATCACCTTGAGCAGGGCGATGTCGGCAAGCGGGCACTCCTGCACGTCCAGTAAGCGGATCTCGATGGCGCTGCGCTGGAAACGGGCGATGGCGCCGCGCGAATTGAGCCACTCATCCTGCAAAATCCCGTCGGGGTCGAACGGCGAAATGTCCGCATAATTCCGGGCCAGGATGCGACTGCGGTACTCCTTTTCGGTGAATACGGGCTCGGGGATCACCATGCCGGCAATGGAAGGGATGCGTTTCTGGTTGTTCTGATACGCCCGGAGCCTGTTGTCGGCCCAGCCGGTAAGCTGACCGTCCATGACCGGGGAGGATGCGGCCAGCGCCGGGAGCAGCGGCAGCACCAGCCGGATGGCGGCGTGCAGACGGCCGAACTCGCGGTCGTTGCCGAAGGGCAGGTTGAGGTGGGTGCTCTGCAGGTTGGCCCATCCGTGTCCGCGGCAGTCGAAGATACGGTTGTACATCTCGTAGATCAGGTTGTGCTCGTGCGGCCAGAGGCGCAGCTCGGTATGGGGATCCATCCATGGGTGCATGGCACCCGGCATCAGCTGTGTGCCGCGGGCTTCCAGAAGGGCATTGGCCTCCAATATATTTTCATGGAAAAAGGCCGCAAGTCCGTTCAGGGAAGGGGCGGGACCGTTGGTCTTGAGTTCGAAGACGTGCAGCGCCAGTTCATTGTTCCATGCGATGGCGCCGTTCTCCCATTCGTCCCGGTAGGCGCCGCATTTGTCGTGCATCAGCGTGTCGGTGACCGGCCGCACATCCAGTGTGTCGCGGTCCACGATCATGTACTCAAGTTCCACCCCGAATCCCTCAAACAAATGCAGCTTTTTCATGGTCAAACGGCTCCTTGTTTCAAACTTTTTGCGACAATTGTTAGTCCTGACGGCTCTGGATCTCTTTGGTTTTTTTGATCATCTTCAGGAAGATTTCCATCATGGTCAGATAGAGTTTGTCGCGAAGAACCTCATCCTCCACACCGGTTTCAATGCTGGGGTTGTCGTTCACTTCGATCACAATGAACCGGCTGTCGATCTGCTTGAGGTCCACCCCGTACAGTCCGTCACCGATCAGGTTGGCTGTGGTCAGGGCCGTGCGGATCAGTCCGCGGGGCGCGAGTTCCACCGGCAGTGTCTCCACTTTTCCGAATCGCTTTTGTCCCGTCGTCTCCCAGTTCATGATCTGCCAGTGTTTTTTGGCCATGTAATATTTGCAAACATAGAGCGGCTGCCGGTTGAAGATGCCGACACGCCAGTCGAAGTCCGTGGGCAGGAACTCCTGGGCGATAAGCAGGTCGGATTTATCAAACAGCTCGTCGATTTTCTGCTGAAAGGCCGCTTCGTCATTCACCTTGGCCACGCCCTGGCTGAAGGAACTGTCGGGTTTTTTCAGGACCATGGGAAAGCCGAGCTCCTCCATTACCCGCCTTTTATTATCGCGGTGCACGACCATGGTCCGCGGCGCCGGGATACGATGCATTTCCAGCAGTTCGGCAAGGTATACCTTGTTTGTGCACCGGATGATCGATTCCGGATCATCCACCACTGCCAGTCCCTCGGCTTGCGCCCGTTGTGCAAATCGGAAAGTGTGGTGGTTTACAGCCGTGGTTTCACGTATGAACAGAGCATCGTATTCCGCCAGACGTGCGTAATCATCACGCGTAATGGCCTCGGCGCTGATCCCCGTTTTTTCAGCCGCTCTGATGAATTTTTCGATGGTTTTTGGGTCGGAGGGAGCCGCGACCTCTTTAGGGTTTACGAGAATGGCCATGTCGTATCCACCGGTCTCGCGTTTTGGCGCACGGACCCTCTTTCCGGAGAAATAGTCCCGTGCAAATTCCTCTACATAGGTCTGGTGGTCCGGCGGGATTTCGTTGGCGGCAATGGGGCCGATGCTTTTGAGGTTCCATATCTCACCGTCGTGATGAAAATGCGCCCGCAGCAGCGGCGCCTGGAACAGGTTGAACAGCTGCAGACTCAGCTTGTTGTATTTCGGTGAGAGATTGCGTCCGAAATAGATGCTCAGGGTGTAGTCCCTGCTCTTGAGATCCGACAGGGATTTCTGGATCAACTCTTCCAGTTCATACGAGATGATGCGCACCACGGCCGGGGATTTCATGTCCTGGATGGCGGCAATACCGGGGATCGCCTTGTGTCCCCGGGCGGCAGCCAGCAGTGAGACATAGTACCCCGTACTCTGGTAGCGATAGCTGCGCGAAAGGTTGAACACGCGCGCATTGCGCCGGTTGATGAATTGCGGGTCGGTCAGATAGGATCTGGCGGAAACAACTTCCACCCCGGGGATGGATAGCTTCCAGTCACTGGCGTTGCTGACGATTATCAGAATAGTCATGGCAGTTGGATGATGAAATGGTTAAAAGGCTGCAGACAGCCATTTTTTATGAACCGCCACTTTGCGTTCAGGGTCGCGGTTCAATGATGAGCAGATTGGCATCATAAGTCACAATTCCGAGCAGAATGGCACAGATCAGCCGCTCTATGCGCACCATGTATTTCTGGTCGGGAGAATATGGATTCTCGGCAAGGGGATCCGACACCAGTACGCGATGCTGCTCACGGTCGTACCCGCTCAGCACGACAAAATGACCCGCCGGAACTCCCCGGATGTCGTCATGGTCGCAATCAGGGCCAAACTCCCTTGCGTGCTGGTACAGGTAGGTGGAACTCAGACCGGTAAGCACAGGCACGGAATTCTTGAGATATTTTCGGATAAGTCCCGGTTTCAGATCCTGGAATACGATGGTGCCGCCCAGGTTCAGAAAAGAGATGTAGGCTTCCGAGGCCATCCGGAACTTCGGGTCCGTTTTGTGCTCTATTTGCTGCCTCAGCTTCTGCACCAGGTCGGTTGGCTGCTGGAACCAGGTAGGATCAAAAATATGAAGATTGTAGGTGATCAGACGCACCAGGTAGCCTCTGCCAAGGGCATGTATTCCAAGCAGAACACCCAGAGTTCCACCCTCTTCCAGGGCCGGCACTTCCTTGATGACCTGACTGAGCCGGACATCCTCCCCGTAATACCGGTAGACGGCATGCAGGCAGGTCGGTCCGCACGTGGTGTCATCGGGCTGACTGCGGATGTCCAGCCGGAGATGGGTTTCCAGATCTTTGGAAATTGTTGTCAATGGGGTGGATTTAGCGATAACGGGGAAGCCCGGCTGCGATAGCCGGCAGCCTTGACGTAAGGTACTTAATTGCAGTGATGTTACATATATCCCGGAGGCAATTTCTCATTTTTTTTTGCGGAAGTAGTCATTGCCGACCGCCGGCTTGTTACAAGGTATGATTGCAACTCAACAGCTTCATCCCATAATCCATGTTACCCCGAAACCGTGATCCGTTGCAGCTGGCCAGGCAGTTGCAATGGAAATTCCAGAAAACCGTCACAAAAGGAATTGAAGTTGTATCAGTAAGAACGGCGGCCATATCGATTCTGTTTGCCCTGACGCTGATATTTCTTGTGTATTCATTTGGAATCCTGAACCGGACTCCCGGCCATGCCGAGCTTTCGGCAATCCGGCATTATGAGGCCTCGTCGGTGTATGCCTCGGACGGTGTGCTGCTGGGGCGCTACTATGTGCAGAACCGGGACAGGGTCAGCCTTGATGAGGTGCCTCCTCTCTTTCTGGATGCGCTGCTGGCTATTGAGGATGTCCGTTTCCATAATCACCGGGGGATTGATTACAGGGCGCTCGGACGTGTATTCGTCCGGACGCTTCTGCTTCGCCAGGATGCCGGCGGCGGGAGCACCATCACACAACAGCTGGCCAAAAACCTGTACCCCAGGGAGAAGTCGGGTCTGCGCGGGGTCGTATCCAGCAAACTCCGGGAGATGCTCATAGCCCGCCGGCTTGAGCGTATCTACAGCAAGGAGGAAATCCTTGAACTCTATCTCAATACGGTTTCCTTCGGGGAGGATACCTGGGGTATTCGCACGGCATCGGAACGGTTTTTCAATATTCCGCCGGACCGGCTGGAGCTGCACCAGGCGGCCACGCTGGCCGGCATGCTCAGGGCTACCACATGGTACAACCCCCACCGCAATCCGGGAAATGCGATCCACCGGCGCAATCTCGTTCTGTGGCAGATGGAACGTTATGGAATGATCGATTCAGCGGAATATGACGAGACGCGGGAGCGTCCACTGGATTTGGATTACAACCGGCACAGCCAAAACGAAGGCATGGCGCCGCACTTTCGCGCCTATTTGAGAAGCCGGGTTCAGCACATCCTGGCCACACAGCCTGCACGTGACGGCCGGTCATATGATTTGCTTACAGATGGACTCGTGATCGAAACCACACTGGATTCGCGCTATCAGGCCGCTGCGGAATATGCCGTGAATACGCAGCTTGCCGAACTGCAGGCGGCATTTGACCTGCACCGAAATCATGAGCCGGTTTTTGGCAGGGATCATCCGATGGTCCTGCGGGCCTGGCTTAACTCGGACCGGTACAGCCGGATGGCCGATGCCGGCACGGGGATGAACAGGATTGCGGATGCGCTGGACGCCCCTGTGCCCATGGAATTGTTCACCTGGAATGGTTCCAAAAGCATTACGGCATCGCCCCGCGACTCCATCAGGCACTACCTCTCTTTCATCAATGCAGGATTTCTGGCCGTAGACCCGGCAAGCGGGGATGTCAAGGCCTGGGTGGGCGGCATTCCCGACCGGAGTTTCCAGTATGACCACGTGCGCGCCCGGCGGCAGACCGGTTCGGCATTCAAGCCGATCGTCTATGCCGCAGCGCTCGAGATAGGCATGAAACCTTGTGACTACCGCCGGAATCTGTTGTCGACCTATGTGAATTACAATGAATGGACGCCATCCAACCTGCAAAAGGAGTATGGCGGACATTATTCGGTGCAGGCGGCGCTCTCGCAATCCGTAAATACAATCTCTGTTGATCTTCTGATGGAGACCGGAGTGGAGGATGTCATCGAAACGATCCGCAGATTGGGTATCCGGTCCCCGATTCCGGCAGAACCGTCCATTGCACTTGGCACGGCGGAACTGTCGCTTCTTGAGATGGTGCAGGCCTATACGGCATTTGCCAACAGGGGAATTCCGACGGAGCCACGGTTCATCATGGCCGTTTACAATGCCGAAGGGAAACTGATCTATGATTTCAGGGAATCGGGCTCTGCTGACCGGAATGCAACGGAGTTTTTCTCGGTCAGGGATTACACGGAAGCACTTCCTTTGACCATTCCGGACCTGGCGGCATCCCATTCAACGGAATCCGTTGCCACGGAGCTCGTGAAGCCGCGGGAGCCGGCCTTTTCCGAAGAGACGGCGGCGGCCATGGTTGCGATGCTGGCACGAACCGTGGATGAAGGTACCGCATCCGGTCTTCGTACCCGTTTCGGCATCCGGCATGCCCTTGCCGGTAAAACAGGTACAACGCAGCATTTCTCCGATGGGTGGTTCGTGGGGATGACGCCCGATCTGGTTTTCGGAAGCTGGATCGGTGGAGTCACACCGTCCGTCCGGCTGCCACAGCAAATCGGCTTTGCATCACAGACCGCCCTGCCTGTGGCCGGATTGTTTCTGCAGGAACTTGCCCGGCATGACGGCCTTGCACCCACACCGGACCGTTTCCATCCGCATCAACAGAATTTGGCTTACCGGACCGATTGCGAAAACTACCGGGAAGAGGGATTCCGGGATAGGGTGCGCGACTTTTTCTCGGGCCGGGACAGCGGGGAGGCGCAAATTGTTGGTGACTCAGCAAATGACAGGTCGCTGATCGGGCGGATCAGAGGTGTTTTCCGGAGAGACTGAAGTATGCAAATTATTAAAAACATCTAATTGGTCATAACTCATTGATACTATGTATTAAGGGTATCCGACAGGATAGAAAATCTACAAGAGGTTCCAACCCACACTAATATGACTGTTATGAATGAGAAAATGTTTACTTCGACAGGCAGGATCACTGTAGCATTGGTGATCACATTATTGATGGTTTATGGAGTCGGATGTGACTCTTCCGTTGATTCCGGCAATGGCGGCGAGACCGCAACTTTGTCGGGACGTGTTGCCGAGTATGACGAACCTTCCGGAAGGAGCGGCGAATACACCGGGGGTTCTTCGGTTGCTGCAATGAATGGTGTGGAAGGCGCCGTGGTGACCGCTGTTGCGGTGCATGCAGACGGGTCGGTCTCCGCTCTGGACGGACAGGCGACAACCAATGCCGCCGGTGAGTTTACCCTGGCCGTTGAAGCCATGCTGGAGGCCGAAGGGGCATCCCAGGCAAGGCTTGATGCACTGGCATCGGCAAGGACAGAGCTTGCAGCCGAAATCAGGGCGGCAACATCGGTCGAGGCACTGGCTGAAGCCAATGCAGAATACCGGGCCAGTGCCCATACCATTATGGAAGCACATTACTCGATCAGCCCTGTTGTAATCGCTGCAGCAGGGGCGCAGGTTGAAACATCCTATGCTCTGTTGATGGAAGCGATGTCACAAATCTCGGTATTTCTCGGCGGTGTTGCGGAGATAACGGCAGAGGCCTTTTCCAGCTTTTACGCAAGCGCTGCGGCTGATGCCAGTGTCACTTTTGAAAATGCCGGTCTGGCTGAAGCCGAAGCCGAGGCGGCAGCCCGTGTATTTGTGCTTCTTTACGCATTGAAATGAATAGCCCCATGACTGACCCCACTACATCAGGCGACGCTACCCCAGCTGCAAAGAAAGCACCTCATCCTTTAGGATGGGGTGCTTTTTCTTGCTTTTTACTGCTGCTTTGGCTGTCTGGTCTTATCCTCACTTCATGTGACGATCCGTCAGCGCAAGGTGATACGGACGCGTCCTTCTCGCATACTTCAAGCCCGGGTTCGTCGGCAACAGCATTTTTGCAGGATGGCACGTATTCCAGGCTGCTGGTGGAAATTCAGTACATGCCGGGCTACCGGCCGTCAGATAGCACGCTGGATCAGCTCAGGGACTTTCTTGCAAGTCATCTTGACAAAGCACAGATCATAATGCTGGAGCCGCAGGAAATTCCGTCCGGAAATCGCGAACAGTACTCTGCCGGGGACATAAGGAACATAGAGCAGTCACACAGAAAGCACTATTCGGAAGGGAGTACACTCGCATCCTACAACCTTTTTGTGGATGCGGATCATACCAGCGATAACGTACTCGGCATTGCGTATTATAACACCTCAAACGCCTATTTCGGGAAAAGGATCCACGATGTGAGCGGAACTCCCCCGCTCAATCCATCGCGGGCAAGCGTTGAGGCAACCGTGATGCGGCATGAGTATGGTCACCTTATGGGGCTGGTCAACAATGGCACGGTCATGCAGGAAAATCATCAGGAGAACGGACCGCATTGCACCGATGAGTCTTGCGTCATGTACTTTGCCATGAACAGGAGCAACTTCTTCGCGAATATATTTGACGGGTCCACTCCCGATTTGTGTTCCCATTGCAAAACCGATGTGCAGGCTGCAAAGGAAGATTGAGGCTACCCCGATTGGCGCCGGCAGATTGGGAATGGGAAAACCGGCCTGATAAGATTGACGGGAGCGGCGGAACGTGTCTTGATATAATGAACCGCTTCATGGTCGGTGCGTCTAAGAAAGTGTATGCAACAAGGCGCCTGTGGCAGATGACCTGAATATTTCATGTATTTTCTGCCTTGCAGGCCTACCCGTCAACCACCAACCACATTGTCATGAATACATTTTCAAGATTATCCATTCTCGTTATATCCGGATTCATATTACTGTTGTCAACAGTGCTTGTTAGCCAGGCCGACGCCCAAAACCGGTACCGGGGATCCGGGACAAACGCCGAATCGGTACAAGAGCGTGATGCAGACCCGCAGGGTTACGCGCGAAGAGGCATTTCCCAACCGCGGGAAAACCGGCTCGTATTGCAGCTTGAAGACCTGACGGAGAGTCAGCTGGAGCAAATCGATGAACTGAATCTGCAACACCGCGAAAAGGTGATGGAATTTCGGGCAAAGATGCGCAATAACGAGATCACCCGCGAAGCGTTCCAGAATGAGAGGCGAGCTCACTATGAGAAACATCAGCAGGAACTGAAAAAAGTGCTTACAAATGAGCAGTGGGAGCAGCTCAGGAAACTCCGGGACGAACGCCGCAGACAAAACCGCAACTGACATTTTGCAAATGCGATCAGCAGCGGGTTTTTTTTAACCTGCCGCTGGTCCATGTTCAGAAAAATACTGACTGCGGCACGATGCCGGAGTATAGCAAACTGACCGGCGGAGTTGATTTATATGATGTTATGTGGTTATTTGGGTGCGGCATCCAAATAATCATTAATCAGAATATCAAATGATTGTAGACCCGCATCAGATTGCAGAATTCAAGGAGGAGTTGGAAAAAGCACTTGATGACCGGAACATTGAAAAAGCCGTATCCATAAGTAAAAATCTCTCGTTCATCAGGAATGCCGATATCCTTTCCGAGGCGCCCAGGGAGATTATCCTGCCGGTCATTCGTGCAATGAAACCGGATGCTGGCGGACAGATCCTGGGTAATATGCCACCGGCACTTGTTGCGGAGCTGCTTGAGGAAGCCTCGGAAGAAGAGAGTGCTTCAACTCTTTCGGATGTCCCGATTGACCGTGCCGTTGACATATTCAAGCAGCTGTCGGAGGATCGCAGGCAGTCGTTTCTCGACAGTATTTCCGGGAAGGACCGCGAGCGGCTGCTTATGCTCTCCGGTTACGAAGAAGGTACTGCCGGTTCCGTGATGACGGTCAAATTTGTCGCCATCCGCAGTGGATCTACGATTGAGCAGACCCTGATGGCACTGGAGTCGGCGCCGCAAACGGTTGAAGCAAATTGGTATGTCTATGTTGTCGATGATCAAAACCGCCTGTCTGGAGTGATAAGTCGCCGGGAACTGATCAAGGCACCCAGGGATGGTACCGTTGAAAATTCCATGATCAGGGACGTGGTCGCTGTACAGGCCGATACGGATGCCCAGTTTGCCGCCGGGCTGCTTCGAAACCGTGGGTTCCGCACCCTGCCGGTCATTGATGACTCCGGGCAACTGGTCGGAGTCATATCCGTTGATGTAGCGTTCGATGTTCTGCGTCAGAGCATGGCGGATCAGTTTGTAAAGATGGGAGCAGGATCGATAGAAGAGAGCTTCTTTACCACTCCAATGGGTTCTGTCAAAATGCGGCTGCCCTGGATGGGCGCCAACATCTTCCTGAACCTGGGGGCTGTTTTTGTCATCAGTTATTTCGAGGACACCATCGCACAGGTGGCTTTGCTCGCGGTTTTCCTCCCGATGATTACGGATATGGGAGGAAATGTGGGAATTCAGGCTCTTTCCGTGGCCATCCGCAGCATCGCTCTGGGTGAGGTGCGCCTGCAGGAATTCTGGAAGGCGACGAGAAAGGAGATTCTTATCGGTCTGGTCAACGGACTCGCACTGGGCCTGCTGTTCATGGTGGTCGCCATAGTGCTCAAGGGAAACATGTGGCTTGGACTGGTTGCCGGTACGGCACTGGCTTGCAATGTTTTCCTGGCCGGTGTCATTGGCGGTACATTGCCATTTATCATAAAAAGGCTGGGCAAGGACCCCGCCATGATGACCGGACCCATACTCACAACAGTTACAGACATCACCGGTGTGACCATCTACCTTGGGCTGAGCACACTGTTCCTGGTTAATATTCTGGGATGATGAACAACTGCAGCCATTGCATTATCAAGGATCATTGTCAATAACGGCGGCTCATGGGTACAAAACGGGGTTCAGCGGTGTGTCGATGATTCCACCTGGCCGCGCGCCCGGACACCATGTGTCCCTGTCCAATTTCTGGTTCTCATTCTCGGGTTCCTTGAGCCTCATGTCCGCATCCATGTAAATGATGGTCATCACCTTGCGGGGCCGGTCCGATGTGTTCGGACCCGCACGGTGGAAGGTCCACCCGGAGTGAAAACTCACTTCCCCCAGTTCAAACGGCTCTTCCACAAGGGTATAGCCCTGCTCTCCGAGCGCTTTCTGGATCTTTCGCTCACTTTCGTCACTTATCGGCAGATCTCGTCCAAATGTGAACGTGTGGCTTTTGGCACTGAAGGCGAGCGGACCCATGTTCAGCGGCGTCTCCTGCAGCGGGATCCAGGCGGTTACCGTTTTGTCCGAGGCCAGCGGCCAGTAGAACTGGTCGGCATGCCACGGCGTAACGCCGCCCGTCGGCTCCTTGTACAGGGCCTGATCATGGTACATCCGCACCGCTTTTGTCTCCATCAAGGCCGCGGCAATGCCGCCAATCCGCTTGCTGAATACAAACTCCCTGACCAGGTCACTTGCCTGCCAGAGATTCGTAACCTGCATGAACGCCTTCTGATAGGTGTTTCGCTCCTCCATCGGAATGTCCAGCGTGTTGAGCTCCCGGACCTTTTTTGTGATCTCCTCACCGTAATAGTGGATGGTTTCGGGATCCAGCACCTGTTTCAGTTTGATAAACCCATTCTCTTTGTAGTATCGGATATGCTCTTTATTGACGGGATATGGTTCGTGCAGCATGGCTGTTCGTATTGCAGGTGGCTGTTTTTATTTAATATGGATAGCGATTTATTTATAAAAAACAAAATTGCCGCCCATGATTTTTCCAACAGGTGAGCAGAACCGATTGAAAAAAAGTTGACCTTTATCTCTTAATCCTTTTAATTCCATCAAAATCAGTGATTAATGGTAAACGGGTATGGAAGAAACCGCAATTCCTCTGCATTCCTGGTTCTGGCTGATCGTCCCCATGTCCATCGTGTTTCTGCTTTCCATTGTGAATTACTTCAGAAACAGGTGCCGGGGCTCCGAAGCTGAGCAAAACAACAGCCGGAATGATGCTGCCGGCAACAAAACAGCTTCCGGAAAGGATCCGGCAACCGGCAAATAAACTGCCTATGAACACCGCTGCCGTAATTACCTTTGTCCTGTATCTCTGCGCACTGATCGCGTTCGGGATAATCTTCTACCGCTTCAGTGAAACCCTGTCGGATTATATCCTGGGCGGACGCAAACTCAGGAGCGGAGTGGCCGCTCTCAGCGCGGGCGCATCCGACATGAGCGGCTGGCTGCTGCTCGGCCTGCCGGGAGCCGTCTATGCGGCCGGCCTCAATCAGATATGGATCGCCATCGGACTCTCCATCGGTGCCTTCCTGAACTGGCAGTACGTGGCCGCCCGCCTGCGCACGCTCACCGAAAAAACCGGCAACGCCATCACCCTGCCCGACTACCTCGAGCAGCGTTTCGAAGACCGTACCCGGGTTCTTCGGATCGTCACCGCAACGGTCATTCTGGTGTTCTTCGCTCTCTACACCGCATCCGGGCTCGTTGCCGGTGCCAAGCTCTTCGAAAGCAGCTTCGGGTGGGGGTACGAAACCGCCTTGCTGGCCGGCGCCACCGTCATCGTGGTCTACACCTTCCTCGGCGGGTTCATGGCCGTCAGCTGGACCGACTTCTTCCAGGGTATCCTCATGTTCCTGGCCCTCATCACGGCACCCATCATGCTGGTGTTCTTCTTCGAGAACTGGGAATTGCTGGTCGCAGGTGTGGCCGAGGTGGATGCCAGTTTTCTGAATGTGTATCACGAAATGACCCTGATCGGCATCCTGTCGCTGCTGGCATGGGGACTCGGATACTTCGGCCAGCCGCATATTCTGGCGCGTTTCATGGCCATTGACTCACCGAAAAGTGTGCCTATGGCCCAAATGATAGGAATCGGGTGGATGGTGTTTGCGCTGTTCGGAGCGGTTTTTGTCGGGTTCACCGGCATCGCCTATTTCGCCGACAGTCCGCTTCCGGATCCGGAGTTCGTGTTCCTGGTCATGGTGCAGGAGCTGTTCAGCCCGTGGCTGGCCGGAATCCTGCTGGCCGCCATCCTCTCAGCTGTAATGAGTACGGTCGACTCCCAGCTGCTTGTCTGCTCAAGCGCCATTGCCGAGGACTTTTATAAAGGGCTGCTGCGTCCTGCTGCCAGACATCGTGAGCTTGTATGGGTCGGACGCATCAGTGTGGTCGCCGTAGCCCTGGTCGCTCTGTTCATCGCCTGGAACCCCGAGGCCATGGTGCTGGAACTGGTGGCGTGGGCCTGGGCCGGATTCGGCGCCTCCTTTGGCCCCGTCATCCTGTTTTCCCTCTTCTGGAAGCGCATGACGCTGCAGGGAGCGCTTGCCGGAGTCGTTACCGGCGCCGTGACGGTACTGGTGTGGCATTTTCTGGAAGGCGGATGGTTCAACCTGTATGAAATCCTGCCGGGATTCCTGCTTTCCTCGGCAGCGATTTATGTATTCAGCACTCGAACCGAACCCCCGTCCGCATCCGTCACGGCGGAACTCGACAACATGTGACGCCGGGCATATGTAATTCCAGGCATATTTCACACCAGACATGAATAATGCCGGGCATATGAAATGCCGGATGCTTACTTGACAAGCGTCATGGTTCGCGTGAGGGTTTTCTCATCCGCAGTCAGCTGATACAGGTAGATACCGCCGGCCAGCTCAGAGGCATCAAACGCCACCTCGTATCCTCCCGAAGCCTGAAACTCGTCCACAAGCACCGCTACACTCCGCCCCAGCACATCAAAGACCTCCAGGGAAACCTGCGCCGGGTCGGCCAGTTCGTATCGTATCATCGTGGCCGGATTGAATGGATTGGGATAGTTCTGCTCCAGCGTCACGGCAACCGGAGCGGCCGGATCTCTGTCCGCGCCGGTAGGTTCCGATTCCATGACAATGCGGTAGATGTTTCCCTGGTTCATTAGGCACATGTACAGTTCACGGTCATGATCCTCCCCGAAACAGACCAGCTGGAAAGGACTCACCTCGCCGATGCTGCGGTTGTCAATGGCCTCTTCCCCGTCGAAATCAAACGACCAAAGGTCCCCGGTCACGTAGTCACCGTAAAAATACCTGCCCTGCTGTTCGGGCGCCTCATCGCCCCGGTAGATAAAGCCGCCGGTGATGGACTGTCCGCCGCTGAATCCGTATTCATGGACGGGGAGCTCCAGCCCGGTTGTGTCGCATTCCGATGACGGTGGAAAGCAAATACTGCCTTCCATGATGCTCCAGCCATAATTATTCCCGGCTTCCACAATGTTCACTTCCTCTCGGTCGCTTTGTCCAACGTCGGCCACCCAAAGTTTCCCGGTTTCGGAGTCAAAACTGAAACGGAATGGGTTGCGAAAGCCCCAGGCGAAAATTTCCTCCCGCCAACCTTCTTCATTATCGACAAAAGGATTTTCCGCCGGGATGGCATAATTGAGCCCCTCATCCGTGTTGTCAACATCTATTCTGAGGATATTTCCGTGCAGTGTGGTGCGGTCCTGGCCATGCTCGAACGGGTCGCCGCCGCCGCCGCCATCACCAAGTGCGATATACAGGTACCCGTCCGGGCCGAACCGAATCTGTCCTGCGTTGTGGTTGGATGCCGGCTGATCCACCTCAAAAAGGATGAATTCACTATCCGCGTCAAAAATTTTCGAATCATCCGGATCAGTTTCAAACCTGGCGAAAACGGAACGGAAGGGATTTGAAGTCGTATAATGGGCAAACAAGTAACCGTTCTGCATGAGATCCGGGTGGAACGCCACGCCCAGCAGCCCACCTTCACCCTGCGTCGCGACCCGGGACCGGATGTCCAGTACCTCCAGCTTTTCGTCCGTTTCCGGATCATTGGGGACCCGCTGGATGGCTCCGGCGCGTTCGACGACGAACATGGTGTCGGTCAGACCTTTGGCAATCTGGAAGTCAATGGGAGAACTGAAAGAAAGATTGGGAAAGGCATTCTGTAAACTGATATCCTGGCCTTGTATATTTGTAACCAGGGCGAACACAAGCAGGACACCAGTCAGGGACGTTTTTTTCATAACAACCTTATATGAACCCGAATTGGCAAGTAATATCAACAATTTACTAAACAACGTGCCCAAAACGACCATTCCATTTCCGCCGG
>SKNT01000103.1 GCA_007120385.1 Balneolales bacterium
AGCGATGAAGCCGAAATCCGCGGCCACCGCAAAACCTACATCGGATCCATGCCCGGTCGCATCATCCAGGCCATCAAGAAAGCCGGGACCATGAACCCTGTCATTATCCTGGATGAAATCGACAAATTGGGCCACGATTTGCGCGGCGACCCGTCATCGGCCGTCCTGGAAGTGCTTGATCCCGAACAGAACGACACGTTCAACGACCACTACATGGATCTGGACTTCGACCTGTCGCAGGTCATGTTCATCACCACGGCAAACGTGGCAAGCCACATCCAGCCGGCGCTGCTTGACCGGATGGAGATCATCCCGCTGCACGGATACCTGGAACACGACAAGGTGGAAATCGCACGGCGCCATCTTATTCCGAAACTGCTGAAATCGCACGGGCTTTCTTCCACCCGGGTACGTTTCCGGGAGGATGCGATCCGGCTCATCATCCAGCGTTATACCGCCGAAGCCGGGGTGCGGGTTCTGGAGCAGAATATTGCCTCCATATGCCGCAAGGTTGCCAAAAAAGTGGTGCAGGATCAGAAAAACGGCAAACGGCCATCGCAGATCACCATCAATCTGAAACGCGTGCGCGAATTCCTCGGGGTTGAGAAGTTCAAGGAGCGGGATCCCGAGAAACAAGACCGCATTGGAAGCGTGAACGGGCTGGCGTGGACCAGCACGGGTGGCAGCATCCTCAATCTGGATGTGGCCCGCATGTTTGGAAAGAACAAACTGCTGCTGACCGGGAAACTGGGGGATGTGATGAAGGAGTCGGCCCAGGCGGCGCTGACGTATGTCCGCTCCCACACGGTCGATTTCGGCCTTCCCGAGGATTTCTTTGAAAAAAACGAGATTCATGTGCACATCCCCGAAGGTGCCATCTCCAAGGATGGACCGAGCGCGGGAATGGGCATTGCCCTGGCCATGATCTCGCTGCTTACCGACACCCCGGTGCGGCACGACGTGGCGGTTACCGGCGAGATCACCCTTCGCGGCGATATCTATGCCATTGGCGGGCTGAACGAGAAGCTCCTGGCGGCCCAGCGCAAGGAGATCCGGTCCGTTATCCTGCCAAAGGAAAACCTTCCGGATCTGGAGGATATTCCGGAAAAAGTGAAACGGGGCCTGCAGATTATTGGTGTAGATCATATATCCGAGGCGCTGCCTCACGTTTTCCGGTCAACCCGTTTTAGTACTCAGTCAACCGGCGGCCGTCAAAAAAAAGAACGGGCGGTCCGGCGAAAGACGCGCACATCTTCCGTCACGGGACAGAAGATTCACGCGTCACCCTTAATGAATAGTTACCAGTAAGACACCCCGCAAGGGCTGTACTTACATTATTTTTTTCTCCGATTTTTTGCATCCTGTTCCAATCGGTTGCACACAGGCGAACATGTCCAAAGATTCTTTGCCTCATTTACATTTCGAGGAAGACCGGAAAGACTTCACCCGGTATGATCTTGATGTACCCGAGGGGCATCATGAACAGATGCGCCTGGACAAATACATCACCCAGTTCATCCAGAACGCCACGCGCAACAAGGTGCAGGAAGGAATCCGAAATGGCTGGGTGCGGGTGAACGGCTTGCTGGAGAAGGCATCCTATCGCGTTCAGCCGGGGGATGAAATCGTGATCATTGTTCCCAAGTCGCCTCCGCCCGAGGCGCGGGCTGAAAACATACCGGTTGAGATCGTACACGAGGACGATGACCTGATCGTCCTTGACAAGCCGGCCGGAATGGTGGTACATCCATCCTACGGCAACTGGACCGGCACGCTGGTCAATGCCCTGCTTTGGCACACCGAAAAGCTGTCAACCGTCAACAGCGAACAGGATATGCTTCGCCCCGGTATCGTTCACCGGCTCGACAAAGGAACCAGCGGTTTGCTTGTTGTTGCCAAAAACGACCACGCCCACCATCACCTTTCCAAGCAGTTCGCCGAAAAAAGCGTCGAGCGCTCCTACCGAACGGTCGTCTGGGGCATTCCGCAAAAAAACAGGGGAACCATCCACCAGCCGCTCGGACGCGATTCCTCCGACCGGAAAAAAATGGCTGTCGTGGAGCCCGGCAAAGGCAAGGACGCCATCACGCATTACCGCGTGCTGAAGCGCTATGACCACCTGGCCCTGCTGGATGCTGTACTCGAAACCGGACGCACCCACCAGATACGGGTCCACTTGTCATGGATGGGGCATCCGGTTTTGGGCGACCCTGTTTACGGCGGCGACTCCGTGCGGTACGGTCCGAATACCGGTTCACGGAAAACCATGTTCCAGAACATTTTTTCTCTTCTGGGCCGGCAGTGCCTGCATGCACGCACCCTTGGTTTTGAGCACCCTGCTTCCGGCGACTGGCTTCAGTTCACATCAGAAATACCGGACGACATGGAAAAAGTCCTGGAAAAACTGGATCATTACTGTTCGTGAAGAGGCGGGTGCCGCTCCTCCCGCGCACCGCCATCAGCCAGTCCCGTCTCCTCCATCAACTCCCAAAAACACGTTTTCAAATGGTAAATAAAAAAATCCGAATCAACGTAACGCTTGACGACAAGAACATCCCGGAGAAAATCGTCTGGGATGCCGATGACTCGAACATCTCCGAAATGCCGGTCCGCGCGTTGTTGCTATCCCTTTGGGACCACAACAACAAGGATACCCTGCGGCTGGATCTCTGGACCAGGGACATGAGCCGCGATGAGATGAAGATCTTTTTTTACGAAACGCTGAAAACCATGGCCGACACCCTGGAACGTTCTGTTGATGACGAGCGCATTGCGGGCGATATGAGAGATTTTTGTTCCTATTTTGCAGATAAAATGGATATTATAGAGAAACCGGGGAAATAAGAGGCCTCGAAGCCTAATTAACAGATGGTGTAATGACGACAAAAAAAATTCTTTACGTCGAAGACGACAATGCCAACCTGATGTTGGTGAAGCTGTTTTTCAAAAAAGAGCCCTTTGAAATGACCGGTGTGGATAATCCGGATGATGCGCTGGAAATCTTGAAGTCACAATCTTTTGATGTGGTCATTGTGGACCTTAACCTGCGAAAGGAGGGAGATGGTGCCGAGCTGATTCGCGATTTGCGCAATCTGCCCGAATATAAGGATGTGCCCGTATTTGTATTCAGCGGTCACGATATCCACTCGTTCAAGGAGTACGGCATAGAGGGTATTATCGACCGGTATTTCAACAAGCCCGTCAATAAAAAGACGCTGATTGAAGCTATCCAGGGAGTTCTTGAAATAAAACAGAACCAAAAGTGACAGCACTCTCTCGTTCGCGTTCATCCCACAGTTCGTAGCTGGTGATCTTTCCCTTTACATTGCAAAGTGCGCTCAATGCCGTGTAGAGCGGAGGAAATCCGCATATGCGGTAGGGGTCAAAATCGCGTTTCATCAGCTGGAGCAACTCCCGGCTGCGGCCGGCTGCAGCGTGGCCAAGGAACTCGCGGTCAAACGAGCGGATGTCATCAAACAGCTGTGAAGCCGGTGCCTGGTCTCCGAATTTTTTTCCCACATGGGAAAGGTCTCCCGATATCACGAACAGGGTGTCGGGGTCACCTGCGAACCGGTCTCTGAGGAACGATGCCATGGCATCCACTTTTTTACCGGTGTCGCCGCCCTCCATGTAATACAATTCCTCCAGCGAACCAACCAGAAGGGGGACCAGGGTGAAGGAGTGCGGCCAGAGATACTGAAGGAAGATGAGGTGCAGTTCTATGCTGTGCTCATTCCGGTGGGCACGATCCACAAATGAGCATCCGGTCGCTTCCGACTGCTCCTCCAGCAACCGGAGGGTCTCCTGATCGGCCGGAATGGTGCCCAGGGGCGTTTCAAAATTCTTTCTGGTGGCGATGAACGGCTTGCCGTCGTAAAGCGGATAATATGAGCCGGAATAGTGGGATGTGGCCAGGAGCACGACCCGGCGCGGACGCAGGTCCGCCAGCGGCCTGAACGCGGGCACGTAGGATGCCAACCCCACCCTCAGATCGATATGCGGCGCGTAGAGCGCCCTGATCGGGCCGGCGGCTTCCGGCTTTCCGGTATCGCCGGTCGTTGTGAATACCGCATCCAGCATGCTCCGGATTTCTTCCGCTGTGGATGGGTAAGAGGAGCCGGAACAGACGGCCGGACGCTCTTCCCGCTTCTCAAAGTTCTCTTCGATTTCCGTTTTGCAGTGCCGGAACCAAGGCGACAGCAACAGGCGCACCTCATCCAGCTGCCGGATAAACGCAAGCAGGTCCTCCTCTTCCACCTCGTTACCGTACCGCTTCAGGTCGTTGCAGATATCCCGCACGGAAAACTGTCCGTTGAGCATGGGTATGAGCGCTGCAATCTGCCGGTCCAGGGCGATGGGGCCGGGCAGATACCCTTGCGGATCATGGAAGTAAATCAGCTCCGAGCCCTCATGAGTCACGGGCATCATCTCAATATCCGACCGCAGAGGCGGCAGCTTCATGTCGACACTGCTCACCAGCAGCTCTTCCTTTCCGGGGCCGGTACCCGTACCAGAACCCTCAACCGGGACTTCGGCACGGCCGTCACTACGCCGGCCGCTGTTTTGGAGCGGGTCGCTCCCATGATTATGGACGTTGCTGTTACTCATTGGCGTGCTTTGGTTTTTCGGAGCTCATTGCAGGTGCACCGGGTGCCGTATTCTTTGCATACCGGATGGTCTGGTGGATGTGAAATCCGTGCTTTGCAGACGGCGCGACCGTGGGCGATCAGGAGATGCGACAAATTGGTCCACTCTTCCTGCGGGAACAGCTCCATCAGGTCACGTTCAATCTTGACCGGGTCCTGGTGCCGGGTCAGTCCAAACCTGTTGGCCAGCCGCTTTACATGCGTATCCACCACCACCCCGTCGTTGATTCCAAAAGCATTGCCAAGCACCACGTTTGCCGTTTTCCGGGCGGCCCCCCGCAACGACAGCAGTTCATCCATGGTTTGAGGCACCTCGCCGCCGAAGTCATCCACAATCTTTTGGGCCGCCTCTTTTATCGCCCGGGCCTTGTTCCGGTAAAAGCCGGTGGTGCGGATCGCCTCTTCCAGCTCCGGCAGCGGCGCCCCGGCCATTGCCTGCGGGGTTGGCCAGGTACGGAAAAGATCCTCGGTGACAATGTTAACCCTTACATCCGTGCACTGGGCACTCAGGATGGTGGCAACCAGCAGCTCAAACGGATTGGTGAAGTTCAGGGCGCAGTGTGGGTTGGGATAGTGTTCATACAGCTCCGCCAAAAGTGCCGACGCACGACTGCACTGGTTTTCTGTCTTTCTGGGCAATTTTTTCCTGTTACCGGGTGTCTTCACGTGATGCTATCGCTACTTTATTTTTTAGTGGATGACTTATTTTAATTTTACGCAATTTGTGTATACTATAGAAACAGCACAACAACTATGCTTTTTTTCTTCAAACCAGCTGTCTCTGATCATCATTTGACTCCAAGGCAATGGCTACCGAACCTACCTCCCTGGATTACCGCAAGCTGGACAATCTCATCCACTCGCGCATCCGGCTTGCCCTGATGTCTGTTCTCACAAGGGTGGATGATATCAGTTTTAATGAC
>SKNT01000036.1 GCA_007120385.1 Balneolales bacterium
AAGTGGCTGCAAGGTTCCGAGATGGTACACGTGCCCGATTATATCAGCGACTTCAGCAATACGACCTCCGATCACAGGCCGGTTTATGCCCGTTTTGATCTTTCGGGTACACTCAATGCCACTTCAGCCGGACAAGAAGGGCAAAATAGCCGGCAGGACACCCCGATGCGCACGGAACTGCTCGGAAACTATCCTAATCCTTTCAATCCGGTAACCGTCATTCCTTTCCATCTTGAAGAACCGTCTGTCATTTCACTGACCATTTACAATGCGCTGGGACAGCAGGTTTCCCGTCCCGTTTCGGAAATGTCACACCGTGCCGGCATCCACTCGGTCTCTTTCAATGCTCAAAACCTTCCTAGCGGCTTCTACTTCTACCGCCTGGAGGATGACAACGGATGGTCGCAGACGCGTAAAATGATCCTTGTGAAGTGATAAGGATGATGTCCGGACGGAAGATGTCCGAAGAGTGAGCTGCATTGATGGACGGCAATCTGGCTGTCAGAACCCTTCGGAATCCGTCAGGTGTTCCAGCCGATCGCGTCCCCGTTCCCGGATGGATGGAAGATCGGGATGATTGCGATCCACAACAATGCGGTAGTGCTCCGCCGCCTTTTCCGATTCTCCCGCCTTGTCCAGTGAAAGAGCAAGGAAATAGCGAAAAATCACGTTATCAGGCCAGTTTTCCACCAGAGGTTCCACGATTCTCAGCGCATCCTCATAGAGCTCTTCCTGATGGTACAGATAGGCAAGAATCATCCGCGCATCCGTACTGGTATAGGTATCACGCGTAGCCGCATCTTCCAGCAGCTTCAATCCTGTCTCCCGGTTTCCTGAAAGTCCGACCATGCTTGTAAGCCATCTTGCTTCCCGGGGCATGGTACCCATCATATAGTGAAAAAGTCCCTGGCCGATAAGCACATCCGGGTTTTCCGCACTCATGCTCATCAGTTTTCTCGTAAAGGTAAATCCGTTTGCCCCACTCTGCACCGCTGTCCGGTACTGCCGCTCACTGGCTGCCACCAGGCCCCGGTAGCCGTAAAGGCCGCCCATCATGAGCACCGTTGTGGTGTCTTGCGGGCTCGATTTCATTTTTATTTTCCCAACCTCAATGGCTTTATCCGACTTCTTCAGGAACTGGCCGGCCGCATCCGAGCTCTCGTCAGCAAAGAAGTACTGCCAGAACGGCACCATGGCTTCAAAAAAATAGGGTCTGGGATCCATTTCATTGACTTCCTGCAGTTCCTGGAATATGGACCGCGCTTTTTCCCAGTCCGTTTTGTAGAAAGCGGAAATACCGTTATCAAGCTGATGTTCAAACGCGGTATGGCGATCACGATCACCACTCTCTTCCCTCGCTTCATGGGGTAAACCCGGAATAGCCATCAGAATAGCAATAAAGGCCGTAAGGAACATATTTTCTGCTGTATTGATCTGCCTTGTGACAATAAACTTGTTGATTGTTAATAAGAGTAATCGTTTTCGGGCCCTGCTTTATTGCACCGGGTTCCGGGGTCAGGCTCAGTCATCAAAATGCCCGGGCCCGAGCCGTCCCTCGGTACTGGCAACGGCAACGGAAACGGCGGCATCACCGGTAATATTCACGGCCGTACGGGCCATATCCAGGATCCGGTCCACTCCCAGAATCAGAGCGATGCCCTCTACCGGAACATCCACGGCCTGCAGTACAATGACCAGCATGATGATGCCGGCTCCCGGAACACCGGCCGTGCCAATGGAAGCCAGCGTAGCGGTGATTACGATAATGAGCTGCTGCGACAGCGAGAGGTCGATCCCAACGGCCTGCGCAATAAACACGGCTGCCACCGCCTGGTACAGACTGGTGCCGTCCATATTGATGGTTGCTCCGACAGGCAGCACAAAACTGGCCACTTCTTCATGAACGCCGAGTTTCTTCTCCACCCGTTCCATGGTAAGCGGAAGCGTGGCAAGGCTGGAACTTGTGCTGAAGCCCAGCAGCTGGGCCGGACGGATGCCCCTGAGGAAATTCCACATGGACATATTGCTGAACAGCTTGAACAGCGTGGTGTATACAATGGCCACATGAAGCAACAGGCCGGCAAGCACAACCAGCACGTAAACAAGCAGTGCCTGCAGTATCTCTATGGTGCCACGCAGATCCTCTCCGCCGAGATCGACAATTACCGACGCGATCAGTGCAAATACCCCATACGGTGCAATCTTCATGATCATCTCTACTATTTTGATAATCACGTCGTTCAGTGCATCGAAAAAATCCACCAGTACGCGGGACTTTTCCTGGGGGATGCGCATCAGTCCGATGCCGATGATAAGCGCCACAAAGACGATCTGCAGCATGTTGGCATTATCAGATGCGGCTGCAAAAAAGTTGGAGGGAACAATGTCCACGATAAACTGGAGCGGACTGCGTTCCAGCAGTTCGGTGGCTGCCTCTTCCTGCCCCTCAATGTTCTCCCGGTAGCTTTCGAAGAGGGCATCCCTGGTCTCTTCCGGAAGGACCTTGCCGGGTTGGACCACATTGACCACCGTCAATCCGATGGTTATGGCAAAGACGGTGGTGACCATGTAGATCCCGATGGTTTTCCCACCCATGCGGGACAGCTTGGTCAGGTCGTTGAGATTGGTGATGCCAACGATCAGCGAGGCGATCACCAGAGGTATCGCAACAAACTGGAGCATTCGGATGAAAATGGTTCCGAAGGGCTGCACATAATCCTGAGTGAAACCCTGCAATCCCGAAAGCGAGGCGAATATCCCCCAGATGAGCCCGGCAATGAGGCCAAGCAGGATCTGCCAGTGTAATGTCTTGTACCAGGGCATGTTAAACTGTACGTTACTTCAGCAAAATTGTATCAAGATAGGAAACCGTCGGACAACCTGAAAATACCTCTCCGAAAAACTCTGCAGCCAATAAAGTCCGTTCCGGTCGGAGAGTGATCCGGACCCGTATCAGCGTTTTTCTCTTGAGGCGTATCGTGGATGTCAGGATGCCGTACCCGGCGGGGTTTCCCTGGAGGGATCCGCTGCATCATCGCCTGCCTGTTTCGGATCAGTCCTGAAAACGGCGAAGGCTACCAGTACAAAGCCGGTCATAACCAGAAGAGGGGCAATGTAGAGTGAATAAATACCGTACTGCTGGCCTTCCATATACATCCCGCCAAATCCCAGTATGACACACAGAACACCGAGTGCCAGAATTTTGTAGTTGTATGCCGTAAGCAGCATGGGCATTACCGGGCCTTTCTTTCTTCTGCGAACCCGTTGTTTCTTTCCTGCTTTACTCATGTGTAATGATACCATTAGAGTGTGAACCCCTGACCGGGATGATATGACGCATGGCACCAGTGAACCTGTGGATGCGACTATCTTTAAATAACGCTGAAAATATAATTTCTATTGAATTGCATAGCAAATCTTAAAAAAAGTCGTATGAAACCATGTTGCATTTAGCCCCGGCATTCTCTACTTTTAAACAATTGATTGACACCCGTTTTTAACAACCCTTTTACCATATCAACCCTGAAGCTTTTCATCTGGACGAGAGCACGCACTACTGATGTTTCAGACTGCGTTTGAGCGCAACCCCTGAAAGGCAAATTGCCTTGGCTCCTGCTGACGACCCGCAGCAGGAGCTTTTTTTTGTGTATCTTCCGATTTGCGATTAATATTGCCGGCAGATCCGGATCCGGGCAGCACATCCGGCCGCCTGCAACCCGGCACCAACCAGAACCACACATACCAGGATTTTTTGCAACATGTCCAGACCAACCGCTACCATTGCCCTCATTCAGTCCTCCTGCTCTGAGGATATTGAAGCCAACCTGCACAACACGTTTCGGATGATCCGGGAAGCGGCTGCCAAGGGAGCGCAGGTCATCATCCTCCAGGAACTCTTTGCCTGGCCCTATTTCTGCCGGGAGGTTGACGAACGTTTTTTTGACTGGGCAGAGGCGGTTCCGGGTCCGACCACGGCGAAACTGGAGCAACTGGCCGGAGAGCTGGAGGTCGTTATTGTTGCTTCTCTGTTTGAAAAGCGGGCCGCAGGGCTGTATCACAATACGGCTGCGGTCATTGATGCCGATGGAAAGTACCTCGGGAAATATCGGAAAATGCATATTCCGGAGGACCCCGGCTTTCATGAAAAATTCTATTTCACCCCCGGAGACCTGGGATATTCGGTTTTTTCCACTCGTTACGGGAGGATCGGGGTGTTGATCTGCTGGGATCAGTGGTATCCGGAGGCGGCCAGAATTACGGCAATGATGGGTGCTGACCTTCTTGTCTATCCGACTGCCATCGCTGAGCTGCCGGAGGAGGCCGGTGCCGAGGCGGAAAGGTACCTGAATGCATGGCAGACCATCCAGAAAAGCCATGCCATAGCCAACGGCTGCTTTGTTGCATCTGTTAACAGGACGGGCACCGAGGGGCGTCTCTCCTTCTGGGGGCATTCCTTTGCAAGCGGACCGTTTGGCGAAGTTCTGGCGGAAGGCGGAAAAGAAGAAGCGGTGGTATTATGCAGGATTTCGCCTGCGAACCTGGATCGTCACCGTACCACCTGGCCCTTTTTCAGGGACCGGCGCACGGATACCTATGATCCGCTGACATCACGCTGGCTCGACGACGATCAGGGGTGATCGACCTTCAAGAGTGACTGAACATTGAATCAGTCCGTCCGCCGCCTCAGAACCCCGTTGCAAGGCTGAAATGGACTTTCCCGTTATGCAGGTCGTCTTCTGCGGAAATGGCATAGGTGAACTGCATCAGGCCGATCGGGGTCTGGAAACGGAAGCCGAATCCACCCGAGTAAAGCCAGCCGGAAGTGCTGCTTTCATCCCTGCCCAGCATCGGAGGCCTTTCATAGCCGCCAACCGCACCAAACAGGAACGCATGGGAGAAAGGATCCAGCAGGTAGCGCAGTTCGAGATCGGTCCAGGCATACCTTGCTGCACGGAATTGTTCCTCACGGTAACCACGGATCGATCGGGAGCCTCCGAGCGGAATTACGTCCGTTTCGGTGTACTCCGGCGATTCAATCAGCGAACCGTGGATGCCAAGGGCAAATACGTGCCTGCGGAACGGATTGTAATAGGTTTTCAGGGATGTGCGTACGCGCTGCTGCAACATGGTGCCCCGGCTCTGTAGCGCTTCGGCGCGGGAATCCTCGACCCGCCGGAAACCGGACTCAACATACAGGTCAAACCGCATCCCGCTGCGGGGCGTTAACCTGCTGTCGGTATTGTCGAATCGGAAACCGAATCCTGCGGCACGCGTCACCCCGTCCAGCACAATCATGGGAAGGTCCGGGTCGTCGCTGGCCGAAATGTGCTGCTGGTTCAGGTGGATGGAGTAGCGTCGCTCCGGCGAGCGGCGGTAGGTCCCCATCAGATGGATGTCACGGATCTGGTAGCTGGTATCCTGCTGGACAAATCGGAAATCCACTCCTGCTCCAAGCGGCAGTCCCATGATCCACTCGCGGTCAAAACCTGTTTCCAGTTTTGTGACCATGTCATCCAGCCGTTCGAACATGAGGTGAAGCGTGCTCCCGGCCCATCCGACATTGCGTATTCTCATTTCGCCCCGGCCGACAAGGTCATTCCCGGATGACTGTCCCGGAACGTAGCCGAACATGAGATCGAAGTGGTTCGCCCTCTGCTCTGTTACATCGTAGTAAATGTAGGTGTTGCCCTCCCTGAGCATGAGATCGCCGGTGCTTACCTCACGGAAAAATCCCGTGTTTTCAAGATTGCGTCTGCCTCTGCGAAACAGGTCAGGGGTGATTTTTTCATTTTCCCGGATTCCTGTCGCCGTTTGAATGTATTCGGATGAGACCTGCCTGACTTTGTTTGTCAGCACTCCATTGACTCGCAGCGCCTCGCCGGCATGCATATCGACGCCGACATCCACACGACACGATGCCGGATCCGGGTGAAATTCGGAAATCTCGAGCCGCGCCAGCGGATATCCCTGCTCCTCAAGATGACGGACAGCGCGCCGGAGTTCAACTCTGAGCGCCGGGCCATCGAACGGATCCCCGTCTCCGAAGAATGGCAGGAATCGGTCCATCAGAGACGAATCCCCGTCCGCAACCCTGTAGGTGAGATCACCTATCCGGTACCGGCAGCCGGTCGAGACATGGAGTGATACGGTGTCAAAAGCGTTATTAAGCTGCGAATGAGGTTGTCCGTAACCCGTTGAGGCGCTTACGGCATCATTTCCCTGAAAAACGATGCTGTCAACTTCGGCTGAAAGATAGCCGGATTCTGAAAAATGCCGTGCCAGGACGCTTTTTGCCGTCTCCTCAATGGAAATCCTGCCATGTGCCGCAGCCTGCCTCAGGGAGTCGTTCAGCTGGGCAGGCGGATCCGTACGTTCGCCGTTACGGTAAAACCGGATGGCAACGGAATCCGTAATCCCGGTTCTGATTTCCTGTTTGACCGACTCCTGGAAATCATCCTTTACCGTCGCTGCCGCCCACAGTCCGGCAAAGACAAAAAGGAGTTTAAGCATACAAGTTTTTTAGCGGAGAATTTCCCGGACAAAACCTGGCAATGCAAATGATCCCTGGTGAACTTCCGGATTGTAGTACTGTAACGAAGCATCCATGGATGTGGTGCCCTTTACCACTCTGTCCATTACTTCGGAGTCATGCGGATGAATACCCTTTGAGGCGAAAGCCAGGGACCACATGCCCGAGGGATAAAGCGGAATGAAGGCAAGATACATCCTTGAGACTTCAAAGATGGTGTCCAGAGAGCGGAACAGCTTGCGTATGGCCGGGTGATAGGATTCCACCCAGGGGCTTTCCGTCTGGGAAGAGAGCACGCCCTGTGAGCTCAGAGCCTTGTAGCAGCTGCGGTAGAAATTCTCGCTGAACAGATCCACCGCCGGTCCCACCGGGTCGGATCCATCAATGATGATAACGTCATAGGGCTCGGAGACGCGCTCAACGAATGCGATGCCATCCTCAAAATGAACGTGCAGTTTCGGGTTGTTGAAATCCCCTACATCTGGCATGAATTGTTTGGCGGCACGGACCACCGTTTCATCGATTTCAACCATGTCGACATGTTCTACCATGGGGTGCCTGAGCACTTCCCGGGCAGTGCCGCCATCGCCGCCGCCAATGATCAGCACCCGCCGCGGTTTTGGATGGGCGAACATCGGTACGTGGGCAAGCATTTCATGATAGACGAATTCGTCTTTCTCCGACAACATGACCATGCCGTCAATGGTCATCATGTTACCCCATGTATCCGTTTCCAGTATTTCCACTTTCTGATACGGGCTTTCCTCAGAAAAGAGAACCTTGTTGATACCGACAGTAAGACCCGTACGACCGCTGTAAAATTCGTTAAACTGCATTTTATCCGTAAAGTTAGGAGTTATTCATACCATAGAACGGCGCCGGCAAAGACGGCAGCACACTCTTTGACTGTGTGTTCCACACCGGTGGAAAAAAGGGCGGCCAGTTTGCGGTTCCGGTGCTCAAAAGCGTCCTGCGCCATTTGCCTTACTTTTGCCTCTACTTCCTGCAAGGGGGCTCTGTCCTCGAATTCCATGATTACACCGGCAAGGTCCGGATCTTCGGGAAGGGCAACCGCAATAGCAGCCGAAATCACTTCTCCCGGTTTGTTCGAGTCAATATGCGCGTAGGCCACCGGAATCAGACCGCCCCTGGGGAGGGTAACCGATTTACGTTGTTTGGCTCCGGGCGGAACGATGCTGCTCATGCGCATCAGGTTGGTGTCGCCGACTCCAGCAGCCAGAAGTGCCTGGTCGAAGGCATTGAGCAATGTTCGTCCTTCCCCCGCCCCTTCGACAAGGCAGAAAATATTGGGTGTGGATACCATGTTCATCTATAGTAGCTCCGTTTCGTAGGTAGATAATTATTCTGGTGAATGATGCCCGGCCTGTCTTCTTGTTGTCATTTTGATCTGCTGGACAGTGACATGGGGGTAATGCAATGGTTTGATAGATCCGGTATGCGAAAAAAACAAGCATGAGGCGGGGAATATGCAGTGCAGACATGCGCTTCCCGAATCCGCGTCAGGCCGGGTTTGCAACGGCAACAGCAGGCGTCTTCTGTCAGTTGCTGAACTTGGCAGCGTTTTCAGGCTTGAAAAGCAGTTTTTGTCCCTCTGCCACTTTGAACATCCCGCGCTTCAACTCCATGGTTGAGGTGTTTCTTGACTCGAAATGTTCTTTCAGGTGTTCCTGGATGATCCATGGATCAATGGTTTCACCACAGGTGAAAATATCGACAGCGGCGTAAGCGTACTCCGGCCAAGTATGGATGGCTACGTGGGATTCGGCAATCACCACCATTCCGCTTACACCGTGGGGACTGAACTTGTGGAATTTGTGAGAAATTATGGAAGCACCGGATGCCCGGGTTCCCTCGAGTAAAATTGCTTCAATTTGTGCTACATCATTGAGCACCGCATCATTGCATTCGTAGAATTCTACGAGTATTTGTCTTCCTAATGCTTCCATTTCTCTCAGCTCTAGTGGGTGGTATCGTTCAGTGATCGCTGCACGGAAACAGCAAGTAAAAAAAAAGCAACCCTTTGCACACAGCCACCCCGCTTGTTTCGCATGCGCTTGTGTGAAAAAGTCGCGTTGGTACGCAGCAATCATTCTCCAATGAAGGATTGGATCGCATCATCACAGTAAATGTCCGGATTGAAGAAGCTATCTTTGAGTCAGCATATATCAATTTCGTATTGTCGCCTATTTGATTACGATTTTCTTTGAAATACAATCCATTTTTTCACATACAGATCTGCATATATCAGTCAGCCGGAATTAGTGCATAATTTAACCGGAACCGTAATTTGACTGATTTTTTTACAGAAGCTAAAATTAAAAATTTTTTTCCGAATTTAATATCCCCCAGCAAAAGTTTTTTTTGTGTCTGTGAGGCAAAAACCGGATGCCGGTTAATTGAATGAAATAACTTTAATGTAATTGAAATGTCCAGACATTTTCCCTATATAGATACGTACAGGATGACACATATCGTATTCTGCTGACCAAACTGTGAGGCGGAAAAATGGAAGTGTTCAAGAATAAGGTTCAAGAACTGTTGGATCTTGCAGACATCAGGATCAACGGAAGCCGCTCTTTTGATATGCAAGTCCACAACGATATGCTTTACCAGCGCATCTTTGCTGAAGGATCACTCGGTTTGGGCGAATCATATATGGATGGGTGGTGGGATTGCGAGGCGCTTGATGAGTTTTTTTATCGCATTATGCATGCTGAACTGAACCGTCGTGTACGGCCGGTGCGGGAAGCGGCTACGCTGCTCAAAGCCATGATACTGAATCTGCAAAAACAGTCCCGCGCCTTTGAAATCGGCGAACACCATTATGATATTGGGGATGACCTTTACCAGGCCATGCTTGACCGGCGTATGATTTACAGCTGTGCCTTCTGGAAGAAATCACGCTCCCTGGACCAGGCTCAGGAGCAAAAATTGGACCTGATTTTTCGTAAACTTGGCCTCCAAAAAGGGATGAAGGTCCTGGATGTCGGGTGTGGATGGGGTGGTGCCCTGAAATATGCGGTAGAGAAGTTCGGCGTTACGGGGGTCGGTGTGACGGTTTCCATCAATCAGGCGCAGGCTGCAGAGCGAATCTGCCAAAACCTCCCGGTCGACATCCGTTTGCAGGATTACCGGGATCTGGGAGGCAGTTTCGACCGCATCTGGTCCATCGGCATGATCGAACATGTCGGTGTCAAAAACTACAGGACCTACATGCGGGTTATGCATACCTGTCTCAAACCGGACGGGCTGTTCCTGCTTCACACCATCGGAGGAAACCGCTCCGTGTATAAAACAGATGCCTGGACCGGGAAGTACATTTTCCCGAACTCGATGATTCCGTCGCTTCGCCAGCTGGCCCTGGCATGGGAGGATCTTTTTGTAGTTGAAGACCTGCATAACATCGGCATTAATTACACTAAGACACTGAAGCAATGGCATCGGAATGTTGAACGGCACCGTGAAAAGCTTGGCGACAAATACAGCAACAGGTTTTTCCGGATGTGGCGCTATTACCTGCTGAGCTGTGCCGGCACATTCCGCGCCCGCAGGCTGAATGTGTGGCAAATTGTACTCTCTCCGGGTGGGATGCCGGGCGGATACGAAGCGGTCAGGTGGTGATCTTTTTGACGGTCATGAGCAGGATGGCCTCCGGGCTCTGGCGGCTGAATCCTTTTATGGCCTTGTCGGCATCCAGCAGCACTTCAAAAAGCCAGGGACAGGCAGAGAGTGGGAACTGGCGTCCGGCCCTGGCCAGTTTTTCGTAATAGTAAGTGCTCTTGATGGAAGCCGCATCGCGAATCTGGGCTGGGGTCAGGCCCTTGCGTGCCAGTCGCTGGATGTGCCATAATTTTCCAAAGACCGCATACAGATAGCTGATGATCCTTATCACTTCACCGGCCTGGTTATCCGCTCTTTTCATCATCTGGTGCGCAATCATCATGGCCTTGCCGGTATTCTTCTCGAAGAGGGCGTCCTGAAAATCGAACATGGTGAATTCCCGGGACAGGCCCACCAGCTCCCTGACATCCGAATCGCTCACAGGGCGGTCTTCCTTCCATCCGGAGGCAAGTTTCTCAATTTCCACCGTAAGCTGCTGAAGGTGATTGCCCACATGAAATGCCAGCAGCTGAACGGCCTGGTCTTCAAATGCAAGCTGGTGCTCCATGGTTGCCCAGTCCATGATCCACTTCGGCAACTGCATCTCATCCACCAGATCAAAGGCATGTGATGTCACCGTATTTCCCTTCCTGAGGGCGGCACCGATTTTCGTATTGGCGGCCGGACGTTTTTCGTTGGTCAGAAACAGCAGTGTGGATGGGTTGGGCTGTTTCAGATAGGCTATCAGGTCATCGGGAGAACCCCCGCCCCCGCCGGCAGTATCCAGGGAAGTCTCGCCGGACTGATCATTTTCCTGTTCCGCCTCACCCTGGCGCGGATCGAACATCTTCATGAAATCGCGCACGATTACGGCACGGCGTTCGGCCATCATGGGGAAACTGCGGCACATGGTAATCACTTTGTCCACTTTCACCTCGTCGCCGTAAAGAATATCCAGGTTGAAATCCCTGGCTTCTTCGGGAATCACGGCTATTGCTGCCTCCTGCAGCCGATCCAGGAAGAAGGTTTCCTCTCCGAAAAAAGCATAGACCGGCTTGATCTCCGTACCGCGGAGCTCATCCAGAAAAGACTTGTAGTCACTCAGGCTGGACGATCTTTTTGCCATGGCTGTCAGGAAAAATTATGCGGATGTGAATGATGTGACTAAGGATAAAGCCGGCCCATCATCCGGGGAAACGGTATGGTTTCACGAACATGTTTCAAGCCGCAGAGCCAGGCAACGGTGCGTTCCAGCCCCAGTCCAAATCCCGAATGCGGAACCGAACCGTATCTGCGCAGATCCAGGTACCAACGGAACTGCTCCTGGGGAAGATTGTGCTCCCTGATTCTCTCCAGCAGGATTTCGAGGTTGTCTTCTCGCTGGCCGCCGCCAATAATCTCGCCGTAACCCTCCGGAGCGATCATGTCCACGCCCAGGGCCACTTTATCGTTCTCGGAATCACGTTTCATGTAGAACGCCTTCACTTCCGCAGGATACCCGTATACCATCACCGGAGTGGGGTCATCCATTGTTAGCAGTGTTTCGTCGCTTCCTCCGAAATCTTCTCCCCATTTCTTTTCAAGCGCCGATTTCTTCCAGACCGGAATGTTGCGCAAGTCTTCCTCTACCTGGTCCAGGCGGGCGTTGATATCGCCTCTGCGGCGATCGATCTGGAACTTTCGACCTTTTTTGGCCTGACCGAACTCCGCGTCGAGAGATGCCAGTTCTTTTCTGAGGGATTCGGCTTCCGCTTTGCGTTCGCGCTCCATGCCATCCAGCCGGTCCTGCATGGCCGGCGAGTTGAGGCGTGCAACCGCATCCGTATAGCTGATGCGCGGGAACGGCGCCTTTACCTGCTCCAGTTTTGCGACATCCCGCTCGAGAATCTCAAGTTCTTCCCGATTTAGTTTGACGACTTCCTGCACCAGAAACTCCACCAGCTCCTCGGCAAGGTCCATGTTCATGTTCAGGTCGTAGTATGCCATCTCCGGCTCTATCATCCAGAATTCGGTGAGGTGCCGGCGAGTCTTGCTTTTTTCCGCGCGGAAAGTGGGTCCGAACGTGTAAATTCTGCCGTGCGCCATGGCCATGGCTTCGCCATAGAGCTGTCCGGACTGGGTCAGGTAGGCCTTCCGGTCAAAATAGTCGGTTTCAAACAGGTTGGTTGTCCCTTCCGCTGCATTTCCTGTGAAAATGGGGGCATCCATTTGAATGAAACTCTTTTCCTGGAAGAACCGGTGGATAGCGTAGATGATGGTGTTGCGCACCCTCATGGCCGCCCATTGCTTGCGGCTGCGAAGCCACAGGTGCCGGTGTTCCATCAGGAATTCAATGCCGTGTTCCTTGGGGGTAATGGGATACTCCTCGGCCTGGGAAACCACCTTCAGACCGCTGACATGGAGTTCATGGCCACCCAAACTTCGTTCATCAGCTTGCACGATACCCGTGATTTCGATGGCACTTTCCTGCTGAAGGGACAGGGCTGTTTCCCAGACAGGTTCCGGGACGTCATCCTGCGCCACTATAGACTGGCACAGCCCGGTGCCATCCCTGACAATAATGAATATCAGTTTCTTGCTGGTGCGGATATTGTATACCCAACCCTTCAGGGTTGCCGCTTCCCCGGCATATTTCGAGATTTCATTGATGTACACCATATAATAGTATCCGTTTGGTTCGATCAGTTTCGTCATGCCGATCGAAAATCAGAGCTGCCGGAAGTGCTTTCCGTTAATGGTGACCCACATGCTGCATGCCAGATGCACAGGCGGGTTAGTCCTGCCCTGATTTTTCCTTTTCTTCCGGCATGAGTACGGTTTCGGTAAATTGTTTTTCGTCAAAAAAGGTCTCACAAAGATCGCGAATTTGTGCAGCATCCGCACTGTCAATCTCTGCCACCAGTTCGTCGAGTGTAATGTAGCGATCGTAGAAAATTTCGCTTTTTGCGAGACGGGTCATCCGGTTGCTCATGCTTTCCTGTGCCAGCAGCAGTTTCCCTTTCAGTTGCGATTTTGCCTCATCCAGTTCTTTTTGCGGAATAAGATCGCTGCTAAGGCGTCGCAGTTCCTTAAGTACCAGTTCCCGCACATGATCCAGATACTCCCTGTCGGTTCCCGCATAGATTCCGAACAGGCCGCTGTCACGAAATGCTTCCATAAAAGACTGAATGTGATAGCAGTAGCCGTATTTTTCACGGATGTTCTGGTGCAGCCGGGAGCTCATGCCGGAACCAAGCACGGTATTGGCCAGGAGCAGTTTGTACCGGTCCGGATCCACGGCGGAAAGCGCCCGCCTCCCCAGCATGAAATGCGTCTGCTCAATGGGACGCCTGATTAAGGACTTGCTGGGCTTGTAATCCGTCATTGGCTGGTCGCCGTTTGCTACAAACTCTAAGTCCATCGGCTGGAAATATTTTTCTACCAGCCGGACGACCTGCTCATGTTCCGCATTGCCGGCCACGGCTATGATCACGTTCATGGGGTGGTAGTGTTCCCGCATGTAGGTGAAGAGCGTCTCACGGTCCAACCCCGATACTGTGGTTTCGTATCCGATGATGGGACGTCCCAGCGGATGCGGAAGGAAAAGCTGCTTGTGGAATTCCTCAAAGATGAAATCTTCCGGATTGTCACGGTACATTTTCATCTCCTCAATGACCACCTTCTTCTCCTTCTCGATCTCCTCCTCAGGAAAGCGTGAATGAAGCACCATGTCCGTTAGCACATCCAGGGCGGTATCCAGCTCGGTATCCAGGCATCTGGCATAGTAGCAGGTGAGTTCCGGTGAGGTAAAGGCATTCAGATACCCTCCTACGGCTTCCATGCTCAGGGCAATATCGTAGGCAGAGCGCTTTTCTGTTCCCTTGAAGAGCATGTGTTCCAGAAAATGGGTAATGCCGGCTTCAGGATCTTTTTCATGCCGGCTGCCGGTCTTGACCCAAATGCCCACCGAGAGACTGCGTACGGTTCGAATGGACTCGGTTGCAATGCGCAGGCCGTTGGGCAATACCGTTTTCTGAATCCGATCGGAAGTGCTCATACAAGAGATTATTTTTCAGGGATGTTTGTTTCCGGATTAGGTACAAGTGCCCAAATATACAAAAAGCGTCACCATAATATGGCGACGCTTTTTGACACTTTTCAGTGGATGCGGGATCTTCCGTGTATATGGCTGGGCCAGAGTAACCCCGTCAACCGGTGACATCAACTCCCCTGCTCTACTCTTTGGGGAGAAGTGCTTTTCTCGAAAGCCGGAGTTTGCCGCCATCTTCCACTTTCAGCAGCTTCACCTCGATCTGATCACCTTCGGAAAGCACATCGCTAACCTTGTTGATCCGTTTGTGATCGATTTCGGAAATGTGCAGAAGGCCATCGCGCCCGGGAAGGATCTCAACGAATGCGCCGTATTCCTTGATGGAGCGTACTGTACCCGTGTATATTTCCCCCTCCTCAAGATCACCGGTTATGGCCTTGATCTTCTGGATGGCAGCTTCGATTTTTTCCCGGCTGTCGGCAGAAATGGTGACAACGCCCTTGTTGCCGACCTCCTCGATCATCAACTCGGCTCCGGTTTCACGCTGAATGGACTGAATTACTTTTCCACCCGGACCGATGATGCCTCCAATCTGATCCACATCGACTTCGATTTTCTCGAATGACGGGGCATATTGGGATATTTCCGGACGCGGTGCGGAGATGCTTTCGGCCATTTTTTCAAGAATGTGGAGCCGTCCCTCGCGGGCCTGCTGCAGGGCCTCCACCATCACTTCGTAAGAGATGCCCTTGACCTTGATGTCCATCTGGCAGGCGGTGATGCCATCTGCCGTTCCGGTGACTTTGAAGTCCATGTCGCCCATGTGGTCTTCCTCTCCCTGGATATCAGAAAGTACAACATGCTTGCCGTCGCCCACGATCATTCCCATGGCAATTCCTGCCACCGGCTTTTTCACGGGGACTCCTGCATCCATAAGAGCCATGGAACCGCCGCAGACCGAAGCCATGGACGAGGAACCGTTGGACTCAAGGACGTCAGAGACAACCCGGATCGTGTAATCAAAATCATCGGTGCTGGGAACCATTTTTTTCAGGGCCCGCTCGGCAAGGTTGCCGTGACCGATCTCGCGGCGCGATACGCCACGCATAAACTTGACTTCGCCGGTGCAATACGGCGGGAAATTGTAATCCAGCATGAAGCGCTTGGAGCTGTTGTAGAACAGCGTATCGATCATCTGCTCGTCGCGCTTGGTTCCGAGTGTCACTGATACCAGTGCCTGGGTTTCGCCACGTGTAAAGATGGCGGAACCATGCGTACGCGGAAGATAACCGACTTCGGTCCAGATTGGGCGGATATCGCCAGGCTTGCGGCCGTCAATTCTCTGGTCTTCTTCAAGAAGCACCTTGCGCATTGCCTCTTTTTGAATGTCGTAGCACACTTCAGATATTGCATCTTCCTGCTCCGGGTACTCTTCTGCCAGAGCTTCTTTCACTTCCGTGCGGATCTCTTTTCCAGCCAGTCCATAATCTTTCTTTGACAGCTTCTGGCGGCTTATCTCCAGGAACCGGTCGCCGACCAGTTCCCGCACTTTGGTATCAAGCTCAGGGTCAGTGGCGGATTCCGGCTTTTCCCATTTATCCTTGCCGAACTCCTTTTGCAGATCCAGTTGGAACTGGCAGAGTTTTTTGATGGCTTCATGCCCCAGGCGGATGGCTTCTACCATATCCTCTTCGGATGCTTCCAGCATCTCGCCTTCGACCATCACCACACTTTCCATTGTACCACCGATGGTCATTTCGATGTCGGCGGCTTTGAGTTCACTTACGGTGGGGTTGATCACCGGTTCACCATTGATCCGGGCAACACGTACCTGGGCCATCGGGCCTTCAAAGGGAATGTCAGACAATGTCAGTGAGAGCGATGCCGCTACGGCGCCAATCACGTCTCCATCGTTCTCTCCATCTGAGGAAAAAACCTGGCAGATGACCTGGGTCTCGTTCATGAAACCGTCGGGGAAAAGCGGACGGATGGTCCGGTCGATCAATCGTGCGGATAAAATTTCTTTTTCGGAAGGACGTCCTTCTCTTTTTATGAAACCGCCGGGAAATTTACCACCGGCGGCAAAGGTTTCCCTGAATTCCACGGTCAGCGGAAAAAATGGCTGGCCTGGCTTTGCCTCACGGGCAGCGGTGGCCGTGGCCATTACAACAGTATCTCCAATGCGTACAAACGAACTGCCGTTTGCCAGTTTTGCAAGTCTTCCGGTATCAACAGTCAGCTCTTTACCGGGTGCGTATTCAATCGTTCTAAAATCAGCTTTCATAGTTGTTTTTCTCGTCTTCTTTCTTCTATTAGCGTACGTGCAATAACCGGATGTGTCAATTTCCACTCCATGCCAAACACCCTGAGGCATGTGTCCGGTCGAATGCGGGTATTTTGGGTGTCATATACAAGAAAGGCACGAGGAATGTCGTGCCTTTTTGTAATATCATTTCCGGATACCAAGCTCCTTGATCAGTTTCCGATATCCTTCAATATCTTTCTTCATTACATAATTGAGAAGGCGGCGGCGCTTGCCAACCAGACGCAACAGTCCAAGACGGGTGGAATGGTCTTTCTTGTGGGTCTTGAGGTGATCGGTCAGCCTGTTGATCCGCTCAGTAAAAAGCGCAATTTGCGCTTCCGGTGATCCGGTATCTTCAGGAGTTTTACCGAATTTCTCAAAAATTTCTTTCTTTTCTTCTGTCGTGATATTCATATGAAAAATTTCCGCTTTAGATTATAGCATGCTAAAGTAGATGGTGGTTTTAATGAGATTTGCAATTTACGGTTTTTCGGTTCCAGTTCCAAACTTCAGACAGTGCTCACGATCCCTGACAAGCTGCTGCACAAGTGCCTCGACGCTGCTGAATTTGTGTTCACCGCGGATCCTGCTGATGAAGCGTACGCGCATGCGGCTCCCGTAGATCGTCCGGTTGAAATCAAATAGGTGAACCTCCGGAACAATGCGCTGCTCACCGGTAAAAGTGGGCCTGTAACCGATATTCATCATGCCCCGGTAGCTCTGGCCCTCGAGGGTGGCCTCCACGCAATAGACTCCATTGGCCGGCAGCACTTTGCGGCTGCTTTCAGGTTCCAGGTTGGCCGTGGGAAAACCGATGGTCCGGCCACGCTGATCTCCTTTTACAATGGTTCCTCCCAGCTCGTAGTATCTGCCCAGCATCTCGGCTGCCGTGCCCACATCCCCCTCCTGCTCCAGCAGGTTCCGGATCACCGTGCTGCTGACGGTGACATGTCTGACTTCATGCGCCTTTACCACGTGGACGGAAAAACCCAGTTCTGAGGAAAGCATTTCCAGCGTCCTGATGGAACCCTCGCGGTCGCGTCCGAAGTGGTGGTCGTATCCAATTACAAATTCATCCACCCCGATGCGTTCGTAAACATATTCGCGGATAAACATTTCCGAGGAGAGAATGGAAAAATCCCTGGTGAACGGGATGACGATCATTTCATTGATCCCGTAATCCTGCATGATGGATGCACGTTCGCTGAGTGTGGTAAGTAGCCTGATACCGTCGGAGGAGGGATTGATCACTTCCCGGGGATGCGGGTCAAAAGTAATGACAGCGGCAGGGGCATTTTTCCGGCGAGCGCGGCTCACCACGTTCCGGATGAGTGCCTGATGTCCAAGATGCACCCCGTCGAAGGTTCCTACGGTAAGGACATTGGATGGATTTTTCCGGTATTCCTGGATATAAACTGGTTTACTCATAACGCTTCAAACAACTTGGCACGTCAAATCATGCCTCCGTGGAATAAAAACTGCGTATCTGTTCAATCCGAGCTGCCTCATCGGCATGATAGGGACCAATGGCAGACCGCCGCAATCCGTCAAGATGTGCCAGGGTTCCCAGGGCCATTCCCATATCATGAGCTAGGGTTCGCACATAGGTTCCCTTGCTGCACAGCACGTCGAGTTCCATCCGGTCTTCATGAAATGAGAGAAGCCGGATATCATGAATCTCTATCTCCCGGGAATCCCGTTCCACCACCTGGCCTTTTCTGGCATAGGAATACAATCGCCTGCCATCCTTCCAGAGTGCGGAATACATGGGTGGAACCTGCCTGATCTTTCCGCTGAACTGTTCGCGAATAACTGTTCGAACCTGATCTGCGGTAACATGTGAGAACGGAGCATGGGCATCCGGCGGGGTGGCGGCGTCCTGGCTGGGGGTGGAGGCGCCCAGTCTGACTTGTGCCAGGTAGCGTTTGGGAAGGTCCTGGATCAGTGAAATGCTCTTGGTTGCTTTGCCGGTACAGAGGATCAGCAATCCGGTAGCAAGCGGGTCAAGGGTGCCTGCATGCCCCGTTTTACGGATTCCTATGCGCGCCCGGAGGAATTTGACCACATCAAAACTGCTCCACCCTGACGGTTTGTCCACAAGAAACAGGGCGCCGCCGGTGAGGTCAGAACCCGGTTCAGGAAGCCGGTTTCGGCCATATACCGGCAAACTGGTCAGCGATGGCTGTGATGGCATGTCAGCTGCCTGATTCTCCGCCGGATTCTTCCCCGGACGATCCTTCACTTTTTCCTTCATGAATCTTTCGGAAAAGGGAGTCGATTTTTTCAACGTATTCCGCCGTATCGTCCAGATGAAAATGGATTTCCGGAATTCGCCGGACCTGGTGACGGATACGGGATGCCAGTTTCTTCCGGATCTCGGGTGTCTTTTCCTGGATGAATTCAAACACTTCGGAATGGACTCCGCTGGTGGAAAAAACACTCAGATAGACATGTGCCTGCATCAGGTCTGGTGAAACGCGCACATTGGTGATGGTCAGCATGGCGTCGTGCTGATAATCCATCTGAAGAATTTCACCCAGATCCGATTTGAGCAGGGCGGCAACGCGCTCTGTTCTGATACTCATCAGCTTGTTTCCTGCTTCAGTTTTCGTTTGGTCTCGTACACTTCATAACCTTCAATGATATCACCTGTTTTGATATCATTGTAGTTCTTGATACCGAGTCCACACTCATAACCGCTTGTAACTTCCCTGACGTCATCTTTGAAACGTTTGAGCGAGGTGAGTTCCCCTTCATAGATGACAATTCCGTCACGGACAAGCCGCACTTTGGTATTCCTTGTGATCTTCCCTTCGGTTACCTTGCAACCGGCCACGGTTCCAACCTTCGGGACTTTGAATGTTTCGAGCACTTCCAGGGTAGCCACGGTCTTCTCGTTTACTTCCGGTGAAAGAAGTCCTTCCAGAGCATCTCTAACCGCATCCACGGCATCGTAGATGACACTGAACAGGCGGATATCAATCTCTTCGCTTTCCGCAAGTTTCCGGGCGTTGGCCGAGGGCCGGACCTGGAAACCGATGATAATGGCCTCAGAGGCTGATGCCAGAAGCACATCCGATTCCGTAATGGCACCCACGCCGGTGTGGATGGTGTTGACTTTAACTTCGTCATCGGAAAGTTTCTGCAGCGATCCGGCCAGCGCTTCTATGGAGCCATCCACATCGCCCTTGATAATGATATTGAGCTCAGCCATTTCACCGAGGGCCAGCCTTCTTGAGATATCATCAAGTGTCACATGCTTTACTTTTCTGAGCGACTGTTCCCTTTTGATCTGCTGGCGCTGCTGCGCTATTTCCTTGGCGGTGCGATCGTCCTCCACAGCAACAATCTTGTCGCCTGCCTGTGGAATACCGTCAAAGCCGGTCATCTGGGCAGGTTGTGCCGGACCAACCTTATCGATGCGCTCTCCAATTTCGTTTTCAAGCGCCCGGACTTTGCCTGAGTAGGATCCGGCCACAAACGGGTCTCCCACTCTCAGGGTCCCGCGTTGGATCAGGATGTTTGAAACCACACCTTTTCCGCGGTCCACTTTGGCTTCCAGAATAATACCGCTTGCGCGGCGGTTCGGGTTGGCTTTGAGCTCCATAAGCTCCGCTTCGATTAGCACCTTTTCAAGCAGCTCGTCGATTCCCTGACCGGTATGAGCCGAAACTTCGGCAATCTGCACACTTCCACCCCATTCCTCTACAATTACATTGTAATCGGAGAGTTGCTGTTTGATTCGGTCGGGATTGGCACCGTCCTTGTCGATTTTGTTGACAGCCACAACGATGGGCACACTGCCAGCCTGTGCGTGGTTGATGGCTTCGATCGTCTGGGGCATGACCGCATCATCAGCGGCAACCACCAGGATCACTATGTCGGTTACCTGTGCGCCACGGGCACGCATGGCGGTGAACGCCTCGTGACCCGGCGTATCAAGGAAGGTGATGTTCCGCTTGTCGGGAAGCCTTACTTCATAAGCACCAATGTGCTGGGTGATCCCGCCTGCTTCACCGGCCGTAACCTTGGTTTTGCGGATGTAATCAAGCAGCGAGGTCTTTCCATGATCTACGTGTCCCATCACCGTCACCACAGGTGAGCGGGGCAGCAGATCTTCGGGTTTGTCCTGCTCGCCTTCATAAAGGTCATCAGTAAGCTCTTCGGCATCCACAAATACCACTTCCCGTCCATATTCTTCAGCCAACAGCTCTATGGTACTGGCCTCAAGCCGCTGGTTGATGGAAACGACCATGCCAAGGTTCATGCAATGCATGATGATCTCATTCGGCGATGCGTTGAGCAGGTCGGCCAGGTCACTTACTGTAATGAATTCGGTTACTTCAAGGAAGCGTTGTTGTTTTTCGGATTTTTCAGACTGCAGAGTCTCACGTTCGGCAGCCATTTCCTCTCGTTTCTGCTTGCGGCGTTTCTGGCGTTTTCGTCCTGCGGAACCGCCTGTGCTGAGCAGCGCAAGGGTCTCCTTCATTTTGGTTTCCACATCGGACTCGTCCACCTTGGGAGCCTTGCGGGACTTAATGCGCTTCTTCTTTTTGCGCGGTGAGACGATATCTTCGCCTTCCTTGATCTTCGGTGTATCCTCTTTCACCCGCTTGGCCGCTATTTTCTTCTTTTTCGGCTTGTCAGCATCGTCGGTTTCCTCCAGCACTTCAGCGGCAGGAGTTTCGTCCTTTTTGGTTTTCTTGCCTTTCTTTTTCTTGCGGCGGCCGCGGGCATCATCAACGGGTCCCGCAATTTCTATCTTTCCAAGCACCCGGGTTCCAGCCAGTTTCTCCTTGCGTCCGCGAATGATGTCAGCCGACTCCTCATCAAGCAGATCCTCATCAAGTTCATCATCCTCAAGGATTTCTAATTCTTCGTCAGGATCTTCCTCCCGGGAGTCATCTTCAGAAGCGGGCAACGTATCTTCCCCGGCCTTTTCTTCGCTTTCCTGCTCCTTCCGGGCTGCTGTTCTTTTTTCCTTGGCGGCCCTGGCAGGCTGCTCGCTTTCTTCGGCTTCAGGTTCCTTTTTCTCCTCAGGTGTCTCCTCCTCCGGTTCCGGCACCTGCTCCTCTTCGGCTGCTTTTTTCTCAGTCACGGATGCTGGTTTTACCACTTTTTCCTTATCCAGAGGCTCGAGCGGAAGGGTCTCTTCTTTTTCTGCCTGCACATCCTGAGGCTCCCGGTCATCAATCGGTTCCAGGAAACTGTCGATGGTTACCGACTCATTCCTGCTGGAACGGAAGGTGCTCCGGCGCTCCTCATACTCTTCCCTGGCGCGGACATGATCCCTGCTCTTGGCCTTGTCTTCGCCGTAAACCGTCTCCAGGGCGGAATACATCTCAGGTGTGATTTTCGCATTGGGTTTGTTATCAATGGAAAATCCGTTCTCGTTCAAAGAATCCACAATGGATTGTGTGGAGACATTGAATTCCGATGCCACCTTGAATAAACGTTTCGGTTTACCAGCTTCTGTCATATACGATTGATCCTGTTCTTATTGTACGATGTGTCGGAGAAATTGGGTCAGGCTTCGTCTTCCTCAAATTCTTCTTCTATGGTTTGGATGATGTGTTTGGCATCCTTGAGGGCAAGCTTGCCTTCCGTCCGACGCTCGAGTTCTGCCGGATTGAGCTCCAGCACGGAGCGCGCCGTATCGCAGCCGATGTCGTAAAGCAGCTGAACGATCTCGTCACCGAAATCGTCGGCAAATTCAAAGATATCGATGTCGTCCTCGTCTTCCACTTCACGGTAGACATCAATTTCAAAATTGGTCAGGTGTGTGGCAAGACGGATGTTCACCCCGCCCTTTCCGATGGCTTTGGACACCTGATCGGCAGGTACCACCACCTTGGCACGGCGGTTTTTCTTGTCGATTTCCACAGACTGGACATGAGCAGGCTGCAGTGCGCGTTTGATAAATTCGTGTTCGTTTTCGGTGTAGTTGATCACGTCGATATTCTCGTTGCAAAGCTCGCGTACAATCGAGTGTATCCGGATCCCTTTCATGCCCACGCAGGCGCCGACAGGATCGACACGCTCATCGTGGGAAACCACCGCCACCTTGGAGCGGTCACCGGGCTCGCGAACGGTTTTAATGATCTCAATGACCCCGTCAAAGACTTCGGGGATTTCATTTTCGAAAAGGCGTTCCAGAAAGAGCGGAGAGGTACGCGAGATGATCACAGCGGGGTTGCCTTCCTGGCGTTTCACTTCAACCACCACAGCACGAATCGTATCGCCTTTGCGGTAACGGTCCTTGTAAATTTGGTGGCTTTTGGGAAGAATCAGTTCCACACCGTTGTGGTTTACAAGAATATCCCTGTTGCGAACCTGATAGACATCACCCAGAACAATTTCACCGATCCGGTCACTGTAGTCTTCAAAAATGTTGTCTTTCTCAATTTCGCGGATCCGCTGGGCAAGCGTTTGCCGGGCCATCATGACGGCACGACGTCCAAAATCCTCGATCCTGATCTCCTGGGCAAACTCATCGTACAGCTCGAGGTCGGGATCCAGTTTTTTGGCCTCGGTTATGCCGATTTCGTTGACCGGGTCGCTCAACTCCTCATCGGGAACGACTTCACGAATATGCATAATCTGGATTTCTCCACGATCGGGATTCAGAATTACCGAAAAGGCATCATCCGTTTCATATTTTTTCCGGATCATGGACCGGAACACATCCTCAAGAATCGAAAGGAGCAGGTCCCTGTCAATGCCCTTCTCCTTGGCAATTTCAGCAAAAGATTGAATGATCTGTTTTGAAATATCCGTTTGCATGTAGGTATTGTTCGAAAATGCCGTTTGTTGTTGTTAAATAGACGCCAGAATGTAAGTTTCCACAATATCAGAAAACGGGATATCCAGCTCTTTCTTGTTTTCTGTAACAAGGGTTATCCTTTCGGAAGTCACGCCGGCAAGCTCTCCCTCCAGGCGCATCTCGGCCCCGTCTTTGAGAACGGTCACGCGGGCATGCCGCCCAAGGTTGCTGTGGTACTGCCTGATGTCCCTGAGCGGACGGTCAAGGCCCGGCGATGATACGTTCAGCGTGTACTTTCTTCCGTGCCAGCCGGCGGCATCCAGAAGAAAATTCATCTCCCGGCTGATCCCGGCACACCGGTCGAGCGAAACATTGCCTTTCTCCGACTCCAGATATACCCAAATCACACGGTTGCCCGTCGATCCTTTGAGTTCGACATCCACCAGGTACAGATCATTATCTGCAAGCACCTGCGTCGCTATCTCTTTTATCTGATCAAGTTCGTCCAAAAAAACTCCGTTTCCTGTTTTCCAAATACAAAAAAAGTGAGCTTTTTCGGGCTCACTTACAAAGCATAAAGATACGCTAATTTTTCGCAAAACCCAAAATTTGTAGCATCTAATGCATGTCTTGAAGGCCTTGCACAAGCATATTCCGGATGCCATCTGCACGGGTTATTTAATTCCCTGTTGCCTATTTCAGTTCTCACATCCAAAGCATATTTTTCAGATATGCGCCAAATACCGTTTTTCCTCTTTCTATTCACCCTTTCAACGGTCACGCAGTGCAACGGCGACACGGATACGGAAACAGCCGAACGCCATGCCGGACGGACCGTGGAGCCCACACATTCTCTCGAGATTCTCAATGAACAGCAGGATCGTGTGGTGGCCAGTGTCCGCGTGGCTTTGGCACAAACAGACCAGGAACGCAACACCGGACTTATGGATGTGCGTCACATGCCATTCGACACGGGGATGTATTTCATTTTCGAGAACGAGGAGCCGCGGAGCTTCTGGATGGCCAACACTCCCCTGTCTCTGGACATCCTGTTCGTAAACAGGCAGTATCGCATCGTCCGTATCCATACACGAACTGTTCCCTTTTCCGAGAGGCAGATCCGGTCGGAGCTGCCTGCCATGTACACCCTGGAGGTGAATGCCGGATTTGTCAGCGAACATGACATAAGGGAAGGCATGTACGTGCGGCTGGTGGAATCCGGGGAGCCATAACCCCCTCCACGGCTCAGCGCGTTTGCTGCATGCATGCATCGTCACTTGCCCCTGCTATCGTCACTTGCTCCTGCTGAGGAATTCCATCAGCTTCTCAACATTGCTTCGTGAACCCATGTAAACCGGAGCCGTCTGGTGGATGGACTGCGGGTTGATCTCAAGTATCCGGCCCGATCCGTCAAATGCCAGGCCGCCGGCCTGTTCAATGATATACCCCATAGGGTTGCATTCGTACATGAGTCGGAGTTTTCCGTGGGGATTGCTCACATTGGGCGGGTAGAGAAATATCCCCCCGAGCAAGAGGATCCGGTGAAGATCCGAAACCATAGATCCGATATAGCGCAGCGAATAGGGCCGTTCCGTCTCCGGATCCACCTGTTTGATGTAGGCAATATAATCCCGTACGCCACCGGGCCAACCGGAAGAGTATCCTTCATTGATGCTGTATTGCGGGGTAAAATCGGGGATGCGGATATCGTCGTCACTCAGCATGAACTCACCGATGCTCGGATCCAGGGTAAAGGAACTCACCCCCATTCCCGTTGTATAGACGAGCATGGTGCTGGAACCGTACAGTACATAGCCCGCCGCAGACTGTTTGTCTCCCGGCTGGAGGGCATCCGACTCTTCTGCCGGTACGTCCCGCGAACTTTTGCGTCTGTAAATGGAGAAAATGGTGCCTACCGAAACATTGACATCGATATTTGACGATCCGTCAAGCGGGTCAAAAAACACGATGTAGTTGCCCGACGAGCTTTCCAGCCGGATCAGTTCGTTGCTCTCCTCCGAGATCATCATACTCACGATTCCCGATCGGGCCAGGGCTGATTTTATCTGGTCGTCGGCAAACACATCCAGTTTTTTCACGCTTTCACCATGAACGTTCTGGCTGCCGTACTGGCCAAGAAGGTTTGTAATACCTGCCTTATTCACTTCTCTGGATACGATTTTTGCAGCCAGTCCGATATCGCGCAAAAGCTGGGAAAGCTCCCCGGTGGCGCCGTCGAAGCGGTTCTGTGACCGGATGATGAACTCTTCCAGGGTTAACATGTGGTTGACGTTTTTCTGTGTCATAGCCTCGTATTTTTGATGAAGGTATTCAGATACTGACAGAAGAACGGGCAGAATTCCGGAAACCCGGGATGCCCATTACCGCTCTTTGGTTCCTGCTGCACGCTCATGCAATTCCCGGTACAGTGCCTCTGCCTTGTATTCAAGGCTGCCGGGCGGACCGTCATTGCGAACCAGAAAATCGGCTTTCTCTGCCAGAAGGTCAAAGTCCGGCTGTTTTCGGATACGGTTTTGCACGCTTTCCGGGCTGCTTCCGTCCCGGGCCGAAACCCGCCGGATCCGCTCCGCTTCCGGACATGCTACCATAACCACCACATCGCACATCACCGGGCTGCCGGACGTCAGCAGCAATGCCGATTCATGGGCAAAAAGACGGGCTCCATCCCTGAGGGCCTTCTTCTTTTGCATATCCAGCTCCCTGTAAACGGCTGGGTGCACAATGCGATTCAGTTCTTCCACCCGGCCGGCTTTGAATGCGGCTTCAGCAAGGAAATCCCGGTTCAGCGACCCGTCCGTGTGATATGAGCGCACTCCAAAAGTCCGGATGACCTGGTTTTTCAGATCCTGGTCGGTGACCATCAGCTGCTTTGCCATATCGTCGGCGTAAACCACAGGTACGCCCAGGCGTTCCCATACCTGGAGGAATGTTGTTTTTCCGCTTCCGATGCCTCCTGTAACACCGACGTGCAACATGTTTTTCCGGTTATTTCAAGTTTCCTGGCGAAGGTCAGATAATGGTGTCATGGCGAGCTTCATCGACCTGGCGGGGGTAGTCAGTGGTGTAATGCAGCCCCCGGCTTTCCTTTCTGCTCATTGCCGAACGGATAATGATGTAGGCATTGGCGATAAGGTTTCTCAGTTCACACAATGCCACACTTACACGTGTCCGCTGGTAAAAATCCTCCGTCTCCTCATAAAGCAGATGCGTACGGCGAAACGCTCTTTCAAGCCTCAAGTCACTTCGAACAATTCCCACATAGTTCCACATAACCTGTTGCAGTTCTTGCTTGTTATGATGTATAAGGATGGCCTCTTCTGCATTCACTGTCCCGCTGTCATCCCATTCGGGAATTCCGGTTATCCAGCTGCGTTCACGGATATGGGCCGCTGAGGCTTCAGCAGCACGTTTCGAGAACACCATGGCCTCCAGCAGGCTGTTGGATGCCAGGCGATTGGCCCCGTGCAATCCGGTACAGGCCGCCTCACCGGCGCAGAAAAGCCCGTGAATGGATGTGCGTCCGTCCCGGTCAGTCAGTACTCCGCCACACAGGTAGTGGGCTGCCGGCACCACGGGAATCCACTGTTTTGTAATATCCACACCGAACGATCTGCATGTCTCCATAATATGAGGGAAACTTTCAGAAAGGAGATCTTTATTTATATGTGTGACATCAAGATACACACTGTCATTTCCGGATTTTTTCAGGTAGTCGTCTATGGAGCGAGCCACGATGTCCCTTGGAGCCAGTTCGGCGCGGTCATCATAGCCGGACATAAAGGCATAGCCGTTTCGGTCCCGCAGAATGCCGCCCTTACCTCTCACTGCCTCCGAAATGAGGAAGGAGTTTGCTTCGGAAATATTAAGCGTAGTGGGATGGAACTGCATGAACTCCATATTTGCTACGCGCGCTTTTGCGCGATAAGCCATGGCAATGCCGTCACCGGTGGCAATGGAGGGGTTGGTCGAGTGGAGATAGACTTCACCCACTCCTCCGGTGGCAATAAGGGTGGCTTTGGCAAGAACCGCTTCCACCTTATCGGAGCGGGTGTCAAAGACATAGGCACCATAGCAATGTATGTCATCGTCATTACGGGTGACTTTTCTGCCGAGATGGTGTTCGGTAATCAGCTCCAGAGCAAAATGGTGTTCAAAAACATGGATGTTCGTATGTTTGGAGATAGCTGAAAGCAGTGTTTCCTCTATTTCCTTGCCGGTGCGGTCGGCGGCATGGACTATGCGATTTTGGGAGTGGCCTCCTTCCCTCCCAAGGTCCAGCTTTCCCTCTTTAGTGGAAAAGCGCGCGCCCCAGTCCAGCAGTTCACGCACGACGGAAGGCCCTTCACGGACCACCATCTCAACGATTTCCTGGTGGCACAGGCCAGCCCCCGCAACAATCGTATCATTTATATGGTCTTCAAAACGGTCTTCACTGGCAACCACGCTGGCCAGTCCGCCCTGGGCGTAATTCGTGTTGGATTCGGCCGAGTCTTTTTTTGTGATTACGGCCACGGATCCGAACCGGGCTACCCGAAGGGCATAAGAGAGTCCCGCACCACCGCTTCCCAGAACAAGAAAATCATATTTTTCAGGCATCAGACATCAGGTATGCTTTGATGAATTCATCGATCTGACCGTCCATAACGGCATCGACATTGGAAGTCTCATAGCCGGTGCGGTGGTCCTTGACCATATTGTAGGGATGGAAAACGTAGGACCGGATCTGCGACCCCCATTCGTTTTTCATCTTTGAACTTTGAAGTTTGCTTTTATACTCTTCCTTGATCCTTTTTTCCAGGTCATAGACGCGTGACTTCAGCATGACCATGGCTTTCTCCCGGTTTTGAAGCTGGGAGCGCTCCTGCTGGCACTCTGCCACAACGCGTTCTTCCTTTCCATTGGATAGTTTGCCTGTCCAGATCAGCCGCACACCGGTTTCAACCTTGTTCACGTTTTGTCCGCCTTTTCCACCTGCGTGGAATCGCTGCATTTCAACATCATCCGGATTCAGGTCGATTTCGATGGTATCATCGACAAGCGGTGTGACAAAAACCGAGCAGAAAGAGGTGTGCCGGCGGGCATTGCTGTCAAAGGGAGAAATGCGCACCAGCCGGTGTACGCCGTTTTCCGCCTTGAGGTAGCCGTAAGCGAAGTTTCCCTTGATCTCCAGGGTCGCACTTTTAATTCCGGCCACGTCGCCGGGCTGGTATTCGAGAACCGTAGTGTCCATGCCGTTGTGGCTGGTCCAGCGGATGTACATGCGATAGAGCATCTCCGCCCAATCCTGGCTTTCCGTTCCGCCGGCACCGGGGTTGATGGTCAGCAGGGCATCGCGCCGGTCATCCGGTTCATCCAGCATGTTCTTGAATTCCAGGTCCTCAACCTCCTTTTTCAGCCGGGTGACTTCCTCATTGAGGTCATCCGTCACATCGTCACCCTCGGCCATGATTTCACGGAAAAGAATGATATTCTGACGCCGCTCATCAAGCTTGTCCCACTGAGCAACCCATGATTTTTCATGGTTCAGGTCCTGCATGAGTTTCTGGGCCTTGTCGGCATCATTCCAGAAGTCAGGCTGCTGGGCCTGGAACTCGAGTTCCCCTATTCTCTCCTTGCGTTTATCATAGTCAAAGATACCTCCTCAGCGCATCCACGCGCTGCAGAAGATCATTTACCTGTTCGTTCGTGTACTGAAGTTCAGACATGATTTGAAAAAATTAATTATATGTATGTTTCTGCTATGTACTTACGTAAACTCTGTCTTCCGGCAAGCCCCCCGACTGAGCTTCCCGTCAAAGCAACGGACCTGCGGGGTGCAGCGGAATCGGCACCGCAACAATGGAATAACGGTACGGAACCCGGTTCAGCGTGAAAAAAATCTGGCAAGAAGAAGTCCCGCCACCACACCCCCGATAAAAGCATAGGCCAGACTCTCTTCCGGATGGGAGCGCACATACTTCCGGGCATTCCGGTACTCCTGCCTGAGATCATTTTCCAGACGCTCTTTCTCTTCGTGCAGTTTTTCAATAATATCCCGGTATGCCCCATCATGCGTTCCGGCAAATTCTTCTAATTTCGCTGCCTTACTGGTTTTTTCATCATCCATTGTGAAATACCCTGGTAGTGTGTTATGTGAATGGAAATTATGCGAACTTTAAAAGATATAAAAAATACCATACACGAAACAGGAAGAATGCACTCTGAACGACCACAAGGCGGAATGACTGACAAGGAATACAACGCACGGTTCCGGTGGCTTTACCCCCATCTTGAGGAAGCCGGACGCAGACTCAGACTTCAGCAGCACAACCGCAGCTTTCAAGTGAGCATGAAAGGTGACGGATCCAAGGTGACCGATACCGACCGTCAGATGAATGAATACTGGATGGAGCTCCTTGGCAAGGCATTTCCCGGCGAGGTCATTGTCAGCGAGGAGGATGAAGCATCCCATACCTACAAGCCGAACTCCCCGGCTGTGTGGTACGTTGACCCCATCGACGGGACCAGCAAGTTCGTGGAGGGTTCTCCCAACTACTTTGTGCTGATCAGTCTCTGCATCGACGGGAAGCCCAGTTTCGGAGTACTGTACCAGCCGGAGAGGAACTGTGTGCTGTTTGGCAATTCACACATCCGGGCCCGCCTCTACACTTCCTCCAGAGAGTTTCGTGAAATCCACCAGACCATCAGCTGGCGGCACCAGATGCCGGTTGTTGTAAAAGGGGCCAGTCCGGCACTTCGGGACCGGTTGGAGTCCATCATGCATCTGCCTGTACGGCGCACGTCCAATGCGGCGCACAACATCATCGGTCCGCTGAACGGCCCGAGCTCCGGTTTTGTGAGTTTCCGCAGGACTGCCTACTGGGACATTGCGGCACCGGCGGCAATCATGGAGTCGGCCGGTTTCCAGACGCGGATTCTTCTTCATGGCGAGCCTACGCAATACAATCTGGGGAGCACCTTTTGCAGCCGGTTCTACTGCCTTCCACCAGATACGCCGGAGGATGTGATTGAGTATCTGGTTTCCGTGACGGGTTGAAAGCGCTTAATGGCTCAGAACGGCGCTAACCGGCGGTCTTTGCCTGGTCACGGTATTGCAGTTCATAAAGGCGTCGGTAAATGCCGTCTTTCTGCGTCAACAGCTCCTGGTGTGTTCCGATTTCACGAATCCGGCCCTTGTGCATGACAATGATCTTGTCGGCGTGCTGAATGGTGGACAGTCTGTGAGCGATCACAACGGATGTCCGGCCCATCATCATGGTATCGAGAGCTATCGATACGAGGTATTCCGTTTCTGAATCGACATTGGAGGTGGCTTCATCCAGAATGAGAATGGTGGGGTCATATACCAGTGCCCGCACGAAGCAGATAAGCTGACGCTGTCCCATCGAAAGCGAAGTGCCCCGCTCGGTGATGCGGTGCATGTAGCCGCCGGGAAGTTTCTTGATAAACCGGTCCGCCTGCACCATTTCCGCCGCGTATTGAACCTGTTCCCTGGAAATTTCGTCTTTGCCCAGTGTGATGTTGTCCATAATAGTTCCGGCAAACAGCAGATTATCCTGCAGCACAAGTCCGAAATAAGCTCTGAGAGTTGACGGTTTCATATGCCGGATATCAATTCCGTCAATAGTGATCCTGCCACTTTTCACGTCGTAGAAACGAAGGAGAAGATTTATAATGGTTGTTTTACCCGCGCCCGTTGCTCCCACTATAGCCACAATTTCACCGGGTTTCACTTCAAAGGTGGCTTCCCTTAGCACCTCCTGTTCTCCGGCATTGTATCGGAATGAGACATTCTCGAAACGGACATGGCCTTTCCGGTGCGCCGGCTCAATGGGCTCATCGGGAACCGGAATTTCATCCGTGGTATCCAGCACCCCGAAGATTCGTTCGGATGAGGCAAGGGCGCTCTGGAGCGTATTGAATTTTTCAGACAGATCCCGAATGGGAACAAAAAACTGCCGGACATACTGGATGAACGCAAGCAGTATTCCAAAGGTCACCTGTCCCGCCAGCGCCTGGGCCCCGCCGTACCATATTACCAGTGCCATGGCCAGGGAGGCGATGACCTCCACTGCCGGCCAGAAGATGGCAAAATAGAAGATCGTCTTGATGTGGGCGTTGGTATGATCCTCGTTTATCTTTTTAAATTTTTCGGCTTCCTTTTTTTCACGGCCGAATAGCTGGACGATGCTCATGCCGCTGATATGCTCCTGGATGAAGGAGTGCAGCCGCGCTATCTGATCGCGCACGTTCAGAAAGGCAACCCGCACCCTTGCCTTGAACCAGAACGTGGCATAGACGAGGACGGGCAGCACACTGAGACTGACCAGCGACAACTCCCAGCTCATGGAGAACATGAAGCCCATGATGAAAATGATCCGGAACATGTCACCGATAATATTGACTACACCGGATGAGAGCAGGTCGCTGAGCGCCTCAATATCACTGGTGGAGCGGGTAATGAGACGCCCTATCGGATTTTTATCGAAGAACTGGACATGCAAGCTCTGAATCTTGGTAAAGACGGCCTCACGCAGCCGGTAGAGCGCCCCCTGTCCGATCCATCGCATCAGGTAGGTATTGACGATCATGATCACCGTTTCCAGCAGAAGTATGCCCAGAAAGAGCAGCATGATCTTGCCAAGCCCCACCACATCGCCCTCGGCAATGTAATCATCAACGGCAATCTGCGTCAGGTACGGGCGAAGCGGACCGAGGAAGGCGACTCCAAGCGTCAGAAAAAGCGCAAGGAATATGAACCATTTATATGGTGCCAGAAAGAAGTAAAGCCGTCGGATCAGATGGGTATCGACGGCTTTACCAGCTGCATTTTGTTTTTTGTCGGAACGCTTGTCAGAAGCGGTCGAAGTCATCAAACGGAGTCCGTGGTGTTATGGGTAACGGCTTGCTGGGACGATGCGGACTTGGCCGTGACTGGTTGTCATCAGGACGCCTGTAGGGCTTGCTGTAACGTGTTTTTGGAGGCTTGTCAGAATCGTCACTTTTGTAGTAACGCGCATTTGCCGGTTTCCGTTTGAATCTGCGTTTTTTAAACCCGCCCTTGCGTTTAGGTGCAGGCTGGAAGGTTTTTTTCGATTTCTGAGCCCGCTTGTCCTTGAGGTCAATGATTTCCACACGAGGACTGATAATCTCCTTCTCCTGCTCGGGATTGGTAAAAATGGGTCTCAGTTCATAGGCCAGCCAGGTTTTTTCAAAAACGCCACGGGCTTCCTTGAGCAGCAGAAACTGATTGGAATACCGTGCAGAGAAGTGGCCTATCACAAGCCGCTCGACCTTAGCGGTTTTGGCAACAATGGCGGCATCCTGAGCGCTGGAGTGCCCGGTATCCTCGGCCTTCTCCTTGAGCGGTTCCCCGAAGGTGGCCTCATGGAACAGTATGGTGGCGTTTTCTGCCAGCCGGATGGCATTTTCACAGAATTCCGTGTCTGTTACATAGACAAAGCTTTCACCCGGCCTGGGATCGCCCACGATATCGGCGGAATGCACAGTGCTGCCATCTGCCAGGGTTACATCCTCCCCGTTCTTCAGCGCCTTGAACTGCGTATCATCGGTAATTCCCGCTTCAGCGGCTTTGGCAGCGTCTACTTTACCGGGTTTGTCTTTCTCCTGGAACCGGTAACCGATGCAGAATTTGGTATGTTTAAGAGGACGCGCTTCCACGTAGAACTCATCCCCTTCCATAACAACTTCGTGATCCAAATCACTTTTGAGCTCCTTGTATTTGATTGGAAACTCAAGTTCGACCTCGGCCACGCCAAAGACCGAATCGATCATTTTTTTCAGACCTTTGGGCCCTATGATGTGCAGCTCCTTTTCACGGCGCTGCAGCTGCAGGGTACTCAAAAGCCCGAAGAGACCGAAGATGTGGTCACCGTCAAGGTGGGAGATGAAAATCGCCTCCACCTTTGAACGCTTGACGCCGGCCTGAAGCAGCCGCATCTGGGCATTTTCCCCGCAATCAAAAAGAAAAACAGATCCATCCCTCCAGAGAGCTACAGATGGCAAGTGACGCACGGCAGTAGGTGTTGCCGAGGAGACTCCTAATGGAATTATAATCATGGTTGGTATCCTCTCCGTATTTTTTTTTATGGGGATTCCGCTATCAGACGAAATGTCCCGTATCTGACCCTTTGTGTTCTATTCTTTAGTTATATGTGTTCAAGTTCTTTTTCTATCAGCTGCTTGCGGTACATGCTGGCATAATGGCCATCTCTGTCCAGGAGTTCCTCATGCGTACCGCTTTCTACAATCCTGCCTTCATCGAGTACGTAGATGAAATTTACGTGTTTCAGTGAAGATAAACGATGACATATAATAAACATTGTAACATCTTCCAGTTCGGTGTCAAGATGCTTTACAATGGCATCTTCCGTACTGGTATCAACGGCACTCAATGCGTCATCCAGAATAAGAATGGATGGTTTGCGTATAAGCGCCCGTGCAATACTGGTTCGTTGTTTTTGCCCACCCGATAACGTAATACCTCGTTCACCCACTATAGTGTCGAATTTTTTTTCAAAATCCAAAATATTTTCCAGAACTTCTGCGCGTTCGGCAGCCTTTAAAATTTCCTCCTCACTGGCACCTTCCTTTCCGAAGGTAATGTTTTCCCGTATGGTATCAGAAAACAGGAAGTTGTCCTGAGGCACAAACCCGATGAGGCCACGGAGCTGGTCCACAGGCAATTCTCGAATATCGGTTCCATCCAGCAGAATGCGACCCTGCTGCGGATCGTAGATTCGGGGGAAAAGCTGCATGAGACTGGTTTTACCCGAGCCGGTACGCCCTACGACACCAATGCGGTCACCCTTTCGGATGCGCATGGATACGTCCGCAAGCGCCGGCACACCGGACCCTTCGTAGGTGAACGTGACCTTGTCAAATACAATCTCATTGCGAAATTGCAAGGGCGTGGAAGAGCTTCCGGAGCCTGCCGGAGCGTCATTGTCACGCAAATCTTTTGCAATGCCGGCCCCGGATTCGGCAACGCGCTGCTTTTTATCTGCAGGAACCGCCAGTAGTTTCTGTATGCGCGAATTGGATGCGGCTGATCTCTGCATAAGGTTGAGGGTGTAACCCAGTGATGCCACCGGCCAGGTAAGATAGGTCACGTAGATAACGAATTCGGCAATGTTTCCCACAGTTACCAGCCCCTCCATCACCATAAGGCCGCCCTGCCAGACTACCAGAATGATGGAAATGCCGATCAGCAGCAGCAGCATGGGATGAAACAGCGCCTCAACCAGGTCGAGCCGGAGCTTTTTGCGACGGTAACGCTCATTTTCCTGCGCAAACCGGTCCTTTTCAAACATTTCTCTGTTGAAGGCCTTGATGACACGGATACTGGAATAGATTTCCTGGACTTTTCCGGCCATCACGGCATATTGCTGCTGTATTTCGTTTGACCGCCGGTTGATGTACCTGCTAACCCAGTAAGCCATAACCGCCAGAAACGGAAGAGGCAGCAATGCCCAGAAAGTGAGCCTGGCATTCACCATGATCATGATCGCGATGATGATGGTCGAACGGGAAAAAGTATTGACCGTATACATGAATGCGGGACCGAAATATTCCCGAACCCTTACCACATCCTCGGTAGCCCGCGTGTAGACATCGCCCGAACGAATATTGTCATAAAAGGTCCTGGGCAGGTGCTGAAGGTGGTCGAATATTTCGTTTCGCAGGTCGAATTCGATCTTCCTTGATGTCACAATCAGTGTCTGCCGGGTGGCAAACAGCAGCAGACCGTAAAGAATGACCGCACCAACCAGCAGCCCCGTATTCTGTGCCAGGAACCATCCTGTATCTGCTGCAAAAAGAGTTTGGATGACACTGTCATACGGCTCTGCCATAACTTCTGAAATGCGCTCGATCTCATCCATTGTCATTCGGATGAAGATCGGGATCCAGATCAGGAAAAAGTTCGACAGTACAAGAAGCAACGAGCCGAATACGAGAGTCCACTTGTACTTCAGGAAGTAGCGGTTAAGTTTAAGAAGTTCTTTCACAGTCCTGTTTTATCTCAGGAGAATTTTTCCACCCAGTGGGTTCCCAGCTTCAGACCGGACAGATAGGCGGCCTCCATGGAACGCCCCTGGAAGTAATCGCCCACAAGTGCAATCGGCGCCAGCTCATCCTGCGATTCCAGAAAGGGCATGTCCAGACTCTTTTTTGGAAAATGATATCTCCACAAATGCAGTTGATGCCATTCGGGACGCGCAGCCCAGGAACCCATTATCTGGCCCATTGCTTTAAGGAGCTTGCCGTTCAGCTCACCGGGATCGTCCGCCTCGACCAACTGCCTGGCAAACTTGTCGGTGGAGTGGATTACAAGACTCATTTCCTCGGAAGAAACACGCTTGCTGCTCTCATTGCAGATCCAGGAGACAACCGGATGATCACAGTGGATGGCTTTCCAGTCCACCGGATTTCTCTCTCCATAACCCGCCATAAGCGAGACCGTCGATGTGTAGGATATGTCATCAAGCACGGTTATCATTTTGCGAAGATCAAATTCATCCTGGGCTGTGGCTACCAGGCCGTACGCCTGAATGGCTGGTGTTGCGATAATAACAGCATCCGCTTCAAAAACGTTTATCGAAGAGGAATTGATCATCCACGGACTTTTCCTGATGCGGGAACCGCCGATGTGCGTGATTCCGCCCACCTTCTCTTCGAAATAGATGTCGAACAAACGGCCCAGGTATTTGCCGATGGTATTCATTCCATTGGGGGCCGCATAATATGGAACAGGTTCTCTCCCCGGCATTTCCGGGAGGATGCGGCCGTCGGTGTAATAGGAGAAACGATCGGCCCACAGCGTGATGAGCCCCTTCTCTTCCAGTTCACTCAGGAAACTGCGGAAAGCATCGGATGTACCGGTGAGATAGGGTGCGCCATGATCCATGGGTATCGGCTCTTCCCGCTGGATGCGCCGCGTGGCCATACGCCCCCCGTAACCCCTGCTTTTTTCGAACACAACTACGTCGTGTCCTGCGCCGGCAAGTACTCTTCCTGCGGCAAGACCAGACAAACCGGCACCAATGATTCCAATTTTCATCCGTATCTACTTTTTATCTTTTGAATTAGTCTCCATTTCTGATCCGTCACAAAGATAAGCGGTGAAAAAACATCCGGCAAATCATTTAATTGGCGACGGAATTTGTCTATTTTAAAAAGTGCATTCAAAATGCCTTCCGGCGTGAAACCGGCATTGGACACGAAGCCGGGCCCGCCCGGTTGTTGCAACCTAGTTGCATTTTTTGTATATTATTTTATGTCATCTTTTTCTCGACACAAAAAAATTCTGCAGCAGCACGGCCTTAAAGTTACCTCTGCCCGGTTACAGGTTCTGGACACGCTTCTGTGCTCCGAAGTGGCGCTATCGCATGCCGATATCCTTTCCAGGATCCCGCAAGCCCGGCTGGACAAAGTTACGCTTTACCGCACACTCTATGCGTTCGTTGAAAGCGGACTGGCCCACAAAGTGGCAACGGAAGACCGAAACTGGCTTTATGCCCTGCAAATGACAGAGCGAGCCGATACTGTTATCGGGGATCATGCTCATTTTATCTGCGATCATTGTGAACGCATTTACTGTCTTCCGGTTGCATCGGGCTGTGACATGCCGAACCCAAGAGCGGAGGATGGATTTGTCTTTCGATCGCATGAGTTCCGCTTCCACGGCACTTGTCCGCAATGCCATTGATCCCTGCAGCAACGGGTACGGCCTCTACTGTCACTTTCATAACGGTTGCCGGGCAACATCTGCTATCACCGGTATTTCATCGGTATCCGATGTTTCCGGGCACGCTCTTTTCCCTTAACCAGCCGTTTTATGTGTTATCGTCTTTTTCATATCATTGACCGGAGTGCCCGTGAGTAATCCTTTTTCAAAACTGAGCATCCTGCTTTCATCTTTATGTGTGCTGCACTGCCTTGCAACGCCATTTGTACTCCTGCTCCTGCCGGCGCTATCCACCCTTTTCTCCGAGACAATCGAACACGCCCTGGTGCTATCGGTAGTGCCAATCAGTATGGCCGGATTCTTTCCAACCTGGTACCGTCACAAAAATTACAGGCTGTTTGCACTCTACCTTGTTAGCATCGGACTCATCCTCTTCAGCCAGTTTGTGCTTCATACCGGACATGAAACCGCCGCGCAAGGCGGCATATCCACAATGAACTGGATCCGGACCGGCGTCACTTTTACCGGAGCATTGCTGCTTGCCCGGGTGGTGTACCAGAACAACAGGCATACTCACTTCTGCACTCATCCGCACCATCATCACGACACGGCCCGGCCAATTCCTGACCACCAGCACCCTGAAATCTGAGCCCGTTTCCGGACGACCGGCAGTCGTGTTTTTGAGCAAGATAATTTTTGGGAATTCCGGTCGTAAGAAGTAGGTTATAATTAGCAAAACAGTCATCTCAGCCTTACTCATGAATCCCAGAGTTGATCCATTTCACAAAACCTCATCAGGCAAGTTCCGGGCCTGTGCATTCCCGGCAGTGGCAATACTGATTCTGCTGCTGCCAGCCACCGAGTTGCTTGCACAGCGAATCACGTATGAATATCTGCGGGTGCGGGATCGCCAGCCTGCTGTTTTTTTTGAGCATCTGGTTGTGCCCGATACCAGTGACAGCGCAGTGACACTGGTGACCTCTTTTCGTCTTGAAAACAATTTTCTTTCCTACCGAAGGCTTCGCGAGGAACAGGCCGGAGAACAGGTACGGCGCTTCTATGCCGAACCCGCGGTGCAGGTGAGCATCCACAAGCGCCGCGATGAACCGGCAGCCGATGAACAAACCCGTCCGCCCGTCACCCGCACCTGGAGTGAAACGGTTTATGCTGAAACCTACGAACAGAGCCAGTCCAGCACCACGTTTCTTCAAAACATTCTGACCACGGAACTGGAGCACGGAACCTATCGCATCGAAAGTTCAGCCAGGGCAAACAGCCGCACGCGCCGCGGGCTGGTACCATCGTTCCGGATTCCGTCACCCGGCGATACCGATGTGGCATACTTCTATTTCATCGATGAACAATCCCGGACTGAGCCGCCATTTACAGCGCCGCTGATGAACATGGGACACAATGTCTACTTCGGCCGCGACCATCAGTTGCTTGTCTGGTTCCCATCCGTTGATGACGAAGCCGACTACTCGCTGGAAATCCACAAGGCACGCATCTCCCGTCAGGACACTACCATCCGTGAACAGATGATGGAGCAATCCATTGACGTTGACAAAATGCTCAGAGGGTATGTTCAGGGTATCACAATGTCCGGAGACCGTCCGCATCTGAGCCTGTCCCCTGCCGGAAACGGTTCACGGGATACAGGTGCGTTCTACATTTTGACGGTCCCCAACAGCACATTCGAGAACGCACACTACCGGGTCCGCATCCTGAAAACGGCTCCCGGAGGCGAACCCGAGGTCATTGCACGCCGCACGTACCAGAGCCTTTGGCTGGACATGCCCGTAAGTCTGCTGAACCTGAACGTGGCAATTGAAATGATGCGGTTCATCATGGATGACGAGCAGCACCGGGAGTTGCGCCGGGGCAGCAGGCAGCAGCGTGAGGAACGTTTCCGGCAGTTCTGGGCCGAAAGGGATCCGACGCCGGATAAGGAGTACAATGAACTGATGGTAGAATACTTCCGGCGTGTCGATTATGCCTTTGAAAATTTCACCACACCCCAGACTACCGGGTACGAATCGGACCAGGGCAAGGTTTACATCCGCCAGGGAGCACCCGACCGGCGAGAGCGCACTTTTCCTCCAAATCAACCCGCCAGGGAAATCTGGCACTATGGCGACCGGAGTTTTGTGTTCGAAGCAACCACGGGATTTGGTGACTACAGGCTAATAGACCGAAGATGAAAAGCACTTCAGGCAGGAGCAATCATTCCGGGGCAAGCCGCACACATCCGGTTCTGGCCATCTCCATGGGTGACATGAACGGTATAGGCCCGGAAGTGATCCTAAAAATGCTCCCGGGGTTGTGGCGCAGCAATGCGGGCCGAAACAGCGGAATCCTGCTATTTGGCGCACGTGAGGTGTTGCTATACTATTTTCGGATATGCTATCCTGATGCTCCGCCTCCTTCCTGGCTGAACGAAACATCTGCAAATACCTGGCACTACGAGGGTTCCGCAAGCTTTCCCTCAGATGACGCGCTGCCCGTTCCGGGGTCAGGGCAAGTTGTCCTTGTCCCTTCGCGTCAGAGTGAAGAGCCGGTTGCGCCGGGCCAGACAAATGCCTGTGCTGGCAAGCTTTCAATGGATGCGGTTTCGGCCGGCATTGACGCCTGCCTCTCCGGTCAGGCCGATGCCCTCGTAACAGCGCCCATTTCAAAAGAAGCCATCCATCTGGGCGGATACCGCGTACCCGGGCACACGGAGTTCCTGGCCGAACGCACCGGTGCCGATTCGGTGGGTATGATGCTGGTCAATGACGCCATGCGCATTGGACTGGTGACCATCCATGTACCGCTGCGTGATGCCCCGGGCAAGATCACTTCCGGCCTGATCGTCGAACGTCTGAATCTTTACAGCCGGGCGCTAATGAATGATTTCGGGATCAGCCGGCCGCGTATTGCGGTTCTGGGACTCAATCCGCATGCCGGCGACGGTGGCGTGCTGGGCGGCGAGGAGCAGGACGTCATTGAACCGGCGCTGCAGATGGTCCGCAAGGACGGCATGGATGTTACCGGCCCGTGGCCCGCAGATGGTTTTTTCGGAAGCGGCGGACACAAGGATGCGGACCTGGTGCTGGCCATGTACCACGACCAGGGACTGATACCGCTAAAATTAGCCGGTTTCGGCGGCGGGGTGAATGTTACGGCCGGACTTCCGATGATCAGGACTTCTCCCGACCATGGCACGGCTTTTCCCCTGGCGGGAAAGAACCTGGCGGATTCCGGTTCCATGCTGGCAGCAACCCAGCTTGCGCTTGAAATGATTGAACGCAGATCGCTGACCCGCTCAGAACACCTATGACAATCAACAAGCAAAACAGCCCGTCTTCGTCAGATACTGGTGAATCAGGACCCGGGTACCCGGAGTCTTCCCTGAAAAACTCCGACCGGCACAAAGATCCGTCTGCTTCCAAAGATCCGGCATTGATTTACCACAAGCTTGCTCCGGTATACGATCACATCATGAAAGATGTCGATTACGAAGACTGGACAGACTATATCGACGCTGTTATCCGGTACCATCAACCTTACGGCACCCGAATGCTGGAGCTGGCCTGCGGAACGGGCACCATGGCAATGGCCATGGAAGAGCGCGACGATTACGAAATCACCGCCACAGATGTATCACCGGAGATGATCCGTATTGCCCGCGAAAAAGCCGGGCGGCGAAAAAGCGGCATCACCTGGCTGGTACAGGATATGTGCCGGCTGGATCTCGGCCGCCGGTTCGAGATCATATACATGGTTTTCGACAGTCTCAACTACCTGCACCGGGAGCAGGACATCCTCTCCCTTTTCGACTCTGCTGCCTCTCATCTGGAGGATCACGGCATCTTTGTTTTTGATTTTACCACACCCAGCTATTCCCCGAAAATCGCCCCGCTCCTTGACGGGGAGCAGCGCAGGCTGCGCACCTACCGGTACCGCAGAAACAGCCGTTATGATCAGAAGAACGGCGTACACATCAACCACTTCATTGTGGAGAAACGGGATCCGAAAACCGGCAGGACAATTGACCGGTTCGAAGAGGTCCACGAACAGCGGATTTGGAGCTTTGAAGAAATAAAATCCATGGTTATGCGCTCCAAATTGCGTATGTTGGTTGCTTATGAAGATTTTGACTTCAGTGAAGCAACGGACAAAAGTGACCGAATAACCATGGTGCTGCGGCATGTCTGATCAACCTGTCATATCCTTTGATAACGTAACCGTCCGGTTCGATGAACGCATCATTTTCCGGAATCTGAATTTTACGCTCGGAAGCGGTGAGTTTGTCTACCTGATTGGTGCTACGGGATCTGGCAAAAGCTCCTTTCTCAAGTTGATCTACCGTGATCTGCTGCCCATTGAGGGGTCTGTTCACGTTGCCGGCCTGGATATCACCCGGATTAAAGAACGGAAGGTGCCGCATTTGCGGCGCAGTCTGGGCATTGTGTTCCAGGATTTTCAGCTGCTGCCCGACAGAAGCGTCTACGACAATGTGGCTTTTGCCCTGGAAGTCACCGGGAAAAAGCGCAGTTTCATCAAACAGCGTGCCCTGGAAGTTCTCTCCATGGTCGGACTGAGCCACCGCCGTTTTGACATGCCGGACGACCTTTCCGGAGGCGAACAGCAGCGGGTTGTCATTGCCCGGGCACTGGCCAACGAACCCCGGCTCATGCTTGCCGACGAGCCGACCGGAAACCTGGATCCCGAAGCGGCACACGCCATCATGGACATCTTCCGGCAGATCAACAACCGGGGGATGGCCGTTCTCATGGTCACCCACAACTACGACATGGTCAAGCGCTATCCCTACCGGACCGTCAAAATCCAGGAGGAAACCATCGTTGAAGTAGGAAAATGACGACTTGTGTCCGGCATCCGGATACCCCGGCACCGAAACTTTATTACCCCCAACAGGCGGCAAGTTCGTCTGCCATTGCAACTCCAAATTATTTCCAGATGTTTTTCGCGTACTCCCGGAAAATTCGATATTCCCTGCCTGAAGCCACACATCCCCGCAGGTCACCCATGATCACGTTGCTTGCACTGCTTTTTTTGGGGATGGTCTTCACCTTCGCCGTGCCGGCGGCAACCGCATCCACCCAATCCGGTTCGGAGACGGCGTACTTCGGCGGCGATTCCGACACGCTGTGGTTCCTGATCCGTGTGGATGATATCTACTTCCGCTCCGCCTCTTACCAGAACATGAGCGTTCCGCACAATTTTACCGATTTCCAGTCGGCAGTGGAGGAGTTTGGCGCCAAAGTGACGTGGGGTGTCATCCCGCACCGGTTGATTGAACCGCTGAATGCCACGGGTCACATGACGCGGGATCTTCGCGAAAGTGTTGCGCGCGGACACGAGGTATCGGTCCACGGTTACACCCATATCTGTCCGCTCAACTGCAACGAGAGTCCTTGGGGCCATGAAATGTACTGCCCAACCCTGAACCATCATTTCACATTTGAGGAGCAGGCAGCGCTCATCGGCAAGTCGATGACACTGCTCCGTGATTCGCTGGACATCGTGCCGACCTCGTTCATCGCTCCCGGGCACAATCTGGATGATACCACATACGAAGTGCTTGTGGATTTCGATCTGTTTGCCATATCCAATTACCGGCATGATTCGGATGACTCCTATCCGAAAAAAGTGATACCCGGGCTGGTGGATGTGCCCGTGCATGCCGAGTTTACCTGGGCACTGACCCCCACCAACTACAATTCCTCTCTTTCGCAGGCCATAGCCGATGTCAAGGAGCGCGGAGAAGCCGACGGGTTTTACAATATCATGCTCCACGATCCCTTTACGCGGCCCGGTTACTACGATGGCCTGGTGATAGACTGGATGACGGATCTGCTGGATGCGCTCACCTCCTATTACGGCGACCGCATCCAGTTCGTTACGCTCAGCGAGGCGGCGGAGAAATTCCGCCAGACCGAAGTGTCGGCGGATGAACATCTTGCCGATTTTCCCGAGGGCATGATGCTCCACCAGAACTATCCCAATCCGTTCAATCCGGTGACCGTTATCCGGTACAGGCTCAGCCAGACGGAGCAGGTCCGGCTGGAAGTGTATGATGCCCTTGGCAGAAAGGTTGCCCTGCTGGATCACGGCGTGAGGGCTCCGGGTGCCCATGAGGTGCGTTTTGACGCTGCACGGCTGGCAGGCGGTGTCTATCTGTACCGTTTGCAGACACCGGAACTGACCCTCACGAGAAGGATGCTCCTGGTTCGGTAAACAGAGACGGCTCGGCCGCCCTTGCGGCAAGTTCATCCCATGCCCGTGTCCGCTGGCACTGTGAACGCGTGCAAAGCCGGTGCTTTTGCCAATATCCGATTCCTCAGCAATTGCTCTACTATTGCGCTCCTATTCCTCTTCCTCCTGTTTTCTCCGGAGGATGTAGTGGTCAACGGAGCATTTGCCGGAGCCATAAAAGAAGAATACCACCAGCAGAGCAAGCACGAGCAGGGAGTATTCCAGCTCAGTGGTCGGCCCGAAAAAGGCGCTGCTCTGACCCGTGTAAAAAACGGCACCGAGCAGTACAATGGGCATCTGTGCCAGTACGGCGATGCGTGTAAGAATGCCGAAAATGATCATCAGTCCGCCGCCCAGGTGTGCAAAGACCACATAGTGCGAGACCACAAAGGCGTTCAGGGGCATGGTATCGTCAATGTAGTTGTAAAGCAGTGCGAGGTTTTCCACAAAATAGTATCCTTTGTAGATCAGCAGGGCACCGAGAAATATTCTTAATCCTTCAATCCAATAGTGGCGTTTTTCGACAATTCGCTGGTTCAGCGTTGGGCTTGCTGTGGCAGTCATACGATTTCCTCTCTGTTTGGTTGAGAAAAATGGTACCAAGGCCTGCTGTATCCAATTTACAAAAAATCGGGATTCAGTTGATAGAACTCTTGCAGGACCCGGTCCACTTCCGGCCAGGCGGATCGTATGCGGTCCGGCCGCTCAAGCCACGTCTCGGTCATCACCGCAAAAAACTCGTGGATGTTGGTGGCCGCATACTCATCCACCGATACCGGGCGCCCCCGGTCAAGCTTCTCGAGCAGTTTCTGGTAGGATGATTTGAGGGTTGCGGCCATTCCCGGTTCGGTCGTCCTGCGCTGCCATGCGAAATTTTCCATGGTGGCACCCCACTCGTAGTCGAGCTGATGGGCACATTCGTGGAAGACGATATTGGCGCCATCCCGCGGGTGGCGCAGATCGTAGGCCACTTCGTCCCATGCAAATACGAGCACACCCTGGTCCCATGACTCTCCGCTGCGGCTCTCCACGCCTTCGGTGACTACCCCGTCGTCACCCGACTCGCTGTACGGAGCCTGGTATACGGTGGGATACACCAGCACGGACCTCAAATAGGGATACACATCCGATACTCCGCCAAGCAGCGGTATGCAGGCCAGCGCGGCAATGAGCAGCTTTTTTTTCTCGTCCAGAATCATCCCTCCGCATCCCTCGAAACTCTTTTCCACCATAAAGTAGCGTACCATCCGATCGAATTTTTCTCGCTGCTCCCGATTCATTTTCCCATACTGGGGGATCTGC
>SKNT01000132.1 GCA_007120385.1 Balneolales bacterium
AAGGGGCTGGTCCAGCAGCAGTACGAACTGCCCGACAAGAGCAACATCCGCATCACCATATCGCGATATCTCACACCAAGCGGACGCGAAATCCAGAAGCCCTACAAGGACGGCCGCGAGAAGTATGCCTACGAAATTTATACACGTGATGAGAGTGCCAGCGGCGACATCAGCGAATTCATCAAAAATGTGCCTGACTCACTGCGCTACAGCACTACAGCAGGCAGGGAAGTCTACGGCGGCGGCGGGGTTGTTCCCGATCATATCATCGATTACGAGACTGCCAGCGAGGCCTTTCTACTGATGCGGCGCAATAACATCGGCACCTCCTTTGTCCGGGATTTCATAGACCGCCGGGGCAGCGAGTTCCGGGAGAAATGGGAAGACCGCTTCGGGGATTTCCGCACCGATTTTTACTGGTCGGACAGTGAAAGGGAGACCTTTCTCGATCAGATGTATAACAAGGGGCTGGTCGTATCCGATACTGTCACCGCAGTGCACTTTGATGATGACAATAAACTCTTTGTCAACCCGGCAGATCTGGAAGAGCAGCTCCGGAGTCCGCTCGGTTTCATGAAGGCCGACCTGGCCCGTCAAATCTGGGGCAGTGAATACTACTACCCCGTAATCAACGACGAAGTGGATCCCATGGTCAATATAGCGATCACACTCTGGGACGAAGTGAAAAATCTCAAGGCCATGCGTGAGGAAGCACTGTCGCGTGATGGCATGGTCGACGATGTCCGGATTGGGAACAACTGACCGCGCACCGGGAAAACGACCGGCGGTGTTTTTTATCAGGGATGTTGGTTTGCTGCCATGATACGGTGCGGGTCATGTGCTCATGTTGGCCAATGTGAGGATGGCACATACGGCCGTTTCCGCACGAAGGCGTTTTTGACCCAGACTGACCATCTTCACACCGGAAGCCACCGCCTGCTCCACTTCCTTCGGTGAAAATCCGCCTTCCGGTCCCACCAGAAGCAGCATTGGGGAATCATTCGCTTTCCACTCATAGGCTCCTTCCAAGTCCGGGTGCGCCATGACCACCTCGCGACTCTCGCGGTACCCGGCCAGCACATCGTAAAAACTGTCGCGCTCCTCCCAGGCCGGAAGCCACGGCCGGCGGCTCTGCTTCATGGCGGCAATGATCGTCTTCTGAACACGCTTGGGCTTGATCTCCATCCGGCCGGCATGCTCGGAGTGGACCAGGACGATCTTCGTTACCCCCAGCTCCACGGCCTTCTCAATGGCAAACTCCAGTCGTTCACGCTGGCGGATCACGCCCATGGCCAGGATCCGGTCGGGTTCGGCCGGGGTGTTGTACGTGGCCGTCACCTCCCCTGCCACCTTCTTCTTGTCCACCACGATAAGACGCACATCCATCGTGTTGCCTACACCGTCGGTGACCTGAACGACATCTCCGGGCTGTTTGCGGAGCACTTTTGTGATGTGGTGCGCCTCGTCTTCGGTAAACTGAAGCCGGTCGTGTTTGATCTGTTCCGGCGGGACGTAAAACAGGAAATGCTCATTCATGGGTCGGGTATTGGTTGGGTTGGATCAGAAATGGTTGACAGTGTCAGAATGTTGCAGGATGGCTCGGGAATGGCAAGTTAAAGCCAGTCAGGTTCACGTGTGGTCATGAGTTGTCAGAATCGAGGAAATGCTTGCCCAGCTTGAGCGATTGTCCCTGGTAGTTGCTCTTCAGTTCCTCTCCATAGACAAAATCGGGCTCGGCCGTGTTCGGTTCAAACACCATCCTGAAAAATGTCTGCCCGTCTTCCACCAGAAACGGTACATCATGCGAGCGCACTTCCAGCACCGCACGCGCCCCGCCGTCGGCTACCGACCCGCCAAAACCGCTGTCGAAGAAACCGGCGTAGTGGGTGCGCAACTCGCCCGAGCCGGTATCGTAGGGCACCATCTCGGCCGCAAGATGCCGCGGAATGCGGCAGCGCTCTCTGGAGGCAAAGATGTAGAACGCCTCCGGCTCAAGGATCAGGTAATCGTCTTTCTGGGCATAAATCGGATCCCAGAAGGCCTGTACGCGATAATACCCCGTCTTCTCCAGGTCGATCAGGTCGCGGTGCTTCTTGGCCTTGTAGCCGACAATCTCCCCCTCTTCGCCATGCAAACTCACCCGCATGAAGAGCCCGTCTTTGACATTGAGCTGGTCCAGAGGCAACGGCTGGCCATGATCATCAAACAGAATGGGATCCTTGAGGTGGGTATGGAGGATGTCCTGGTCGGAGAGCTGCGCCTGCCCGTGCCGTATGCGCAACTGATTGAGGCGCTGGCCTGTGCGGATCCTGATCGGGAAGGATTTGGGGACAACCTCCAGGTAAAGCCGGCCCTGGTATCCCGGTGCGATCTCTTCGAACCGGTGCGAAAAATCGGTGATCAGGCGCGTGAAAATATCAAGGCGGCCGGTGCTGCTCTTCGGGTTGGCCTTGGCCGATAGCGGCTCCTCTGTCTGCAGGGCGAGCCTGTTGGTCTGGGCCGGAATCATGCGCCCGGTCATGGGCAGATGGAGTTCCTCCAGCAGCGGGATCAGATAGGTACAGTTCTGCTCCAGCACCGCCCCATCGCGAATGTCGATGGTGTGCTGGGAAAGCCGCTGCAACTTGCTTTCGACCGTCTCGTTCTCCGGCAGGAAACTGCACCGCACACGATAGGCCGTGGTTCCCAGGCGCAGATCCACCGAGTTGGGCTGGAACTGGTCATCCCCGATGGGATACTCCTCTGGCGAGCGGAGAACGCTGCTCTCACGCAGCAGTTTGAGATGCTGTATTGGCAGGATGCCCCGCGTGCGGATCAGCAGCTTGCCGGAATTGCCCTTGTCCTTTTCCATTTTATTCATTTCGGATCCACCCCGGCCAGTTCGTGAATAATTTTCCACTCTTGTTCCGTTACCGGCTGAATCGACAACCGGCTGCCCTTTTTGAGCAGCATCATGTCCTCAAGGCCCGGGGTCTCTCGCAGCTTGTCGCGAAGCACGGGCGGATCGAATTTGGCGGAGAACCGCACATCCACCTGCATCCAGCGCGGATTCTCCTTTGAACTTTTCGGGTCGAAATACTTCGAATCCGGATCGAACTGCGTGGGATCCGGGTAGGGTTTGCCGGCCACGTTCATGGTCCCGACAATGGCCAGCGGATAGGCATTCGAATGGTAGAAGAACACCCCGTCACCCATCTGCATCTCGTCGCGCATGAAATTTCGCGCCTGATAGTTGCGGACACCGTCCCAGCCAGCCGTCCGGTTTTCCATGCCCATAAGATCATCGATGCTGAATGCGTCAGGCTCGGATTTCATGAGCCAGTATTTTCTTGTCATGTTCTGCTGTGTGGTTAATCGGGTGTCGGTTGCGTTGTTCTTTTGTAGGATGCGGTTTTATTCTGTGGGATGCGGTTGGCTGCCAGCGGGATAAATTAGCAGTTGCAACCGCGGCCGGCTTCCCTTGCGTCACTTTCCGTATCGTTGGACATACCAGGCGATGGTCTCGCGCAGCTGCTCCTCGAACTTCATCTGAGGAACCCAGCCGATCTCGTTCTGTATCTTGGACGGGTCGATGGCATAGCGCAGGTCGTGTCCGGCCCGGTCGGTGACAAAGGAGATCAGGTTCTTGTAGTCGCCGCCCGGACCCTCGCCCGCCAGGTCGTTCAGAATGTCGCACATCTGACGCACCAGATCGATGTTCTTCCATTCATTGTGCCCTCCAACGATGTAGGTCTCCCCGCTCCGACCCTTTTCAAAAACACTCAGGATGGCATTGCAGTGGTCGGTCACATACAGCCAGTCGCGCACATTCTCCCCTTTGCCGTAAACCGGTATCGGCTCATGGGCCAGCGCCTTGCGAATGACCGTCGGGATCAGTTTCTCATCGTGTTGATGCGGGCCGAAGTTATTGGAGCAGTTGGTTGTAACTACATTCATCTTGAAAGTTTTGTAATAGGACCGCACCAGGAAATCACTGCCGGCCTTGGTGGCCGAGTAAGGCGAGTTGGGCGCATAGGGTGTTTTCTCGGTGAAGGACCCCTCCTTGCCAAGTGAACCGTAGACTTCGTCTGTGGAGACATGCAGGAACCGCTTGTCGGCGTAGCCGTTGGGATCCTCCAGCCAGAGCTGCCGGCACTCCTCAAGTATGTTGAAGGTGCCGACGACGTTGGACATGACAAACGGCTCGGGACCCGTGATCGAGTTGTCCACATGCGATTCGGCCGCCAGGTGCATTACGCCATCCGGACAGAAATCCCGGACAATCTCTCGCACCGTCTCGCGATTTACCAGATCTGCCTGCACAAACCGGTACCGCGGGTCGTTTTCCACCGGCTTCAGATAGCTCAGATCTGAGGCATAGGTCAGTTTGTCCAGATTCAGGATGGATACGTCCTTTCTCCCCGATAGTAGAAAAAGTATCAGATTGGATGCTATAAATCCTGCTCCACCAGTGACTAGTATTTTCATCTGTTTAAATCAATTTAGATTCATATGGTCAGAATGAATTCACATGACAGGATTTAATCATCCTCCTGTGTGTCAGCCAGTGGCTGTCATGTTCATAGCACTTCGTGACCTTCGGTTCATGTGTTTATAATTATTGATTCAAGAGGTCAGATAGAATGTCCATGACAATTAAAATCATGCTCCTGTGTGTCGTTGGTTGCCGTCATGGACATAGCACTTCGTGACCTTCGGTTCAAGCATCTATTATTTTTCAAGTGTAAGAAACTGATTGGATACGGGTGCGGTGGCACTTGTTGTTCCGGACGGGAACACCGTGGTCATGCCGGAATATCCGCATCGTCGAGTTCCTCCAGCAACGGAAGGCTGCGATCTTTTTCCGACAGGATGGGTTCTTCCACCGGCCAGTCGATTCCGATCCGGGGGTCATTCCACCGGATGCCGCGCTCCCCGGCCGGATTGTAATAGTCCGTGCACTTGTAGAGGAACGTTGCCCGTTCGGAAAGTACAAAAAAACCGTGCGCAAAACCTTCCGGAATGTAGAGCAATTCCTTGTTCTCTTCAGAGAGCCGGCAGCTGACATACTTGCCAAAATTGGGGGAGTTCCGGCGAATGTCCACGGCCACATCCAGGATCTCCCCTTCGGTGACCATGACCAGCTTGGCCTGGGGGTTGACGATCTGGTAGTGCAGACCGCGCAGGGTTCCCTTCACCGACTGCGAAAGGTTGTCCTGAATAAATGGTTTGCGGATGCCCGCTTTGTGAAACTTGTTCAGACGAAAGGTTTCGGTGAAGAAGCCCCGCTTGTCCTGAAAGATCATCGGCCGGATGAGAATCACATCCTCCAGATCGGTCGGGATAAATTCCATAATTGTGTTTTCTGCTGCTGTTGCCTGTTATGTTACAACCGGCGTTCTGCCGGCTTTATGCCGCCGGGCGGCGCTTCTGAAGCGCCTGCGTTACGGCAAATCATGCAGGAAGCGCTCCAGCTCTTCCTGCCATGGTAAAATACGTGTTCCGGGGACTCCGGCCAATTGCCGGATATCCAGCCGCGACCATTTCGGCCGACCTGCCAGTGTCGGATATCCGGAAGACGGGATGGCCTCAAGGGCGACATCCAGTCCTCTGATACGGAATATCTCCCGGGCAAAATCGTGCCAGGAAGTGACTCCGCCGGAACTGAGATGAATCGTGCCCCTCACTCCCCTTTCTATGAGGACGCGTGAATTGAAGACAGCCGGCTCGGTGAATGTGGGACAGCCGAACTGGTCGTTGACCACTCTGAGCCGGTTGCGCTCGCCGGCCAGGCGGAGCATGGCAGCTATGAAGTTGCCACCATGCCGGCCGCACAGCCAGGAGGTCCGGATGATCAGATAAGGACCGTTCTGTGCGCGGATCTGCTGCTCACCAAGCCATTTTGTGCGCCCGTAGGCATTGACCGGATCCGGGGGGAAGCTCTCAGGGTATCCGTCTGGATATTCGCGCCGGTGTTCCGGCAGACCCGGGAAGACATAGTCGGTGGAATAGTGGACCAGCAGGGCTCCGGCTTCGGCGGAAGCGCGTGCCAGGATTCCGGGGGCATGGGTATTGACCGCTTCGGCCTGCCCGGTTTCCAACTCGGCCTGATCCACATTGGTGTAGGCAGCGCAGTTCACGATGACATCCGGTCCGACCTGCTTCACGACCCGCTGCACCTCAGCGGCGCGGGTGATGTCCAGTTCGCGTCGCCCCAGACCGGTCACATCCACCCCGTCCTTCTCCAGTGCCAGGACCCAATCGCGTCCAAGCTGCCCCGACGCACCAAGCACCAGCCATTTGAGGATATTGCTGTCGGTGCGACCCTGGCTGGCGGCACTGGCTTTGCTCATAGCCGTTTTGTCTTCGTTCGATTCTGTGCACATAAAATCAGACTCAGGAATTCTCCGTCCGGTGCATCAGCTCGTTGGCCCGCCAAAGCGAATCAAACGTCCCCGCATCGGTCCACGAACCCTTCATCACACTGAACTGCATTTTGCCCTCGCGGATGTAGTGGTTGTTGACATCGGTGATTTCCAGCTCGCCGCGTCCGGAGGGTTTGAGGGTCCGAATGTGATTAAACACCTTGGCATCGTACATATAAACACCGGTCACACAAAAATTGGATTTTGGCCGGGACGGTTTCTCCTCGATGCCGACGATCCTGTTGCCATCCAGTTCGGCCACCCCGTAGCGCGTGGGATCATTGACCTCCTTGAGCATGATCGATGCGCCTTCGCCCGGGTAATCCAAGACGGCATCGGTCAGGTCATCCTCGAACACGTTATCCCCCAGTATTACGGTCATGGCGTCCCCGCCGGCAAAATTCTCGGCCAGACCGAGCGCCTGGGCAATGCCACCCGCCTCGTCCTGCACCTTGTAGGTAAAGCGGCACCCGTAATCCTTGCCCGAACCAAGCAGGCTCACCACGTCGCCCATGTGCTCGGTGCCGGTTACGATCAGAATTTCCCGGATGCCGGCCCCGGTCAGTTTCTCAATGGGATAGTAGATCATGGGCTTGGTTCCGACCGGAAGCAGGTGCTTGTTGGTCACCTTGGTGAGCGGATACAGCCGCGAGCCGGTCCCCCCGGCAAGTACAATACCTTTCATGTGTTTAAAATTTTGGATTCAAGCGGTCACATGCAATTCCATGACCGGTTTTAATCATGCGCCTGTGTGTCCTGGCGTCAGCCCGGTCATGGCCATTTCATCTGTTTAAAATTTCTGATTCATATGGTCACATAGAATGTCCATGACAATTATAATCATGCTCCTGTGTGTCCGGCCTGATGCCTGATGCCCAGTCATGGACATAGCACTTCGTGACCTTCGGTTCATGTGTGCGAAAATTATCGAAATGTTGATGTTCTGCAATTGCGTGCTGAAATCACCCGAATAATAGGACATTCACGGGAATACCTAAAGCGCGGAAATCACAAATGCGACGATATCTGGCCGATATCAACCGATCCGGTCGGCCACAATGACCACTTTCTGCCCGTCATGAGCCGTCGTGGCAAACAGATGCGCATCCTCCCCCATCCGGCACCCCAATTTGCGGTATAGCTGGTCCACTGTCAGCGGAAATCCGCGCTGGTGGATATGCACGCCGGCGAGCTCGTTTTCGGCCATCCATTTCCGCAGTGCACGCGGTTTGAAGGTCAGGATATGGCGGATGCGATAGGTCTTGCCGGGAAAATCCGACGGGTATGGCTCCGGGGATTCGGGCCGGTTCGTAAGGTATCCGATTTCCGGGTGGATGCGGACCAGGCCGTATCGACGGGCGGCCTCGTCGATGAGCCGCATTTTGAACAGGGCCGGATCGGGTTCGAACAGCAGGGTGCCGGCCGGACCCGCGCGCATCTCCGCGGCGGTGGAAGTGTCGTGTGATCCGGGTGTTCCTGCTGTGCCGGTTGCTCCAGGGGCTCCGGATTCATTGCTGAAACGGAAGCGCTCGTTGCCGGATGCATCCAGCATGACGGCATGGTGTACCGGGTGCTTGTACTGTACCGGTGTCCGATGCTGCCCCGAACTCCCCTGCCGCTGCCCCTGCGCCTGCTTCTCCCCCTGCACCGGAATGCAGTCCGCCAGCAACTCCTTGAGCTCCCCGTCCACCGAAACGGCAATCACGGCAACGCAATCTTCCAGGGACCGGGCCGCATCCACCGGATCCATCATGGGGGAAAGCTTGATCAGATATCGATGCGTGGCGGAGCGGATCAGTGCGAGGTGGCGCGTTACATCGGGTTCACTGTCTTGCAGCGAGAGTACGCGTTTTCCACCAGGCCTCCGGGACGGGTCGATGTAAATCAGGTCCAGTTTCCGGGCCTCGGGCAGACCGGATTCATTCTGGCTGCCCTCCTGCGGCCGGGACGCCAGCCATTCCATGCCATCGCCGGTGTGCCAGCGGATGCGCGGTGCGAGCTCCAGCAGGCCGTGATTGTGCCGGGCGATTGCCGCCAGGACCGGCTGGCGTTCGCAGTAGTCCACCTGCGCCCCGGCGCGGGCAAAAGCGGCCGAATCCACACCAAGTCCGCCGGTAAGATCGGCGACCCGGTAGTTGTGGCCGGGAGATCCTCCTGCCGCGACCCAAGTCTGCGCCCGCCACGTCGCCGCCGCGAATCCCGATGCCTGCTCCAGTGCCTCGCGCAGATAGATCATACCGGGGCGGTGCAATAGACCCAGTTTGGCTTCCGCCCTGGGATAGCAGTGCCGTTGTTCGGCGATCTCGCGCACCGGCCAGCCGGTCCGTCCGGCAAAGCGCAGTGCGAACCCGGATGCGTCCAGGTCATAGTGGCGCAACATCACATCCAGCCAGCCGGGATCTTGAAGCAGCGGGTGGTCCGTGGCTTCATTTCCGGATGCGGCTTGGTTCAATTCCGATTGTTTGGACTCTGACTGACTGGATCCTGATTGCGTCATGAAGGTCAACCGGCCTGATGGCTTCCGTTTGGATTGTGCAGTGCAAGTGGCCGGCAATATAGCCGTGCGGTCAGGAAAAAATCTACTCTGCCGGGATCAGCCTATAAATGATGCCCGGGTTTTCCGTCGCCACATACAGGTAACCGTCCGGGGCAAGGCGCACATCACGGACCCTGCCGATGCCGGGGAGCAGCTCCTCCTCGGCCACCACACGTTCGCCGTCGAGCTCGACGCGATGCAGATAGCGCGGGGCCAGCGTGCCGACCATCAGGCTGTTTTGCCAGCCGGGATAGCGGTCGCCGGTGACAAACGCCATGCCACACGGGGCGATGGACGGCGTCCAGTGCAGCAGCGGCTGCTCCATGCCCTCGCGGGCCGTGTCCGGGGTGATGATACTGCCGTCGTAGTTGATGCCGTGCGTGATCTCGGGCCAGCCGTAGTTCAGGCCCGGACGGATGATGTTGATCTCGTCGCCGCCGCGCGGACCGTGTTCGTGCGACCAGATCTCACGCGTTTCTGGATGAAGCTGCATGCCCTGGATGTTGCGCGTGCCCCAGGCGTAGATCTCGGGACGGGCCTCGGACTGTCCCTCAGGCAGGCTGGCGGGATTCACAAAAGGGTTGTCGTCCGGCACCCGGCCGTCGTCGTGCAGCCGGATCACCACGCCGGTGTGGGTGGACAGGTCCTGCGCCGACGCCATCACACCGCGGTCGCCGATGGAAAAATAGACGTACCCGTCATCGTCAAACACGATGCGGCTGCCAAAATGTTGTCGCCTGTCATAGGCGGGCTCACCGGCAAAAAGAAGCTCCGCATCGGTGAAGCCGTATCCGTCCAGACGCATGCGCTTGAGCGCGGTGTTGGAACCGCCGCTGCCGTCGGGACGCGAATAGGTGATGTAGATCCACCCGTTGTTTTCGTAATCCGGATGCAGGGCGATGTCGAGCATCCCGCCCTGTCCGTGCGCGTACACCTCGGGCGTGTTGTCCAGCGGCTGCTCGCGCAGCTCGCCGTTCTCGACAATATGGATGGCGCCCGAGCGCTCGGTGATCAGCACGCGGTCATCGGGCAGGAACGCCATGCCCCACGGCACGCCGAGCCCTTCCAGGACGGTCTGGACGTAGAAATCCTGCCTGTCGGAGGATATGCGTTCCAGATTGTGCTCCGGCATGGCGAAATAGCGGGCGTCCACTTCGGGCGGAGTCTCCGGGCGGGATTCGGGATCGGTTGAGGAATTGCAGGTGGCTGCCAGGAAGGCTGTTCCGAGGATCAGAATAAAAAGTCTGGAGTTTATCATAAAAGTAATCGTGAGTATGTGAAATGATCCTCCAAGATATCTATTCAATAAAAATAATTCAGATTGAACTTGTAAATACTTGTGATTCATTGAAGCCACCGGGGTGCCGGGCTTCGCTTCCATTCAGGTGCGGTTTAGAAATTCCGGGCTTGACCCGCGGCCGATGCTGAACGTCATCAGCAAGATGATACCCATCCGGTCAGGCCATCAACCTGACAACTTTATGTCAAGTCTTTTCATTTTTTTACGAGGTGCAAGGCAACTTGTGGGTGGATGCTTACGTTTTTTATTCGTATTCTATGCTTATGGTAAGTATAATATGTAACTTACCTCTTATTATTTCCGGACTGTCACATTACTATCGCTGCCATTTCGGTTGGTTTTATTCACACATGTAGGGTTTATTCACTTCTGATCTTTTATTGAAAGATATTTCGTTGCCATGACAACACTTGCTCACACATTCCATATTCCGGTAATGGGGACCGGACATTCCATTGATACTCCAATCCGCGTGGCGCCCTTCGGCATCGATTCGGTGATCTCCATCGTCGACGACCTGCTGGTCGAACGGATCCGCAAATACTACGCGGGTGAGTACGACCTGCCTTTCGAGAGCATCCCGCGCAATGCCGAGGACGGACGCGCCCGCCGTATAACCGCCTACCTGAACACGGTCGACGAGATTGTCCGCCACAAATTCGAAGCGCTCTGCAACGAGCCGTTTTTCTCGGAAAACGACAAGGCTAAGTATTTTGAAATGCTGCCGGACGCATCCACCCTGAAGAATGCATGGGAACAGCTCAAGGCCATGTCTCCATCGGTGGACCGTGAAGCGCTGGAGCAGAATCTGACTTCCATGATGAGCCCTGGAGCCATCGACGTGAACATCATGACCAAGCTCGACCGCCTGCTCAATGGCAGCGGCGGCAAGCCCATGAGTGTCGAGTTCAGTGACGCCAACGCCGCTTTCCGCGGGTTCGCCATGAGCACCGTTCGTGGATCGGTGGTGCTTTCGGCCGGATTCAATCCGCGCCTGTTCGCCTACATGGGCGAGTTCCGTGATTTCTACCGTGATGCCGCCGGCGAGCTCAAGAAAAAGATCATCCTGAAGGTCAGCGACTTCCGCTCCGCGCTCATCCAGGGCAAATTTCTGGCCAAGAAAGGGCTGGAGATATCCGAATTCCGGATCGAGTCGGGACTGAACTGCGGCGGACACGCTTTTGCATCCGAGGGCCAGCTTCTGCCGTTCATCCTGCGCGAGTTCCACGAGAAGAAAGATCAGCTTTCGAGCACATTCCAGCCGCTCATCGACTCATTTTACGAAAGCATGGGCTGGGATTATCCCGAATCGGCCCGCAAGGAAGTACCGCTGGTGACCGTACAGGGCGGAATCGGCACCGCCGGTGAGAACGACCGGATGCTGCGCGAATACGGCATGGACCGTACCGGCTGGGGCACGCCCTTCCTGCTGGTCCCCGAGGCCACACCGGTCGACGCCCCCACCCTTGAGCTGCTTAAAAACGCCGGGGAGGACGATCTCTACCTCAGCGGGGCATCACCGCTGGGAATTCCGTTCAACAACGTGCGCAACTCAGGAGCACACAAGTGGATTGAGGAGCGCTCCAGCAAGGGTAAACCCGGCTCGCCGTGTCCGAAAGGATTCCTGCAGTTCAACACCGAATTCACCGAAGAACCCATCTGCACCGCATCCTCCGAGTACCAGGTACTCAAACTGTCCGAGATCGACCGGGCTGGGCTGGATGAAGCCGAACGAAGAAAACGCCGCGGCGAGGTGCTCGAGAAGAGCTGCCTGTGCGACCATCTCGGCAACGGATCGCTGATTGCCCTGGGCATCATCCGGGAAGGCCGCGGACCGCAGGCCATCTGCCCGGGTCCCAACCTGGCCTGGTTCAACCGCACCTACAGCCTGCGTGAAATGGTTGACCATATCTACGGACGCGGCCCGTCGCTGGTGCCCGCGCACCGTCCGCATATGTATGCGAAGGAGATGGCCATGTACGTGGATTACATTGCCCAGCAGATCACCATCACCGATCCCGATGACCCGAAAGGCATGAAACGGATCCGCACCCTGCGCGACAATCTGGTCGAAAGCATGGACTACTGTGAGGAAATCGCCGCCGGCAAAGCGTATGGAGACGAGAACCTTGCGTCATTGGCCGAGGCAGTCCGCACCGAGCGGGTACGGCTGGAGGCGCTCTTTTCGTCGGAACCGGCACTGGCTTGAATTACCGGAACAGGAACTGACACCCGCATCCGGCAGTGGCAATAGTTCCGGAAACCGGAGCCGGTATTGCCGTTTACAATTCCCGCAGATCAGAATCCCCACGGGGGCGGAGGCGGTTCCACGGCCTTGCTCAGGTCAAAATCGACGCGAAACGTCCATTCCTCATCGCGCATGGTGCCATATGTAAATCGCTCATTTGGGTGGATTTCCACGCGCCATCCCATGAAAACACCCATTTCCTCGGTTCGCGGCGGGTAGACAAAACGCTGCCAGTATGCGCCTCCTTCGATCGCATCGCCGCCGTACCAGGTATTGTCCTCCTCGGATCCGTCCTGATGGCGATGATCGTGCCGCAGTTCCAGACCGTCAGCACCGTGGTTGAAAAACACCCAGGTGCGCGAGCGGTCCCATGCGTCGGGGCCCTCTTCGATATGAAACGGCAGGCGCGTTTCAAAATCCGTACAGCTCCGGAAGTGCACGATCAGACGTTCGCTGCCATCCAGCAGGTCAAACCCGGGTGCCGCCGTGACAAGCCGTCCCTCAAACGCCTCGCCGCAATGCTCATGCAAACGGGACCAGAAATCCTGTGTCACTTCTTCTCCGGCCTGTTTTTGCTTCTCCCGCTCTTGCTGGCGTTCCTGGAGCTGATCGCTCTGCTGATCCCGATGACGTTCCTGATGCCGGGATTCCACCGGGCTGTCCGCTTCCTGTGCATCGGACGGATGCTCGCCATTGCCGGAACCGCATCCACCCGAAAGAAACAGAACTGCAACCAGAAGGCCCGCGAGTTTTCCGGGCAGCGGCAGCGGTAGCGGCAACAGCGGTATCATTGCCTCCATAATAGTATTATTCGCTGCAGATCCGTATGGCCGGGTTCCAATCTTCGAATTTCTCATATCATTTTTCCGTGTCGCGGTGCCGTTTAGTTCGTGACACGATAATTGCCGGTCAGGTGAAACGGCAGGCGTTTCATGTCGCGAAAGGCCGGGTGGTCCAGTTCAACAAGTCCATCCCCCTTGACCTCATAATTGAAATCGCGGCTGCCCCGCAGCATGTCGATCAGGGTGCTGCCGAGTCCGCCCAGGCCCATGCTGAACCGAACGGGCACGGAGAGGTTTTCGCCGGATCCCACGGACAGGTCAGCAACGTCAAGTCCGGCCAGGTCGTGACCGCCGATGGATGCGGCCAGATTGAGATCCGACAGCTTGATGCCCATGGGATTGGGATTGGTGACGTTGAGGGTCAGGGTCATATCCACCCCGGAAAACGAGAGCGAGTTCACATCGAAGCCGGAAAAAGCCACCTCGGGCATCCTCAGGCGCGGAAGCGATCCCTCAACCGAAACCGGGATCATCATTTTGCCATAAACGGGTATGTCCACCCCCATCTCGGTGTTAAGCGTGTATTGAAAACTGTCGGCGCGGACGACCGATGAGACCGACTCGTACAGTTCCCGGTAGGATATGGTCAGCGGCAGGGCTATGGAACCTGTTCCGCGCGATGCAATTTCAAGCTTTTCGCGGTGCGAGCCGCTAAGAAAGTTGTACTCGTTGATGAGCAGGCTGTAGGCATACTCCTCCAGGTTGATTCCCACGCGGTTCGGGTTGTCGACCTCGAAGTGGAATTTCAGATCGATCTGATCCAGCGAAATTCCCTCGACGCTGACATCGGTGTAGCGAATATCGGGTTCCTGGTAGCCTGCGAGGCGTTGCACGGTGCTGCAGCTGCCGGCAAAAAGCAGCAGCAGTATAACGAGGGGAAGCGTTCTTTTCATTTTGGATTATTGATTGCAGGCACACATCCCGCCGGGACAACCACCCATGGGCGGCGTGCCGGACGGCGATGTTTTGGTGTCATTGGTCACGGCAAAGCCGCTGAATATCTGGGCAAAGCTGCCGGAACCGCATGTCTCGCAACGCAGCGCGGTGGCCATTTCCTCTTTGGCGGCCATGGAAGAGCGGAACTCAACCACTTCACCGCATTCCTTGCATCGGTATTCGTACAAAGGCATAATAGCAATTATTTGTGTGGATGGATAACGGTTTGATCTCGTACATCGCGCTTGCCATATGCATGGTTTTGCAAATGCAATCTGCGCGGTGACGTATATAGATTTTTATATAAGTTAAGCAATGCGAGCCAGCCCGTCAAGGGGTAAAATGGCGCATGGCGCGATGGATTTGACGCACGGCCTGGCGGATACGGTGGGTGTTTTCGACCAGGCTCATCCGCACGCAGCCCTCCCCTGCCTCGCCGAATCCGTTTCCCGGTGTCACCAGCACCTCGGCTTCATCAAGCAGCCATTCGGCGAAACGGTACGATCCCATTCCGCGCCAGGGCTCAGGGATTGGAGCCCAGACAAACATGGCGCCGCGCATGGACGGGATGTGCCATCCGGCGCGTGCGAGTCCCTCCAGCAGCACATCCCTCCTGTTTTCATACTTTTTCGCCAGCTTTCTGACTTCGTCGCTGTTCTTGCGCAGCGAGACAATGGCGGCCACCTGGATGGGGGTGAACATCCCGTAGTCAAAAAAGGCCTTGATGCGTGAAAGAAGCGCGATGATGCGGGCATTGCCTGCGCAAAATCCGCATCGCCATCCCGCCATATTGTAGGATTTGCTCATGGTGAAGAATTCCACGGCAATTTCCCTGGCACCCGGAACCTGAAGCACGCTGGGGGCCCGGTACCCGCCAAAGGTGATATCCTTGTAGGCAAAATCGTGGATCAGGATCACCGAGTGTTTCCGGCACCAGGCCACCATCTCCTCAAAGAACGGCAGGTCGACCGTCGTCCCGGTCGGATTGTGGGGGAAGTTGAGGTAGAGTACCTTCGGCGGACCGGATGCTACCGTTTGCACAGTCTGCTGCTCTATTGAGCGGATCATGGCACCGGCATCATCGGTCACGGGAATGGTTGTGACTTCGGCGCCGGCGATCACGGCACTCCACATGTGAACGGGGAAATGGGGTTCGGGAACCACGCAGCGGTCGCCCGGTCCCAGCAGCGCCAGTGACAGATGCGACAACCCCTCCTTGCTGCCGATGGTGGTGATGATCTCGGTTTCGGAGTCCAGTTCCACCCCGTAGCCGGACTCGTAGTGATCGGCCACGGCGCGCAGCAGGTGGGGGATGCCGATGGCGCGGGAGTAGCGGTGGGACTTTTCGTCATCGAGCACCTGGCGGATCTTGTCCACGGCATCGGACGATGCCGGCATGTCGGGATTGCCCATGCCGAAATCGATGATATCGATCCCTTCGGCCCGGCGGCGCTGTTTTTCGGCGTTGAGTCGTCCGAAAACGTACTCCGGAAGCAGCTCCATGCGCGCGGCCGGACGGATGACGTTGTCCTTATCAACCGGCTTGTTTTCAAAATTCATCTCAGGGCGTCCTCCAGTTCCAGTGAAGCATTGCTCTTGTCGTCGCGGTACTTGATGATCAGTGCACAGGCAACCTGCAGGCCGTTCTGCCGCGCCCATCCCAGCCGCTCCGAAACAGGCCGGCTTCCGGGAACGACAACCGCATCCTCCGGAATCGGTTCGCCCTGATCCAGGCGCCTTTCGTTGACGCAGTCATAGACCGGCACGCCGCGCGACAGCTTCACACCCGGGGCGATGACGGCACGCCGGGAGACCTGGACGCCTTCCACCAGCACCGAACCGGCTCCCACAAAAGCGTCGTCCTCCACAATCACGGGCGACTCGCTGACCGGCTCCAGGACCCCGCCGATCTGCACTCCGGCCGAAAGATGCACCCGCTTGCCGATCTGTGCGCAGGAACCGACCAGAACATGGGAGTCGATCATAGTGTGTTCATCCACAAAAGCGCCGATATTGACATAGGATGGCGGCATGATGATCACACCGGGGGCGATGAACACGCCGCAGCGCACCGATGTGCCGCCCGGAACCACACGCACCTTTCGATTCAGCGTAAACTTCTGCGGCAGAAGATTGTGTTTGTCTACAAACATTTCGTATTCGGTCATCACACCGGCCCGGAATGCCTCGAGGATGGCTTCCTTGACCGTGATGTTCGCCTCCCAGCGCCCGTTCTTCTTCACGGCGCTGCGTACCTTCCCGCTTTCCAGATCGCGCAGGGTCTGTTCCCATCCGGCTTTGTTCTTTTCCTGATCCATTGTTTCCCGATTATCTGCTTCCTGATTACCTGCTTCCTGTTTCATTGCAAAAGTGTTGTTTCTACGGTCCATGGTGTGATAAATTATTGTCTGCAATCATGTTTTCTTCATTCCTGCCTGCCGGGTCGTGCATCGGCATGTACGGGGGTGCATTCCTTGTCGCGCGCATCGAACCAGTTCCGGATTTCGGCGGAACAGGTGCTGACCAGCTCCAGTGATGTCATGTCGTTCCTGTGCAGCGGCAGTTTGACCTCCGATGTGCGGATGCGGCCTTCTTCAGCCAGTACGGCCTTGGTCGGCACAGGGTTGGATGCCACAAAAAGCGACCCGGCAGCACGCTTCCACAGGGCCACGTCCTCCTGCGTCAGAGAACCGGCAAGCGCCAGCTCGCTGTAAAAGCGGGTTGCCCGGGGCCAGACGTTCGCGGCCACAGAAACCACACCCGCGGCGCCGTATACGGCAAAGTCCGGCAACATCACATCATCGCCGCTGTACATCACGGCACCACCGGATGCACGCTTGTATTCCAGGTAATCCGATACCGAACCGCTGGCCTCTTTGATGGCCCAGAAATTGCGGTGTTCCCGCAACCGCTGCACGGTTTCCAGATTGAGCGCGGTGCCGGTGCGGCCGGGGATATTGTACAGCATCACCGGGCGGCTGACGAAATCCATCAGTGTCGAGAACCAGTGAAACTGCCCCTCCCGGCCAGGCTTGGCGTACAGCGGCGTGACCATCAGATAGGCGTCAATGGCACGCGTCTCAAGATAACTGAGCCAGGAGATCACGTCGGGCAGATGATGTCCGCCCACGCCGGCCATCACAGGCACGCGCAGGTTCATCGAGGTGGTAAACTCCACGATCAGCCGCCGCTCTTCCGGTGACAGGTTCAGGGCCTCACCGGTGCTTCCTAGGATCAGCACGCCGTTGCCGGCCTCCTCCTGCTCGCGGAGAAGCTGCTCGAAGCTGGAAAGGTCCGGCTGTCCGGTAGCCGTAAGCGGCGTGATCAAGGCGGTCCAGACAGGTTGATTGATTTGTTGGTTTGTCATAACGTTTTTCTTTGTTTGTGCACTGGTTTGGTTTTTTATTGAATTCTTGGCTTTTTCGCAGCAATCAGGCGCCCTGTTACTTCTGGTCCATCCTGTTGTATTTGGGCTGACCTGACACTTCCGGACTGCCCTCAAGCTTCCGGGCTTTCTTGACGCCAATCGTTTTGCTGGCTGACGTCAGGTTTCCTGATGTTCCGGAG